>NZ_JAFMPZ010000466.1 GCF_017353455.1 Streptomyces laculatispora
AGGCCCTGCTCCCCGCCCTCACCGCGAGCGGCGACGGCACGGTGGTCATCCTCTCCTCGACCGCGGGCCTCTCCGCCTATGAGGGCGGGGAGCAGGGCCTGGGTGACGTTGAGGGTGCCGATGACGTTGGTCTCGTACATCTGGCGCCAGTCGGCCGGGTCGCCGGTGGCGACCGGGTCCGCCCCGAGCGCGCCGCCCGCGTTGTTGACCAGCACGGCGAGGCTGCGGAACGCGGTCGCGAACTCGTCGACCGCGGCGCGGTCGGTGACGTCCAGGGCGTAGGCCGTGGCCTCGTGGCCCGCCGCGGTGATCTCGGCGGCGAGCGCCTCGATCCGGTCCTTGCGGCGTGCGGTGACCACGACGCGGTAACCGGCGGCCGCCAGCTGCCGGGCGGTCGCGGCACCGATGCCGCTGCTCGCTCCGGTGATGACGGCGATGGGGGATGCGGCCATGGCGGGCTCCTCGGAACAGCTGATCGATACGGGGCCAGGATAGGCAGGGGCGCGGTCAGTGGTTGCGGGGGGCGTACATGATGACGGCCATACCGGCCAGGCAGACCAGTGCGCCGGTCACGTCCCAGCGGTCGGGCCGGTAGCCGTCGGCGACCATGCCCCAGACGATCGACCCCGCGACGAAGACCCCGCCGTACGCGGCGAGCACCCGCCCGAACTCGCCGTCCGGCTGGAGCGTGGCGACGAAGCCGTACGTGGCCAGCGCGACGACGCCCGCACCGATCCAGGCCCAGCCGCGGTGTTCCCGGACGCCTTGCCAGACGAGCCAGGCGCCACCGATCTCGAAGAGCGCGGCGACGACGAACAGGGCGATGGAGCGGACCACGGACATGCGATCAGCGTGTCATGCGCGGCTAGGCGGGATGCGCCGGGAGGCGCCGGGAGGCATGCGGAACCCGGAGACGCGCCGAACCAGTCGGAAAATGTGGTTAATTCGTGCAGATCTGTATCTTCAGGACATGGTAGTGACGCGTAAGGCTCTGCTGAGGGTGTCCGCCGCGGCGGCAATGGCGTCGGCGCTGGCGCTGGGTGCGGGCGGGACGGCCGCGGCCGTCGGTTCGCCGGTGGTCTCGCCGATGGTGCGGGGCATCGCGCCGGAGGCCGATGTGTCGCACCACGGTCATGTCTCGCTGTGGGGCACCGGGCTCGGCGTCTGGCTGGTCAGCCAGAACAGCGGACCCTCGGACCTCGCGGGGGCGACCGTCCGGCTACGGGTGTCCGTACCCCTCTCCGGCCGGCAGGAGCTGCCCGGGCAATGCCTGCAGGCCGACCGGCAGACCGTGCTGTGCCGGACGGGCCCGCTGCGCGCCGACGGCTCGCAGCGGCAGCTCGCGCTCGAACTGCAGCTTCTGGGGCGCCCGGCGGAGGTGGTCGTCCGGATCGAAACCGTGTGGAACGGCGATGCGACGGACCGGAATTCGAAGAACAGCGAACACGAGGTGCTGGCACCGGCCACCGGGGACGAGTACGTCTTCTGACGCGCCGTCCAGGCCTTGCGGTCCTGGCTCGGATGCCAGGGAGCGAGTGATCGCCATTCAGTGGGTGGCGATCTGCTGGTCGTGCTCGACGCGGGTGAGGAAGAAGTCCCTGACGTCCTGGGCGAGCAGTTCCGGCACCTCCATCGCGGCGAAGTGGCCGCCGCGCTCGAACTCCGACCAGTGCCTGATGTCGTACAGCCGCTCGGCCAGCGGTCGCACCGACTGGGTGATGTCGTGTGCGAACACCGCCACACCCAGCGGCACCGGGCACGGCTCGATCCGCCGCGGCGCATCGCGGTGCAGCCGCCCCGAGGAAGCCGCGGTGGCGGTCAGCCAGTACAGCGAGATGTCGGTGAGCATCCGCTCGTCGCTGATCGTCGAGCGCGGGTCGGTCCACTGCGCGAAGCGCTCGGCGATCCAGGCCAGCTGGCCGACCGGCGAGTCGGTCAGCGCGTATCCGATGGTCTGCGGGGTGGTGGCCTGCAGGGCCTGGTACGGCGGGCGGTTCGCCATCAGCTAACTTCGCCGTGCTGATCGCGCTCGACGAGGCCGGTGCCGCCAGCCAGGCCGGACTCAGCCGCCGCACCGGCATCTACCGCAGCGACATGGTCGCCGTCCTCAACGAGCTCGCCGACGCCCAATGCGTCCGCCGCGAACCGGACCCCGCCGACCGCCGCCGCAACGTCATCACCCTCACTCCCGCAGGCCGCCGACGCCTGGAGCGCCTCGACACGCTCATCGCCGACGCCCAGCGCGAACTCCTGGCCCCCCTCACCCCCGGCGGCCAGGACGAACTCATCCGCCTGCTGACCGTCCTGACCGAGCACCACCAGCCCCCGCACCCCCGCCCGCATGACACGCGGTAGCCCATCCGCGAGCGCTTGGGGGAGCGGGCGAGTGATCTCTGCTCCGTACACTTTCTGCATGCCGCAGAAGTCCTCCGCCCCCCGCCGCCGCGCCGCGATGCTCGCCGAGCTCTCCGCCGTGTCGCGCCGCTACATGGCCGCGTACGCCCTGTTCAACCAGGCCGTCGCCGACCGGCTGCGGCTCCACCCCACCGATCTCCAGTGCCTCAACCTGCTCAGCCTGGAGGCGGCTCCCGTCACCACGGGGCGGATCGCGGAGCTTACCGGACTCACCACGGGGTCGGCGACCCGGCTGGTGGACCGGCTGGAGCGGGCCGGCTACGTCACGCGCGCACGGGACACGGTGGACCGGCGGCGGGTGCTCGTCGCGACGGTGCCCGGACGGATGGCGGAGTTCGGGGCGGTCTGGGAGCAGCTGAGCGGCGGCTGGGCGGCCATGTTCGAGGCCTACGACGACGATGAGGTCGCGCTGCTCATCGCCCATATGCGGCGGACGGTTGAGCTGAGCGCGGTGCAGATCGCGGGGCTGCGGGAGGGCGACGGCGGACCGGAGTGAGGTCGGGCTCCCGGGCGGGAGTGCCGCGTCGGGCTCAGACGCCGGACGGGTCCGGGGGGCCGGCGGGGGAGGCGCCGAAGTCGCGCACCGCCTCGGTGACGATCGCCTCCAGCCGGGCGTGGTGGGCGCCGCGCCAGTACACCCGGTCGCACTCCGTGCACTGCGCGAAGACGTCGTACGAGCGCTGCGTGCCGTCCTCCAGCCGTCCGCCCACGGTGTTCTTGTCGGCCGCCGCCAGCTGTCCGTTGCAGGCCGTGCAGCGGCTCCACGGGGCGAGCGCGGGCGCGAACCGCTCCAGCACGTCGCGCAGCTGCGCCTCGGGGCGGTCGCTGTACACGTACGCCCCCGCCCAGATCTCCCGCCGGTGGAGCAGCCCCCGGTCCCGGGAGAGCAGGACGCGCTGTTCCTTCGCCGAACGCGTGGCCAGGGCGGGGTCGCCGATGTCCTCGTACTCGTAGGCGGCGTCGACGCCGAGCAGCCGCAGCCGCCGCGCGAGGGTGCCGAGGTGGACGTCGAGGAGGAAGCGCAGGGGCGCGCCCGGCACGTGCTGCGGGCGCCGCACGGCGTGTACGTCGACCACTTCGCCCGCGGCGGGGATGTGCGAGAACGGGACGGGGCGGCCGTCGACGAGGAGCTGTCCGGCCTCGGTGAGCGGGACTCCGAGTGATTCGACGACATGGCCGAGGGTGGACGAGCCGTCGGTGGTCACGGCCGTCCGCCCCCTGCGGCGGTCGTGCGCGACGAAGAGCCTCAGTTCAGGGGCGACTTCGAGGTGGATCTCCGGTCCGTTCACCTGATCAGGATGCCATTGGGCCGGGTGCGCGGGCCACGGATTTCGGGCGGGACGGGGGGTGCCGGTGTGCGGCGTGCGGGATCAGGCGCGGAAGGCGGCGGCGTGCTCGGCGGCCCAGGCGGCGAAGGTGCGGGCCGGTCGGCCGGTGAGCTTCTCGGTGTCGTCGGTGACCTCGGCCGGTGAACCGTCGGTGGCGGCCCAGTAGTCGAGCAGCGCCTCGGCGATCTCCGCCGGCATGAAGGGGGAGACGGACTCCTTCCAGGCTTCCCGGCTCACGGCGTTGACGGTCACGGGGGTGCCGGAGGAGGCGGCCAGCAGCTCGACCTGCTCGGTGGCGGTGAGCGATTCGGGGCCGGTCAGGTGATACGCCGCGCCCCGGAGTCGGGCGTCGGTGAGGACGGCCAGGGCCGCTTCGGCGATGTCGGTCTCGTCGATCGGGCTGGTCTGGCTGCGGGGGTAGGGCAGGTCCACGGGGTCCCCGCTCCGGAAGGCGCCCGACCACTGGTACGCGTTGCCCGCGAAGGCGCCGGGCCGCAGGAGCGTCGCGGTCAGGGGCGAGGCGGTCAGGGCCTGCTCCACCGCGTGGTGGGAGGCGGCGATCGAGTTGGAGGAGGCGTCCGGGGCGAGGACCGAACTGGAGGAGAGCAGCACGATGTGCCCGACCCCGGCGGCCCGTGCTGCGGCGAGGAAGTCGTCGATGTGGGAGGGCTCGGCGTACAGGAAGACGGAGTCGACGCCTTCCAGCGCGGCCGCGAAGGCCGTGGGGTCGCCGAGATCGCAGGCCACGGCCGGGATGCCGGCCGGGAGCGAGAGCTCGGCGGGGTTGCGGGAGGCGGCACGGACGGCATGGCCGCCCCGGTGCAGGAGCGAGGCGAGCGTGGAGCCGACGCGGCCGCGGCATCCGGTGACGAGCGTGAGCATGGCGGTGAGTCTCCTCGGGGTGTCCGTGTCCGGCGGGGGCGGTCAAGTGCTTGTTGCGCACATAAACTGTGTCGCGCAGCTAAATATCCAGGAGGCGGGCTCGGTCGTCAAACACTTAACGCGTGGGGGCGCGAGCGCCGCAGCCCCGGGGGTGGCGGTCCGGGCGGTGAGCCGGTCAGTGCCCCGGCCGGTCCGGTCATTGATCCGGGTGGAGATCCAGCCGCCAGTCGTTCGTCAGCAGCGGATGGCCCGGCGGGTACTCGACCTCGCACTCGCCGAGCAGGGTGAACCCCGCCTTGCGGCACACCCCGTTCGACGCGCCGTTGGCCACGGACGGGTAGGCGTGCAGATAGCGGTGCCTGTGCTCGGCGCGCGCCTGCCCGGCCACGGCCACGGTCGCGGCCGACGCGATGCCCCGTCCCTGGAACCCCGCGAGAACGGCCCACCCCGTCTCGTACACCTGCCGGCCCTGCCAGGTGCGCTCCCAGAAGCCGATGGTGCCCACGGCCTCGTCCTCGCCGGTCAGCGCGATGCGGAACATCCTGCCCCGGCCCGTCCGGTCCGCGCTCAGTGCCACGTAGCGGCCGTGACGCCCTATGAGCTGCTCCTCCGACTCGGGGCCGCCCAGATGGTCCATCAGCTCCGGTGCGTTGGCACGGCGGAGCAGCTCCAGGTCGCTGTCCGACCAGGGCTCGATCCGTACGGATGGTGCTGCGGTGCGCTCCATGCCAGAACTGTAGGACGGGGCACTGACAGTCAGGGGGCGGCCAGAGAGCGGTCAGCGGGCGGTCAGCGCGGTCGGCGGCACGCCCACCGTCGCCGTGAAGTCCCTGACCAGGTGCGCCTGGTCGCTGTAGCCGAGATCCGCGGCGAGCTCCGCCCAGTCCACGGCCGGCTCCGATTCGGCGCGTTCCAGCGCCTCGTGGATGCGGTAGCGGAGGATGACCCACTTGGGGCCCACGCCGACGTACGTGGCGAAGAGCCGCTGGAGCGAGCGCACCGACACCCCCTCGGCGCGGGCGAGTCCGCTGACACGGCGGACCGTGCGGTCGGTGCGCACCAGCTCGGCCAGGGCCATCGCCCGGTCGGCCTGCGGGTCCGGTTCGGGGCCGAGCGCCAGCAGGTACGCGTCGAGCGCCGCGATCCGCTCGTCCTCCCGGGCGGGGTCCAGGACGGCCGACGGCGCGGCGGGCGGCGCGAACACCTCGGACGCCAGGACCCGGCGCCCCGTCCACTCCGACACCGGCCGCTCCGGTGCGAACGGGTGGAAGCCGCCGGGCCGGAACTGCACCCCGCAGACCCGCCCCCGCCCCTCCAGCTTCTGCGTGAACAGCTCCAGGCCGATGCCCGAGACCTCCGCGAATCCGGCCTCGTCGTCGCCGCAGCCCGCGTACCGCTCGAAGACCAGGTTGACGCTGGGGTGGGGGACCAGGTGGGAGGTGTACGGCTCGGGCAGATCCCAGTCGATCAGCCAGTAGTGCTCCAGGTACGGGCGCAGTTCGGGGGCGGGTTCGCGACGCCGGAACCGTACGTGCGTGAACAGTTCGGGGGCGTCGACGATGCCGCGGGTGTCACGCCGGGGACCTCGGGGGCCAGCCATGACGGCCGATCCTATGCCCGCGGCCGATTCGGTGTCCCGCCCGTCGTGTTTCTTCAAGACCCGCGCCGCCGCGGCGTGCATGGTCGGACCATGAAGAAGATCAGTGAATTGCTGGATGCGGCGGCCGAGGGCGCGCTGCCCGTCGTCCGCGGCATCGACGACAGCCGGCTGAGCGACCCCACACCCTGTGCGCAGTACGACGTCCGCGCCCTGGTCAGCCACCTCACCCAGGTGGTCGTCAACTTCACGGCCCTGGCGGCCCGGCAGGAGGTGGAGTTCGGCGAGACCCCGGACGCCGTCACCGGGGACTGGCGCAAGCGCTTCGGCGAGCAGACGGCCGCGCTGGTCGACGCGTGGGCCCGGCCCGGCGCGGAGGACGGGACCGCGGGTTCCCTGGGGTTCCCGGCCCGGACCGTCGGACACATGGCGCTCAGCGATCTGACGGTCCACGTGTGGGACCTGGCCCGCGCCACCGGTCAGGAGTTCGTGCCGGACGCGGACGTGGTGAGTGAGCTCGCCACGGCCATGGTCGCGATGGCGCCGAAGGCCCGGGAGGCGAAGGTGTTCGGCGAGCCGTTCCCCGTACCGGAGGGGGCTAGCCCCTTCGCACGGGTGCTGGCACTGACCGGTCGCGACCCTGACTGGCAGCGGCCCCGGGGGTGACGCCCGTGGCCGGAAATCGTGCGCCCGGCGCACCTGGTCCGTCGTAGAGCGCGCCGACGGCCTCGTACGCTTCGTCCACGATCCTCTCGGCGTCCACCAGCATCGCGCGCTCGGCGAGCCGGGCCGCCTGATGCGTGTACGGGGAGGGCGGCGCCGGGTGCCGGCGCCGCCACCAGCTCTCACCTGCGGCGTAGATGCCGCCGGCGAAGACCAGCACGGGGATGGACAGGGCCAGCGGAGTGTCGCCCATGGCAGGCCTCCTTCAGTTTCGGTGCCTCCTGCATCGGCAGGTTCGACAGGTCAGCTGAAGATCACTCTTCGGCCAATGAATGGCCGGATAGGGCTGGCTGACGGACGTCGGCCGTGCAGACGGGCAGCCGGGGGTGAACGGGCTGGGCCGTGCGTTCGGCAGCGGCCGGCCGGAATCTCCTTCGCGCCAGGGGCGAAGTGCCCCTGCGCGCGCACGTCGCCCGCTTTGCCCGACCGGTCAGTCCGGTCCGCCTGCGCAGGGGCAGGCGGACCGGACCGGCGATGACGCTGTGGCCTCGGGCCCGCGCCGTCCTCGACCCGGCCATCACCCGCTCGCCGCGCCCGCGCTGCGAGCGGGTGATGGCCGGGTCATGCCGCCAGGAGGACTTCACAGGAGCAGTGGCGGAATTCCAGACCGAGTTCGTGGTCCACCGCCGCGCTCGAACGCGTGGCGGCTTCGACGACCTTCTCCCAGGAGCCGTACTTCACGTAGAGCTGCATGCGCTCAGCGTTGGGCAGACCGCGCCGGGACCGAAGCATGGCGAGGCCGAAGTACCCCTCGCGGGCGGCCGACTCCACTCCGCCGAGTGAAGCGAAGACACCGGCGTCGCCGCCGGCCCGGATTCCCGGACGCGCACGTGTCAGGCGATCGACGACGCCTTCGGTGAAGCCGGGGCCGAAGCCGGGGCCGAACTCGAGACCGGCAGCGATGCTCCTGCGCCTGACATGCCGGGCACATCAGTGCCTCCGTCGAAACGGGAGCGCCCTCGACGCGCCCTGGCCCCTTGAACGGCTCTCCGGCACTGGCATGAAGGAGGCCCGAAACCCCACCCGTCTCCCGAGGAGTCCCAGCTCAGGGCCAGACCAGGCAGTACGCCTGATGCCCCGCATCGTGCAGGCGGTGGGAGAAGTCCTGCCACTCGTGGAGCAGTTGGTAGACGTTGTACGCATCGCGAGGACCGCCGCGGTCCGGGACGGTGGACCAGATGAAGGCAGCGGCACCCACCGACTCCTCGCCGACGCCGCGCAGCGGGTCCACGACCGTCATCGGGAGCCTGACCACCGCGTAGTCGGGGTGCAGGACGACCAGTTCCAGCGGCGGGACCTTGTGCAGAGGTATGCCCTGTATGCCGGTGAGGACCATCGCGGCCACGGTCTCCGGCTTGATCTTGCTGAACATGCCGCCCATGCCCAGCTCGTCGCCGCCGAGCTCCTCCGGGCGCATGGAAATGGGCACGCGTGCGGCAGTGGCCCCGTCGGGGGCCCCGAAGTACTTGTAGGTCACCCCCACCCGGCCACCACTCCTGCTTCCGGCTCCGCCGCCCACCTGCGCACCACCGGCCTGTATGCCCTGTCTGCGCTCAGCCTCGCGCCGGTGCCGACCCCGCCGGGCAGGCTCGGGCCCCAGGTCGTCGGTCCCTTCGCCCACTCCGCCACCGCGATGCATATCTCATCCACCCGACTACTAACTGGGAGACACAGCCCCCGCCGCGCAACCCGATCATCGTGTCAGTGACCTCCCCCGCGAACGTCCGGTGAAACACCTGTCCGCAAGACCGTCCGTGGCTCTGACACCATGGCATGTGTGAGCTTTCCCTATGACGCCCCAGTTTCGCAGACGCTTTTCGACCGCGCGTCCCTCGTGACGCCCGGCGGCGTGAACTCTCCCGTACGTGCCTTCCGGGCCGTGGGCGGTACGCCCCGCTTCATGGTGTCCGGTACCGGTCCGTACCTCACCGATGCCGACGGCCGTGAGTACGTCGACCTCGTGTGCTCGTGGGGGCCGATGATTCTCGGCCATTCCCACCCCGAGGTCATCGCCGCAGTTCAGGAGGCTGTCGCCCGCGGCACCTCGTTCGGTACGCCCGGTGAGGGCGAGGTCGCGCTCGCCGAGGAGATCGTCGCCCGGGTCGAGCCGGTGGAGCAGGTACGGCTCGTGTCGTCCGGCACCGAGGCGACCATGTCCGCGATCCGCCTCGCCCGCGGTTTCACCGGCCGGGCGAAGATCGTGAAGTTCGCCGGTTGCTACCACGGCCACGTCGACGCGCTGCTCGCCGCCGCCGGGTCCGGGGTGGCGACCTTCGGGCTGCCGGACACGCCGGGGGTCACCGGCGCTCAGGCCGGCGACACGATCGTGGTGCCGTACAACGACCTGGCGGCCGTGCGGGCCGCGTTCGCCGCACAGCCCGGCGAGATCGCCTGTGTGATCACCGAGGCGTCGCCGGGCAACATGGGCGTCGTGCCGCCGCTGGACGGTTTCAACGCAGGGCTCAAGGAGATCTGCGCCGCCAACGGCGCGCTGTACATCTCCGACGAGGTCATGACCGGGTTCCGTACGTCGAAGGCCGGCTGGTTCGGCGTCGACGGGGTGCGGCCCGACCTGATGACCTTCGGCAAGGTGATGGGCGGCGGCTTCCCGGCCGCGGCCTTCGGTGGGCGCGCCGACGTGATGGCGCACCTGGCCCCGGCCGGCCCGGTCTACCAGGCCGGCACGCTCTCCGGTAACCCGGTGGCGACCGCCGCCGGTCTCGCCCAGTTGCGCCTGCTGGACGACGCCGCGTACGCGAAGGTCGACGCGGTGTCCGCGGAGATCCGGGGGCTGGTGAGCGAGGCCCTGTCCAAGGAGGGCGTCGCGCACACCGTGCAGGCGGCGAGCAACATGTTCTCGGTCTTCTTCACGGACCGGCCGGTCCGGAACTACGAGGACGCCAAGCGGCAGGAAGCCTTCCGCTTCACCCCGTTCTTCCACTCGATGCTGGCGCAGGGCGTCTATCTGCCGCCGTCGGCGTTCGAGTCGTGGTTCGTCTCCACCGCCCACGACACCCGGGCCGTCGAGCGGATCGCCGCCGCGCTGCCCGCCGCAGCCCGCGCCGCATCGGAGGCCACCGCATGAGCGAGAACAGCAACAGCAGCACCAGTGAGAACAGCGGCGGTACGGGCCGCAAGGACATCACCGTCGTCCACCTGATGCGCCACGGAGAGGTGCACAACCCGGACGGAGTGCTGTACGGGCGCCGCCCCGGTTACCACCTCTCCGAGCTCGGCCGGCAGATGGCCGACCGGGTCGCCGAGCACCTGGAGAAGCGCGACATCACGCATGTCGTCGCCTCCCCGCTGGAGCGCGCCCAGGAGACGGCGACGCCGATCGCCAAGGCGCACGGCCTGGACCTCGCCACCGACGGGCGGCTCATCGAGGCCGCCAACGTCTTCGAGGGCAAGACCTTCGGCGTCGGTGACGGGGCGCTGCGCAAGCCGGACAACTGGAAGCACCTGACGAACCCGTTCCGGCCGTCGTGGGGTGAGCCGTACGTCGAGCAGGTCGTACGGATGATGGGTGCCCTGGACGCGGCGCGTGACGCGGCCCGCGGGCACGAGGCGGTGTGCGTCAGCCACCAGCTGCCGATCTGGATCGTGCGGAGCTTCGTGGAGCGGCGGCGGCTGTGGCACGACCCGCGCAAGCGGCAGTGCACGCTCGCCTCGCTGACCAGCTTCACCTACCAGGGCGACAAGATCGTGTCGGTCGGGTACGCGGAGCCGGCGCGGGATCTGGTGCCGGCGCACCTGCTGGCGGGGGCGAAGCCGGTGAAGGGCGCGTCCAAGGGGTTCGGCGCGTAGCCGGCCCTCGGGCCGGGGGTCTTCGGTCCGGGTCCGCTCCGGTTTACGGCCGGTGGGCGGGCCCGGATTTTTCGTGATGGGTGTTTCGTCCTCAATCGCCGGACGGGCTTGATGTGCGCGGATGACGGGCTGGATGTGTGCGCGGACCGGGCGGATGTACCCGGGCAGGCTTGACTCGGCAGAAGAGACTCGCTCTTGCGTTCGGTCAAGGCTGGGGGCTGGTTACGTAAAGAATCGTGTGGTATTCGGGGAACCCTCGTGTTGCTTCGCCCATCTAAGCCTTTGGCAGTTTGTATGGACTTGAGGCAAAACGACCGCAGATGGGAACCGCATGCGTGACATCAGCCGAAGGGGTCTGCTCGGAGCCGGACTTGGGGCCGCGGCCGCCATCGGGATGGCGGGCTGCAGTTCGTCCGACTCCTCCGGCACAGGCCGGGCGGGTCCGGGCAAGGGCGAGAAGGGCGGCGGCGGGACCGCCAAGGGGACCGGGCCCGCGAAGAAGGACGTCAGGTCCATCGGGGACGGTTCCACCGCCGATACCGGAAAGCAGCCGCACCAGCCGACCGCGCCGGTCCCGCTCGAACCGGGCCAGACGCCCCCGCAGTTCGTGATCTTTTCCTGGGACGGAGCCGGCGAGGTCGGCAACGGGCTCTTCCCGCGTTTTCTGGAACTCGCCAAGGAACACAACGCGGCGATGACCTTCTTCCTCTCCGGGCTCTATCTGCTGCCCGAATCGAAGAAGTCGCTCTACCGCCCGCCCAACAACCCCGTCGGCGCCTCCGACATCGGCTATCTCACCGACGATCACATCAAGGCGACGCTGAAGAACGTACGCCAGGCCTGGTACGACGGCCACGAGATCGGCACCCACTTCAACGGGCATTTCTGCGGCGGCTCCGGATCGGTCGAGAACTGGTCCGCCTCCCAGTGGCAGAGCGAAATCGATCAGTCGGTCTCCTTCGTCACCGAATGGCGTACCAACACCGGCTGGAGGGACCTCGATCCGCTGCCCTTCGACTACCGCAAGGAACTCGTCGGCGGCCGCACCCCCTGTCTGCTCGGACAGGACAATCTGCTGCCCACGGCGAAGAAGCTCGGCTGGCGCTACGACGCCAGCTCGCCCGGCGGCACCCAGGTGTGGCCCTCGAAGCGCATGGACGTCTGGGACCTGCCGCTCCAGGGCATCCCGTTCCCCGGCCACAGCTTCGAGGTCCTCTCGATGGACTACAACATCCTGGCCAACCAGTCGCAGAATTCGACCAAGGGAATGCCCTCCCGGTATCCGGGCTGGCGCGAACAGGCCACCCAGGCGTACATCAGTGGCTTCAAGCGCGCGTACGAGACGAACCGCGCCCCGTTCTACATCGGAAACCACTTCGAGGAATGGAACGGCGGCATCTACATGGATGCGGTCGAGGCCGCGCTCAAGCACATCGCGGGGAAGCCGGATGTGCGCCTCGTCTCATTCCGGCAGTTCGTCGACTGGCTGGACGTCCAGGACCCGGCGGTGCTCGCGAAGCTCCGTACGCTTGGCGTCGGACAGGCGCCCGAGGGCGGCTGGAACGCCTTCTTTAAACAAGCCTGACAACGGGCTTTACGGGCACCGAGGGGGGTGCCCAAGATCCCCGAAACCGCCATGCGAAACTTTTCACATGAGCTATGGCCGCGCATCCCGACGCCGCTTCACCCTGCTCGCCGCCCCCGCGGCGGCCGCCGCGCTCGCACTGACGCTGAGCGCGTGCGGCACGGGCAACAAGACCGGCGGCGGCGGCGATACGCACTTCGTCACCGGCACCGGCGGGATCTCCACGGTGGCCAGGGGCGACCGCGCCACCGCTCCGAAGCTCGACGGCGAGAGCCTGGACGGCAAGCAGCTCGACCTCGCCGACTACAAGGGCAAGGTCGTCGTCCTGAACGCGTGGGGCTCCTGGTGCGGCCCCTGCCGCCTGGAGGCGAAGTACTTCACCAAGGTGGCCAAGGCCACCGGCCAGGACGTCCAGTTCCTCGGGATCAACACCCGTGACCCGCAGCGCGGCCCGGCGATCAGCTTCGAGAAGGACTTCGGGGTCCCCTACCCGAGCTTCTACGACCCGACCGGGAAGCTCCTGCTCCGCTTCCCCAAGGGCATGCTGAACCTGCAGACCATTCCGTCGACCGTCGTCGTCGACCGGGACGGGAAGATCGCCGCCCGCTCCCTGGCGGCGCTGGACGACACCAAGCTGCACGAGATGATCGACCCGTTGATCGCGGAGAAGTGATCAGGTGATCACCCTCGCCGCCGCCACCCAGAACGAGACGGTTCTGAGCGGGGCCCTGCTGGTCGCCCTGCCGATCGCCCTGCTCGGCGGGCTCGTCTCCTTCTTCTCGCCGTGCGTCCTGCCGCTCGTCCCCGGCTACCTCAGTTATGTCACCGGGGTCAGCGGCACGGATCTGGGCGATGCCCGACGGGGCAGGACCGTCGCGGGGGCCTCCCTCTTCGTGGCCGGCTTCACCGCCGTGTTCGTCTCCGGCGGTGCGCTCTTCGGCTACTTCGGCCAGACGCTCCAGGAGTACAGCGGGACCCTCTCCAAGGTCCTCGGCGTGCTGATGATCCTGATGGGGATCTTCTTCATGGGCCTGATGCCCTGGATGACGCAGCGCGAGTTCCGTATCCACAAGAAGCCGGTGACCGGCCTGGTGGGAGCCCCGCTGCTCGGCGCGCTCTTCGGGATCGGCTGGACTCCCTGCCTCGGTCCGACGCTCGCCTCCGTCAACGCGCTGGCGTTCACCGAGGCGACCGCCGGGCGCGGTGCCATACTCTCCGTCGCCTACTGCCTCGGGCTCGGCGTGCCCTTCGTGCTCGCCGCCGTCGCCTTCCGCAAGGCGCTCGGCGCCTTCAGCTGGGTCAAGCGCCACTACGTCTGGGTCATGCGCATCGGCGGCGGCATGATGATCGTGACCGGGCTGCTCCTGCTGACCGGTGCGTGGGGCAGCATGATGCAGGAATTGCAGGGCTGGTCCAACGGCTTCACTGTGGGGATCTGAGTTCCAATGAGCAACACCAAGTCCAACCCGCCCCAGGAGCGCGAGCGCCCCGACGAGCGGGAGGTGCGCGCAGAGCAGGACCGGGAGACCGCCCGTGAACTCGGCGCGGCCGGTTCCCAGCTCTCCACCGCCCCGCGCGAGGAGTCCCTGGCCACCCTGCCGGCCATGGGAGTCATCGGCTGGGCCCGCTGGTTCTGGCGCCAGCTCACCTCCATGCGGATCGCGCTGATCCTGCTGTTCCTGCTGTCGCTCGGTGCCATCCCCGGCTCACTGATCCCGCAGAACAGCGTCGACGAGCTCAAGGTGCAGACCTTCAAGGGGCTCCACACCACCGTCACGCCGATCTACGAGAAGCTCCAGTTCTTCGACGTCTACAGCTCGGTGTGGTTCTCCGCGATCTACATCCTGCTGTTCATCTCGCTCATCGGCTGCATCGTGCCGCGCACCGGCACCTTCATCGGCCAGCTGCGCAGCCGCCCGCCGGGCGCGCCCAAGCGGCTGACCAGGCTGCCCGCGTACACCACCTGGCGCACCGAGGCCGAGCCCGAGCAGGTCCGCGAGGCCGCGCTCGGCCTGATGCGCAAGCGCCGCTACCGGGCCCATGTCGACGGGGACGCGGTCGCCGCCGAGAAGGGCTATCTGCGCGAGGCCGGGAACCTGATGTTCCACATCGCGCTCATCGTGATGCTGGTGGCCTTCGCCGTGGGGCAGCTCTTCAAGTCCGAGGGCGGCAAGCTGATCGTCGAGGGCGACGGCTTCTCCAACACGATCACCCAGTACGACGACTTCAAGTCCGGTTCGCTCTTCGACAACGACTCGCTCGTCCCCTTCAGCTTCACCCTCGACAAGTTCGTCGGCACGTACGAGCGCAGCGGCCCGCAGATCGGCACGCCGCGCACCTACGAGGCCCATGTGACCTACTCCAAGGGCGCCTACGGCAAGCCCGAGAAGTCCGTCATCAAGGTCAACGAACCCCTCGTCGTCGACGGCACCAAGGTCTATCTCAACGCCCACGGCTACGCGCCCGTCGTCTCCGTCAAGGACGGCAGGGGCAAGGAGGTCTACAAGGCCGCCGTGCCGTTGCTGCCCCTCGACAACAACGTCACGTCGAGCGGTGCGATCAAGGTCCTGGACGGCTACCGGGACAAGAACGGCAAGCGGGACCAGCTCGGTTTCCAGGCGTTCTTCGTGCCGACCTTCGCGGGCAAGGGCAAGGGCACGATGTACTCGCAGTTCCCGGCCGCCGACATGCCGGTGCTGGCCCTCAACGGCTTCCACGGCTACCTCGGGCCCGACTCCGGGCTGGCGCAGAACGTGTACCAGCTGGACAAGACCAAGATGAAGGAGTTCAAGGACTCCGAGGGCCAGCAGGTCAAGAAGCGGCTGCTCGTCGGCGAGACGATGAAGCTGCCCGACGGGGCCGGCTCCATCACGTTCGAGGGCCTCCAGGAGTGGGCCAGCTTCCAGATCTCGGAGCAGCCCGCCAGCGGCTGGGCGCTCACCGGGGCCATCGGCGCGATCGCCGGTCTCGCCGGTTCCCTCTTCATCCAGCGGCGCCGGGTCTGGGTCCGGGCCGTACGCGGCAGCGACGGTGTCACCGTCGTCGAAATGGCGGGGCTCGGCCGCAGCGAGTCCGCGAAGCTTCCCGAGGAGCTGGCCGATCTCGCGGTCACGCTCAACGCCGTGGCGCCCACAGCGCCCGGTCCTGACACCGACCCTGATCCCGATCCGGACCCCGACGCCGTCGACGCGTCCTCCGCAGAACCTTCCGAAGGGGCTGAGAAGTGAATCTCGCCGCCGCAACCAACGAGAATCTGGCACACACCAGCAATGTGCTGATCTATTCGTCGATGGCCGTCTACACGCTGGCCTTCTTCGCGCACATCGCGGAGTGGGTGTTCGGCAGCCGCAGCAAGGTCGGGCGCACCGCCGCCGCGCTGACCACCGTGGAAGCCGCCGCGCCGACGGTGAAGGTCGAGGTCGCGCAGAAGGCCGGGGGTACCGCCGTACTGGACCGGCCGAAGATCATCACCCGTTCCGCGGCCGGTTCCCGTGACGTCCCGGACGGGCCCGGCGCGGCCGGCGGCACGTTCAAGGGCGACCTGTACGGGCGGATCGCGGTCTCCATGACCGTGCTCGCCTTCCTGGTCCAGGCCGGCGGGGTCATCGCCCGCGCCCTGTCCGTGCAGCGTGCCCCCTGGGGCAACATGTACGAGTTCTCCATCACCTTCTCCGTGGTGGCGGTCGGTGCGTACCTGACCCTGCTGACGCTGAAGAAGAACGTCCGCTGGATGGGGCTGCTCCTGGTCACCACCGTCCTGCTGGACCTCGGCATCGCGACCACGGTGCTGTACACCTCCAGCGACCAGCTGGTGCCCGCACTGCACTCGTACTGGCTGTGGATCCACGTGTCCACCGCGATCATCTGCGGCGCCGTGTTCTTCCTCGGCGGGGTCGGCACCCTGATGTACCTGTTCCGCGACAGCTACGAGAACAAGCTCGCCAACGGGGGCCGGCCGGGCGCGTTCGCCGAGTCCGTGCTCTCCCGGCTGCCCGCCGCGTCGAGCCTCGACAAGTTCTCGTACCGGATCAACGCCGCCGTCTTCCCGCTGTGGACGTTCACGATCATCGCGGGCGCGATCTGGGCGGGCGACGCCTGGGGCCGCTACTGGGGCTGGGACCCCAAGGAGGTCTGGTCCTTCATCACCTGGGTCGCGTACGCCTGCTACCTGCACGCCCGCGCCACCGCCGGCTGGAAGGGCCGCAAGGCCGCCTACCTGGCGCTGATCGCCTTCGGCTGCTGGATCTTCAACTACTACGGCGTGAACATCTTCGTCACCGGCAAGCACTCCTACGCCGGCGTCTGAGACCTCACACCACGGGTGCGGAACGCGCCCCCGGCCGCGGGTTCCGCGGCCCGTCCTCCGGCTGCCCCACCCCGTCCCGCGGGTGTGGGGCAGCCGTTGCCGGTTTTGGGCGGCTGCCGGACCGCCGGACCGTGTCCGGGATCAGTCCTCGCCGATGTCCTCGCTCCACAGCGCGGGATTCCCGCGCACGAAGCCGCGCATCAGATCGAGGCAGTCGGCGTCGTCGAGCAGCACGATCTCCACCCCGTGCCGGGCCAGCCAGTCGTGCCCGCCGCGGAACGTCCCGGCCTCACCGATCACCACCCGCGAGATCCCGAACTGGCGCACCAGACCCGAGCAGTACCAGCAGGGGGACAGCGTCGTCACCATCGTGGTGCCCCGGTAGGAGCGCTGCCGCCCGGCGGCCCGGAACGCGGCCGTCTCCGCGTGCATGGACGGATCGCCGTCCTGCACCCGGCGGTTGCGGCCCCGGCCGAGCAGCGCACCGTTGGCCCCGTACAGGGCGGCGCCGATCGGGATGCCGCCCTCGGCGAGACCGGCACGGGCCTCGTCGAGGGCGGTCGCCAGCCACGCCGCGTCCCGGCCGGGGGCGGTGCTCATGAGGCGAGAGGGGTGTCCAGGACCGCCTTGCGGTGGCTGAACGTCTCCAGCGAGTAGCGGCCGTGGTAGCTGCCCATACCGCTCTCGCCGACCCCGCCGAACGGCAGGTCCGACACGGTCAGATGGGCCAGCGGCAGCCCGATCCCGACGGCGCCCGACGACGTCTCGGCGATCAGCCGTTCGCGTACGGTGTCCGACTCGGTGAACGCGTACAGCGCGAGCGGCTTGTCCCGGTCGTTGATGAACGCGATGGCCTCGTCGAGGCCGTCCACCGAGATGATCGGCAGCACCGGGCCGAAGATCTCCTCCCGCATCACGGGCGCGTCCGGTGCCACGTCGGCCAGCACGGTCGGGGCGAGGTACTTGGCGTCGCGGTCGTACGTCCCGCCGGTCACCGTGCGGCCCGAGCCGAGCAGGCCCGTCAGCCGGTCGAAGTGGCGCCGGTTCACGATCCGTCCGTACTCCGGGTGCGTCGAGGCGTCCGCCCCGTACAGCTCCTCGACGGCGGTGGCGAGCGCGTCGGCGAGGGCGGCGCCGGTCCCCGGGTCGGTCAGTACGTAGTCGGGGGCGACGCAGGTCTGGCCCGCGTTCAGGAACTTGCCGGCCGCCAGCCGGGCCGCGACCGCCTTCAGGTCGGTGTCCCGGTCGACGAAGACCGGTGACTTGCCGCCCAGTTCGAGCGTCACCGGAGTGAGGTGCTTCGCCGCGGCGGCCATCACGATCCGGCCCACCGCACCGTTGCCGGTGTAGAAGATGTGGTCGAAGCGCTCGGCGAGCAGCGCGGTGGTCTCGGGGACCGCCCCCTCCACGACGGCGACCGCGTCCTCGTCCAGACAGCGCGGCAGCAGCCGGGCGACGGCGGCGGAGGTCGCGGGCGCCAGCTCGCTCGGCTTGGCCACCACGGCGTTGCCGGCGGCCAGCGCGCCGACGACCGGGGCGAGCAGCAGCTGCAGCGGGTAGTTCCAGGGCGCGATGACCAGGACGACGCCGAGCGGGTCCTGCACGGTGTGGGCCTTCGCCCCGCCCAGCCGGGCCGGTACGGGGGCGGGCTCGGGCCGCAGCCAGTCGGCCAGGTGCTCCAGCGTGTGGTCGATCTCGCGGACGGTGAAGTCGATCTCGGTGCGGTACGCCTCCGTGCGGCTCTTGCCGAGGTCGGCGTGGAGCGCGTCGGCGAGTTCGTCACCGTGCTCGGTGAGCAGCGCGCGCAGCCGCCGGAGCTGGTCGGTGCGCCAGCCGAGGCTCTTGGTGCGGCCGGTGCGGAAGGTGGTGCGGAGGCGGTCGACGGTCTCGGCCGGGGACTCGACGGGGGCGAGCGCGGCGACCATCTCCCGGGCGAGCTGCTCGGAGGAGGCCGGGTTCTGGCCGGTGTGCAGGGTGCGGTCGGTGACGGTGTGCGGGGCGAAGGGGGCGGCGGCGGTGTAGTCGGCGCCCAGCGCGACGAGCCGGTCCTCCAGCAGCCAGGGCGCCTTGTCGGCGAGTCCGCCGATGGACTCCTCGGCGTTGCTGAACCCGGTCATGCGGTAGCCGGCGAACGGCCAGCCGCCGTCCTCGCGCCGGGCGGCGAGCAGTGCGGCCGGCGCGTGGCAGAGCACGCCGAGCCGGACGCCGGAGTCGAGCGCGCCGGTCAGCAGCCGCCCGGACAGGGCGCTGACGGCCAGGTCCTCCATGGGCCCGTGACCGCCGGGGTAGAAGAGGGCGTCGTACCGGTCCGGGTGGATGTCCTCCAGCCGGGCCGGGGCGCGGAGCTCGGGGCCGATCGAGTCGAGGTACGCGGCGACGGCGTCGGCCTGCTCCGGTCCGCCGTTGGCGGCGGGCGCCAGGCTGCCCGCGTCGACGGTGGGGGTGACGCCGCCGGGGGTGGCGAGCGTGACGGCGTATCCGGCCTCGGTGAAGACCCGGTGCGGCGCGGCCAGCTCCTCGGCCCAGAACCCGGTGGGGTGGGTGGTGCCGTCGTTGAGGGTCCAGTGGTCGGCGCCGGTGAGAACGAACAGTACGGAGGGCATGGGGGTACTCCCTGCGGGCGGGCGAAATGCGGGTTCACATGCGGGTTCAGCTGGGAAGCGGGACCCGCTCGGAACTTGATATGCTCAAGCAATCGATTTCATGTAACTGCCAAATATTGAGCATGTCAAATAAATGTCGGCGGATGCCGATCGAAGAATGGCCGACCATGACCACCGAACCGACGCCCCGCGCCGTCACTGCTCCGGACGATCGAGCCGCCCCCACCCCGGAAGACCTCCTGGAGCCGCTGGCCGTCGTCGTCCGCGGCCATCACGACGACCTCACCGCCGTCGCCGCCCGCCACGGTCTGTCGACCTCGCAGGCCCGTGCGCTGATCGCGCTCAACGAGCCCATGCCGATGAGCGCGCTCGCGGCCCACCTCGTCTGCGACGCGTCCAACGCCACCGGCCTCATCAGCCGCATGGAGACCCGCGGACTGGTCGGCCGCGCCCCCGCCCCGGGCGACCGCCGCTCCAAGGTCGCGAGCCGCACCCCCGAGGGCACCCGGCTCGCCCGCACGATCCGCGCCGAGATGCACGCCGTGCACGGTGCGCTCGAAGCGCTCACACCGCAGGAGCGCACAGCACTGCTGCCCCTGCTCAACCGGCTGGGGCAGCTGCTGTACGCCTGATCCCGCGTGCGTTACGAAGCGGGCGGCGCCGACTCCTCCGGGCCCGCCCCGCTGTCGCGCCGCTTGAGCTCGTCCTCCCGGCGGCGCAGGTCCGCCTCCCAGTCCTTGAGGAGCGACTCGTCCTTCTTGTGCTCGTCCTTCAGGGAGTTGAGGAAGTCGGGATTGTCGTCCGGCGCCACCCACCGGGTGCGCCGGCTGCGGTGCCACTCGGAGGGCGTACGGCCGTCGGCGGGCACCTCCCGCACCTTGCCCGCGGCCAGCCACACGATCGGGCCGACGATCCAGAACAGCAGGATGATGAAGACCCAGGCGATCTTCGGCAGGTGCTTGGCCTCGTCCTCCGGGGTGTTCAGGCAGTCGATGAACGCGTAGATCGTCAGCGCCAGCGGCAGGAGGTAGATCAGGGCCCGGAGCATGGTGGAAGAGTCCCCCAGAGGAGAGTTGGCGGGGCAGAGCCCCGCCCCGGTGACGGGCCCAGGGTAACCGGTGTCAGTTGCGCCCCACGGCGAGCAGATGGGAACTGGCGGCGAGCAGATCGGGGTACGGCTCGGCCATGCGGGCCGCCGCGAGGGCGGAGGCGAACATGCGCGATTGGGTGAGGGATTCGCGGGTGTGCCGCTCGGTCGCCTTCAGCAGCGCCCAGGTGGGACCTTCGATCCCGTACACCCGGGTTCCGGTGAAACCGGCTCCGCTCATCTCCGCCTCCAGCTCCGCGCCCGTATGGAAGTACGCCTCGGTGAAGCCCTTCTTCCCGTCGTGCGAACCGGTCGCGAGGATCTTGGCGATGCCTTGCTGGAGCGAGGCGCTGTCGAGGTGTGCGAGGGCGGTGTGCTCGAACAGCGAGGCGTACCGGCTGATGCCGGCCGCGGCGACGAGCCCGCCGGGCCGGACCACACGACGGGCTTCGGCGAGGGCGGTCATGCGGTCGGCGGCTTCGACGAGGTGGTAGAGCGGGCCGAGCAGCAGAACCACGTCGTACGAGTCGTCCGGCGCGCTCAGTTCCCGTGCGTCGCCCAGCTCGACGGTGCAGCCGCAGTCCCCGGCCTCGGTGAGATGGCGCTGCACCGGGTCCACGAGGTGGACGCGGTATCCGTCGTCCGAGAGCCATCGCGCATGAGTCCCCGGGCCGCCGCCGACATCGAGCACGGATGCCGGTGCGGGCGGGAGGTGGCGACGCAGCAGCTCCTGTGTCCGGACCATTTCCAGTACACCGTCGGCCGGGACGTTGAGCCGGTCCGCCTCGTTGATGGTGGAGGTGTAGAACTCGATGATTCCCGTGGGGACTTGGTGAGCCGTCATGAGTCCGTCCTGTTCCCGGCCGGGGTTCCTGGCCGGAGCCGCAGCGGGTGAATCCCTGCGCTAACCTAGCCGGTTGACCTGTCCAGTCACCAGGAGGACGTTGTGCCGCTACTCAAGTACGAGCAGATCGCCGAGTCCCTGCGCATCAGGATTTCGGAGGGCGAGTTCGGGCCGGGTGATCTTCTTCCCTCCGGGCGCGACCTGTGCGAGCAGTGGGCGGTGTCGCGCGCCACCGTCATCAAGGCGATGGACGTCCTGCGTGGCGACGGGCTTGTCGCGGCCCGGCAGGGCGCGGGGTTCACGGTCGTGGAGACTCCGGTGGCCCGCCCGGTGGGCCGCCGATTCGCCGGATCGTCCCGTGTCTCCGGCGGGAGCCCCTTCCGGCGTCTGGGGGCGCCGGGGAAGGAGGAGCCGCCCAGGCGGGTGGCCGAGGCGATGGGGCTCGGCGCCGGGGCCGTCGCTCTGCGCCGTGACCGGCTGATGCTGCTCGACGACGGCTCGCCGCTGTCGCTGGTCACGGCCTGGTTCCCGGAGAACGTGGCGGACCGCTGCCCGAGGCTCGCCCAGAAGGGGCCGATCGCGGAGGGCACCACGCACTACGTGGCGCGGACGCTCGGCAGGTCTCCGGTCCAGGGGGCCGATGTGACCTCGGTCCGGCTGGCCTCCGCCCCCGAGGCCGAGTCCCTGGGGCTCAGCGGACCGGTCGCCGTGGCGGTCGTCCTTCACACGGCGAGTGACGACGCGGGCGAGGTGCTGGTGTGCGAGGAGGGCGTGACGCCCGGGCACCTCTGGGAGCAGATCGAGAGCTACCCGATGGGCGGAAGAAGCGGCGAATAGCTTGACCGGACCGGTCCACCGATCCAGTCTCATGACCATGAGCGCCCCAGAGCAACTCGACGCCTCACGTGCCCGGTTACTGCCATGGCCCCGGCCGGACGGTGGACCGTGCTACCTGCGTACGGACGGCCATGGATACGTGTCGCGGGTGGCGGACCAGATGGAGGCCGTACAACTGGGCATGGGCGCCGAGGTCCTCGGCTGCGCCCGGCCGATCATCGCCGCCCCCGGTGCGTCGGCGACGGAGCTCCGCTTTGCCGCGGCCCGCCTGGCCGAGTGCCTGGCCGATGCGCTGCGGATCGCCGAGAGCAGGGGCGGGCGGCCCCCGTACGGCAGTGGCGACGGGGGCCGCACGGAGCCGGGTGACGTACGCGGGACGTGAACACCGGGCGAGGGCGGCAGCCGGCAGCTCTGCCCGGCCGCGTCCGCCCTGGCCGAGGCGTCGTCCCCGCCTGCGCCCGCCGGGGACCCGGACCCGGTGACGGGCCCGGGGCGACCGGTGGCCGATACTGGTCAGCATGGCTTACGACGATCTTCGATCCCTTCTCCGGGCTCTGGAGCGCGAGGGCGAGCTCAAGCGCATCAAGGCCGAGGTCGACCCCTACCTGGAGGTCGGTGAGATCGTCGACCGGGTGAACAAGGCCGGCGGGCCCGCGCTGCTCTTCGAGAACGTCAAGGGCTCCTCGATGCCCCTGGCCATGAACGTGTTCGGCACCGACAAGCGGCTCCTCAAGGCGCTCGGGCTGAAGTCCTACTCCGAGATCAGCGACAAGATCGGCGGACTGCTCAAGCCCGAGCTGCCGCACGGCTTCGTCGGGGTCCGGGAGGCCTTCGGCAAGCTCGGGACGATGGTCCACGTACCGCCCAAGAAGGTGAAGGCCGAGAACGCCCCGGTGCAGGAGGTCGTCCTCACCGGCGACGACGTGGACCTGGACCAGCTGCCCGCGCTGTTCACCTGGCCCAAGGACGGCGGCTCGTTCTTCAATCTGGGCCTCACGCACACCAAGCACCCCGAGACCGGCGTACGGAACCTGGGGCTCTACCGGCTCCAGCGCCACGACCGGCGCACCATCGGGATGCACTGGCAGATCCACAAGGACAGCCGCAACCACTACCAGGTCGCCGCCAGGCGCGGTGAGCGGCTGCCGGTCGCCATCGCCTTCGGGGCGCCGCCCGCGGTGACGTACGCCTCCACCGCGCCGCTGCCCGGGGACATCGACGAGTACCTGTTCGCCGGGTTCATCCAGGGCAAGCGCATCGAGATGGTCGACTGCAAGACCGTCCCGCTCCAGGTCCCGGCCAACGCCGAGGTCGTCATCGAGGGCTGGCTGGAGCCCGGGGAGACGCTGCCCGAGGGGCCGTTCGGCGACCACACCGGCTTCTACACGCCGCAGGAGCCGTTCCCCGCGCTGACCATCGACTGCGTGACGATGCGCAGGCGCCCGCTGATCCAGTCGATCGTGGTGGGCCGGCCGCCGACCGAGGACGGGCCGCTGGGGCGGGCCACCGAGCGGTTCTTCCTGCCGCTGCTCAAGATCATCGTGCCGGACATTGTGGACTACCACCTGCCCGAGTCCGGCGGTTTCCACAACTGCGCCATCGTCTCGATCGACAAGAAGTACCCGAAGCACGCCCAGAAGGTGATGAGCGCCATCTGGGGCGCGCACATGATGTCGCTGACCAAGCTGATCGTCGTGGTGGACTCCGACTGCGACGTCCACGATCTGCACGAGGTGTCCTGGCGGGCGCTCGGCAATACCGACTACGCGCGGGACCTGACCGTCGCCGAGGGGCCCGTCGACCATCTCGACCACGCCTCCTACCAGCAGTTCTGGGGCGGCAAGGCCGGTATCGACGCGACGAAGAAGTGGCCCGAGGAGGGCTACACCCGGGACGGGGGCTGGCCGGACATGGTCGAGTCCGACCCGGACACGGCGGCGAAGGTCGACCGCCGGTGGAAGGAATACGGACTGTGAGCGCCGCCGAAGCGACTCTGGGCTCCGAGCCCGCGCAACCGAACAGCAAGGTCAAGGCGTTCCTGCGGCTCGTGATGATCGAGCACTCGGTCTTCGCGCTGCCCTTCGCGTTCATCGCCGCGCTGACCGCGATGTTCCAGGACGACGAGTCGATCCACTGGGCGACCCTGCTGCTCGTCACCATCGCCATGGTCGGGCTGCGCACCTTCGCGATGGCCGCGAACCGGATCATCGACCGGGAGATCGACGCCCGCAACCCCCGTACCGCCGGCCGTGAGCTGGTGACGGGCGCGGTGTCGGTGCGCTCCGCGTGGACGGGGGCGCTCGTCGCCGTCGTCGTCTTCCTCGGTGCGGCGGCGCTGCTGAACCCGCTCTGTCTGGCGCTCGCGCCGCTCGCGGTGATCCCGATGGTGGTCTATCCGTACGGGAAACGGTTCACGAACTACCCGCACGCGATCCTGGGGATCGCCCAGGCCATGGGGCCGGTCGGTGCCTGGCTGGCGGTGACCGGGAGCTGGTCGTGGGACGCGGTGATCCTGGGGCTGGCCGTCGGTATCTGGATCGGCGGCTTCGACCTGATCTTCGCCTGCCAGGACGTGCAGGCCGACCGGGCCCACGGGGTGCTCTCGGTCCCGGCGCGGTTCGGCATTCCGGGCGCGCTCTGGGGCGCGCGGGTCTGCCACGCGGTGACGACCGGCCTGCTGGTCTGGTTCGGACTGGCCACCGAGGCGGGGCTCTTCTACTGGACCGGCATGGTGATCGTCGCCGTGGCCTTCGTGTACGAGCACCGGGTGGTGCGGCCGCACGATCTGTCGCGGCTGAACCGGGCGTTCTTCTCGGTCAACGGGTTCATCGGAATAGCCCTGTTCGCGTGCGCCCTGCTGGATCTGCTGGTGCGGGGCCTGACGGTCTGAGCGGCCGGGCGCCGCGGCGCAACGCGAACGCGGCCACCGCTCCGCCGATCAGGCCGAAGAGGTGGCCCTGCCAGCTGACGCCCGGATCGGTCGGCAGGACGCCCTGGAGCAGCGAGCCGTACACCGCGGCGATGATCACGCCGACGACCACGTCCAGCGGGCGGCGGTCCACGAAGCCGCGGACCAGCAGATAGCCGAAGAGGCCGAAGACCACGCCCGACGCGCCGAGCGTGACGGTGTTCGCCGGAGCGGTGAGCCAGACGCCGAGGCCGCCGATCACGATCACGGTGAGCACCACGCCGGCGAAGCGGCGCAGACCGCCCAGTGCGGCGATGAAGCCCAGGACCAGCAGCGGGACGCTGTTCGACGCGACGTGCGCCCAGCCGCTGTGCAGAAAGGCGGCGGGCACGATGTCGAGCAGCTCGCCCGGCTCGCGCGGGCTGATGCCGTGGCTGTCCAGACTGTGGCCGGTCGCGAGGTCGATGCCCTCCAGCACCCAGAGCAGCCCGACCCAGCCCAGCATGACCGCGCCCGCCACGAGGGCACGGGCTCCGGTCGTCGTGTGCGTGGCGTTCATGGAACACACCCCCCTTCATCCGTCGGAACGTACGGAGCCCCTGGCTCGGTTCCGGGTGGTGCGTGCCGGATAGGCTCGGTCCTGTGGATTCCGGGATTTCAGTGAGTCAGCAGCAGCGACAGCCTTGGATTGTCGGGGTTTCAGGCGCTTCGGGCACACCATTCGCCGCTGCGGTGCTGCGCGGTCTGCTGGCCGCGGGGGAGAGCGTCGATCTGGTGGTGAGCCGGGCGTCGCGGCTGACCCTGCTGGACGAGACCGGGATCGCGTTCCGTGACGCGCACTGGCAGGAGGACCTGCGCGACTGGCTGGCGCGGGGTGCGGACGGCAAGCCGCGCACCTTCGAGGTGGATGTGTCCGGTGTGCGGCACTGGGCCGCCGGCGATCTGGCCGCCGGGCCGTCCTCGGGGTCGTACCCGGCGAAGGGGATGCTGATCGTCCCGGCCTCCACGGCGTGTGTGGCCGGGGTGGCGCTCGGGCTCTCGAAGGACCTGTTGCAGCGGGCCGCGAGCGTGACGCTCAAGGAGCGGCGGAAGCTGGTCGTCGCGGTGCGCGAGACCCCGCTCAACGGACAGACGCTGAAGCATCTGGTGACCCTGGACGAGGCGGGCGCGGTCGTGCTGCCCGCCTCTCCGGCGTTCTACGCGGGTGCGACGCACATCCAGGATCTGGTGGATTTCGTCGCGGGGCGGGTGCTGGACGCGGCAGGGGTGCCGCACCTGCTGTACCGCCGCTGGGAGGGAGAGCTCGGTGGCGGCTCCCGTGGCTGATCCGGGTGGGGTCAGCGCTTCTTGGCTGCGCGCGGGTTGCGGGTCCGGTCGACCCGGTGGGCAGCGGCGGGCTGGTGGGCACGCGAGCGGTTGGCCAGGTCCTGCAGCTCGCGCATCCGGGCGTAGGCCATCTCGATCGTGTACACGGTGTTTTCACTCCTGAAGATTCGAAAGCATTTTTTGGATGTTCGGAAAGAATTGCAGGCTCTGACGCCTGCATGCCTTAGATTCTACACGTAGATTCGCGAAACTGCTGAATAATGGAAGGTTCAGTCACATGGACGCGGTGGACAGGCAGCTCATCCAGGCCCTCAGGGAGAACGGCAGGGCCTCGTACGCCGAGCTGGGGCGGCTCGTGGGGCTCTCCGGGCCCAGCGTCACCGACCGCATCAACCGGCTGGAGACCGCCGGAGTCATCACCGGCTACCGCGCCACCGTCGACGCGGCCTCCCTCGGACTCGGGGTGACGGCCCTGATCGGCATCTCGCTCTCCGACGCCGCGGACCACGAGGACGTCGCGCACCGGCTGAAGGACCTCGCCGAGATCGAGGACGCCTGGTTCATCGCGGGCGACGACTCCTACATGCTCAAGGTGCGGGTCGGTGACGTGGACGGCCTGGAGAAGACCATCCGCCGGCTCAGCGGCACCAGGGGCGTCTCGCGGACCCGTACCACGATCGTGCTGTCCACCAAGTGGGAGAACCGGGTCGGCGACCTGCCCGAGGAGGGCTGACGGGGAGAGCCGAGGGGGTCACCGGGCCGCGCCGGACGGGGGAGTACGGTGAGCGAAGTCTGTTACGCAGAGAAATGGGAGGCGCCCTAGTGGACGCGGGACTCAAGCGCGAGCTGGAGCAGAAGGTCCGGGCCGGCGAGCGGCTGACCCGCGAGGACGGGATCGCGCTCTACGAGTCCGACGACCTGGCGTGGCTGGGCGGTCTGGCCCATGAGGTGCGTACGCGCAAGAACGGCGACGTCGTCCACTTCAACGTCAACCGTCACCTCAACATGACGAACGTGTGCACCGCGTCGTGCGCGTACTGCTCGTTCCAGCGCAAGCCGGGCGAGAAGGACGCGTACACGATGCGCATCGAGGAGGCCGTCCGCCTCGCGAAGGCGATGGAGGGCGAGAGCCTCACCGAGCTGCACATCGTCAACGGGCTGCACCCCACCCTGCCGTGGCGCTACTACCCGCGTTCGCTGAGCGCGCTGAAGGAAGCGCTGCCCGAGGTCTCCCTCAAGGCGTTCACCGCCACCGAGATCCACCACTTCGAGACCATCTCCGGGCTCTCCGCCTCCGAGATCCTCGACGAGCTGATCGAGGCCGGTCTGGAGTCGCTGACCGGTGGCGGCGCGGAGATCTTCGACTGGGAGGTCCGTCAGCACATCGTCGACCACGCCACCCACTGGGAGGACTGGTCGCGGATCCACCGGCTCGCGCACGAGAAGGGTCTCAAGACCCCGGCGACGATGCTGTACGGGCACATCGAGGAGCCCCGTCACCGCGTCGACCACGTGCTGCGGCTGCGTGAGCTCCAGGACGAGACCGGCGGCTTCCAGGTCTTCATCCCGCTGCGCTACCAGCACGACTTCGTGGACATGAAGGACGGCAAGATCCGCAACAAGCTCCAGGCGCGGACGACGATGGCGACCGGCGCGGAGGCGCTCAAGACCTTCGCGGTCTCCCGGCTGCTCTTCGACAACGTCCCGCACGTCAAGGTCTTCTGGGTGATGCACGGTGTGCAGACCGCCCAGCTCGCGCTCCAGCACGGCGCGGACGACATGGACGGCTCGGTCGTCGAGTACAAGATCACGCACGACGCGGACAACTACGGCACGCCGAACAAGCTCGGCCGTGACGATCTGCTGGACCTGATCCGCGACGCGGGCTTCCGGCCCGTCGAGCGCAACACCCGGTACGAGATCATCCGCGAGTACCCCGGCCCGGACGCGGAGCGGCGCGAGTCGCCGCAGCCCATGCGGGTCTGAACCGGCGCGCGCCCTGGGTGCGCGCAGCGCTGTACGAAAGCTCCGGCCGCCGTCCCGGCCGGAGCTTTCTCGCGTTTCGGACGGGGTTTGAGGGCAGGCTCCGTAATGGTTAATCTGCCTTTATGGCACTTACTTTTGAGCTGGACCCCACCTTCGACAAGTCCCTGCGGGACGGTATCGCCGCGCTCTGGGCCGATGTGTCCAACGCGGGCGGCGCGGTGGGCTTCGTGCCGCCCGTCACGGTCGAGGACGTCCGGCCCGATCTCGTCAAGCACCTCACCGCCATGGCCGAGGAGCGCGCCCGGCTCCTCGTCGGCTACGACGAGGAGGGCGCCGTCGCGGCCACGGCCTTCCTCACCCGCAACACGCACCGGCTGATGGCCCACTGGGTCTGGCTCTACACGGTGATGGTCCACCCCCGCCACCAGGGCCGCGGATACGGGCGCGCCCTGCTGGCCGCGGCCGCCGACGCCGCGCGCACCCTCGGGGGCGTCGAGGCCATCCGGCTCACCTGCCGGGGCGGTACGGGGGCCGACCGGTTCTACGCCTCCTGCGGCTACAAGGAGGT
>NZ_JAFMPZ010000467.1 GCF_017353455.1 Streptomyces laculatispora
CCGGTCAGGCCGCCCGCTCCGAACAGCGCGGTGAGCAGCCCGAGGTCGCGCGCCCCGCCCAGCTCGGCCGACGCGTGCACCGGCAGCAGCACGGCGTTCCAGCCCTGGTCGGTGCCGTTCATGAACAGGACCATCACGACGACGCCAAGCAGCAGCCGGTTGCCGAGCAAGTAGGCGTATCCCTCGCGCAGTTCACGCTTGTAGGTGGGCAGGGAGACGGGTGCCGCGGCCTTGAGGGGCTCGGCGGCGCGCACGCCCCGTACCCCTGCCGCGATGAGCGCCGCCGAGGCGAGGAAGGTCGCCGCGTCCAGCAGTAGCACGGTCTCCGCGCCGACCAGCGCGATCAGTACCCCGGCCAGCGCCGCCCCGACCATCCTGGCCCCGCGCGAGACCGCGTCGAAGAGGCTGGCGGCGCGGGGGAGTGTGGTGCCGGCGTGTTCGGCGAGGTCGGGGACCAGGACGTAGCGCGCGGTGTTGCCGGGCGTGTGGAACAGCCCGTTGACGGCCATCAGGACGCAGAGCATCCAGAAGGCGAGTGCGTCGGCGTAGTGGAGCAACGGGACCGCGGCGACGGCCAGTCCGCACACCGTGTCGGAGGCGACGGAGACCCGGCGCCGGCCGATCCGGTCGATGACGGGTCCGCCGATCAGCGCGGAGACGACGATCGGAAGGGTCGCGCAGAAGGCGACGACCCCGGCCCGGCCGGCGCTGCCGGTGGTCTCCAGGACGAACCACGGAACGCCGATCAGGGTGAGTGAAGTACCCGCTGTGGATATGGAGTTGGCCGCCAGTGCGGCGACGAGCGGTACGCGGTCCGGTGTGTTCTTCCCCCCGCCCACGGACTAGGCCGTTCGAGGGGCGCGGGACGGTGCGGCGGACCGGTCCGGTATCAGGCGCAGGCCCATTTCGACCATGGTCCAGCCCAGCCGGGTCCGCATGTCCGTGCGAGGGGTGCGTGGGCCGGCGTCGCTGCGGGGGTGGACGAGGCGGAAGTCATCGGCGTGGCGGCGCAGTTCGGCGGAGCGGAGGTCGTGCAGCTGAAGGTGCGTCTCGGGATGCATGGCGTGGTGTTCCCCTCAGTCAGTCAGTCAGTCAGTCAGTTCAGTCAGGCGGTCGGTCAGTCGGTGGGGCGCGGGAAGACGTGCAGATGGGTGCGGACCAGGGCGGAGCCCTCGGTGCCCTCCGGGACCCGGTCCCGGTAGCTCTCGATGAGGTCGTGGACCTTCTCCGCCATTTCCAGGGAGAGTTCGGGCGTGAGGCGCACCTTGAAGTCGCTGAGGTCGGAGGAGCGCAGCCACGCCTCGGGCCAGTCGTGCAGCGTGCCGAGCCAGGTGTTCAGCTCCTGGGTGTGCAGGCCGGCGATCTCGTGCATCACGACGCCCATGGCGCCGCGGATCTCCGGGTCCGGGTCGCGGAGGAAGTCCGCGGTGCTGTTGAAGGCGGTGCCCAGGTGGACCGCCTTCCACCACCGCTCGCGGCCCTTGCCGCGCTCCGGGTCGTCCTCCACGAAGCCGTACGAGGCGAGCTGTCGCAGGTGGTAGCTGGTGGCGCCGCTCGATTCACCGAGCCGGTCCGCGAGACTCGACGCGGTGGCCGGACCGAACTCCCGGAGGGTGTTCAGCAGCCGCAGCCGCAGGGGGTGGGCCAGCCCGCGCAGGGTGCGGGCGTTCACCATGTGGATGTTCGGGGTGCCTGCCGTTGTGTCGTCCGGCCCGGCCTCGTTCTCTGCCATGCCTCAACCGTAGAGTTACAAAGGAGTCTTTGCAACAGGTTCTTTGCATCGCTTTCTTCGGAACTCGGAAACAGCCCCCGTCGGCTCCCCGCCGATCCCTCAGCCCTCCTTGATGAACCCCTCCGCGACCAGCCAGTCCTTCGCCACCTGGTGAGGGTCGTCCCCGTCGACGTCCACCTTGGCGTTCAGCGTCTGGGCGACCTCCGTGGTCAGCCGTGCGCTGAGCGGGTCCAACAGCGAGGCGATCACCGGGTACTTGTCGAACGTCGGGGTGTGAATGACGGGCGCCGCGTTGTAGTTGGGGAAGAAGTGCTTGTCGTCCTTCAGTACGTCGAGGGCCATCGCCTTGATCCGGCCGTCGGTGGTGAACACCTCACCCAGCAGGCAGGAGTTGGACTTCGACACCTGGGTGTAGACGATCCCGGCGTCCATCTTCTTGATGTTGGCGCCGGGGATCGACATCCCGTACGCCTTCTCCATGCCCGGCAGCCCGTCGTTGCGGGCGGCGAACTCGTTCTCCACACAAATCGTCACCGCCGAGGGGTTCTTCTTCGACAGCGCGGCGACGTCGGAGAGCGTCTTCAGGTGGTACTTCGCGTTGTTCTTCTTGCTGATGGCGAGCGCGTAGGTGTTGTTGAGGGTGGACTGCGGCAGCCACGTCACCCCGTTCTTCCGGTCCGCGTCGCGCACCGCCTCCCACTGCTTCAACGGGTTGACGATCGGCTTCGAATGGCCCAGATACGTGATCCAGGCGGTGCCCGTGTACTCGTACATCGCATCGGCGTTGCCCTGGCGGATCGCCTCGCGCGCACTGATCGACCCGGGCAGGTTCGTCCGGTCGAGCACCTCGGCCCCGGCTGCCTTGAAGATCAGGCCGATCATCTGGCCCAGGACGATGTTCTCGCTGAAGTTCTTCGAGGTGACGGTCAGCGAGGCGCCGTGCAGCGGCTCGCCCTTCCCCACCGACCCCGGCTTCACGTTGTCGACCATCGGCGACCCGCTCTTCAGGCCGCACCCGGAGAGCGCCAGGGCCAGCGCCACCGCACCCACCAGCCCGGTCCGCACCCCGCGCCTCGTACCCTTGCCCGCCGAACCCATCACCCCACCTCCAGTCCACGCGGCGTCAGCGTGACCTCGACCAGCGAGGCCAGCCAGTCCACCAGCAGCGCCAGCACCACCGTCAGAACGGAACCGAGCACCAGCACCGGCATCCGCTGGGTCTGGATGCCCGAGGTGATCAGGTCCCCGAGCCCGCCGCCGCCCCCGAACGTGGCCAGGGTCGCCGTGCCCACGTTGAGCACCAGCGCGGTCCGTACCCCGGCCAGGATCAGCGGCACCGCGAGGGGCAGTTCGACCTTGGTGAGCGTCCCCATCGCCGACATCCCGATGCCGCGCGAGGCCTCCACCAGGGTCGGCTCGATCGCCTTCAGGCCGGCGACCGTATTGGAGAGCACCGGCAGCACGGCGTAGATCACCATGCCCGTGATCGCGGTCGACGGGCCGATGCCCAGCCAGATCACCAGCAGCGCCAGCAGACCGATCGCCGGGGTCGCCTGCCCGATGTTGGCGATCGCCGTGACCACCGGGGCGGCTCTGCGCAGCCCCCGCCGGGTCAGCGCGATACCCAGCGGAATGGCGATGATCAGCACCCAGAACGTCGAGATGGCGGTCAGCCTGACGTGCTGCCACCAGCGCAGCTGAACCGTGTCGCCCGCGAGCGAGTTCTTCGCGATCGCGTCGAGCTCGACATTGCTGATCCATACGTAGGTGACGATCAGGACCACCGCGAGCGCCGCGGGCACCAGCACCAGCTTGCGCCAGGTGATCCGGCGGGCCGGCCGGGCCGGGGGAGGAGGCGGCTCCTCCTCCTCGTCGCGGAAGGCATGGCCCTTGACGTCGTGCTCGCCCGGCGGGCGGTCCCGGTCGGACGCGGGGACCGGACCGGTGGGGCCGGGGCCGGACGGAGAGCTGGGAGTCATACGCCCGCACCGCCCTCCTGCTCCTGCACGGTCTGATGGGTGCGCAGCTCCTGGAGTTCGTGCTGGTGCTCCATGGCGGTGAGCCGGTCGGCCTCCAGCAGCTCGTGCACCGAGTTCATCAGGGTGTGCATGTCGACGACCCCGATGAACTCGCCGCGCCGCCCGGTCACCGCGACCCGCCCGCCGCTGTCGGTCAGCACCGCCTCCAGCGCGTCGTGCAGCGTCGCGTCCCTGGTCACCGTGTCGTGCACCAGCTGCCCGGCCCGCGCCAGCGAACCGCGGGCCCGCATCAGGTCGCCGCGCCGCAGCCACTTGTAGGGGCGGTTCCTGCGGTCCAGCATCAGCAGCTCGTTGTGCGGGCCGCTGCGCAGCTTGTTGAAGATCTCCTGGAGCGGGTCGTCGACCGTTACCGTCGGGAACTCGGCGATCTCCACGTCCCGTACCCGGGTGAGGTTGAGCCGCTTCAGCGCCGCACCGGCCCCGACGAAGCCCGAGACGAAGTCGTCCGTCGGGTTGGTGAGGATGGCCTCCGGGGTGTCGAACTGTGCGATGTGCGAGTGCTCGCGCAGCACGGCGATCCGGTCGCCGAGCTTGATCGCCTCGTCGAAGTCATGGGTGACGAAGACGATCGTCTTGTGCAGTTCGTGCTGGAGCCGGATCAGCTCGTCCTGGAGGTGGTCACGGGTGATCGGGTCGACCGCGCCGAACGGCTCGTCCATCAGCAGCACCGGCGGATCGGCGGCCAGCGCCCGCGCCACGCCCACCCGCTGCTGCTGACCGCCGGAGAGGGCGCGCGGATAGCGGCTGTGGAACTCGCGCGGGTCGAGCCCGACCAGATCGAGCATCTCCTCGACCCGGTCCCTCACCCTCGACTTCGACCAGCCGATCATCTTCGGTACCAGGGCGATGTTCTCCGCGACCGTCATGTGCGGGAAGAGCCCGGACGACTGGATCGCGTACCCGATCTTCCGGCGCAGCTTCACCGGGTCGATGTCGGTGACGTCCTCGTCGCCGATCCTGATCCGGCCGGAGGTCGGCTCGATCAGCCGGTTGATCATCTTCAGGGTGGTCGACTTCCCGCAGCCGGACGGGCCGACGAGGATCACGGTCTCGCCGGCCTTGATGTCCATCGAGACGTTGTCCACGGCCGGGCTCGGGTTGCCCGGGTAGAGCTTGGACAGGTTCTCCAGCTGGATGGTGGCACCGGAGGTGGCGTTGACGGCGGGCTCCTGCTCGGCTTCCGCCGCGGTCTCAGACACGGATACCCCTCGGGATGGTGAGCCGTCCCAGCAGTACGTACGCGGCGTCGAAGAGCAGGGCGAGGATGACGATGCCGAGCGTGCCCGCGAGCACCTGATTGATCGCGTTGGCGCTGCCCAGCGAGGCGATACCGCGGAAGATCTCGTTGCCGAGCCCCGGCCCGGAGGCGTACGCGGCAATGGCGGCGATGCCCATCAGCATCTGGGTGGAGACCCTGATGCCGGTGAGGATCGGCGGCCAGGCGAGCGGCAGTTCCACCTTGCGGAGCCGGGTGATCCGCGACATGCCGATGCCCTTCGCCGCGTCCACGAGCGCCGGGTCGACCCCGCGCAGTCCGACGACGGAGTTGCGGACGATCGGCAGCAGCCCGTACAGCGTCAGGGTGATCACGGTCGGCGCCACACCGAGTCCGACCAGCGGGATCAGCAGACCGATCGCGGCAAGGGACGGAATGGTCAGGATGGTCGCCGTAGAGGTGATCGCCAGCGAGCCGCCCCAGCCGCTGCGATAGCTGACGACGCCGATCAGGACGCCCAGCGCCGTCGCGATGACCATGCACTGGAAGACGGCGCTGGCGTGCTGGAACGTGTCGGTGAGCAGCTGCTGGTGCTGATTGCCCAGATACTCCCAGAAGCTCACACGGCACTCCTCGGCTCAGTCGGTGTCCCGCGCCGCCTGCTCGACGAGCGGGATGATGCGCAGGGGTACGGGGTTCTCCATGACGATGGCGGTGGAGGCCCGGACAATGCCATCAAATCCGACAACCAGGTCGATCACCCGCTGAAGATCCGCGTTGGAACGCGCCACGAGCCGGCAGAACATGTCGCCGTGCCCGGTGGTGGTGTGCAGTTCGAGCACCTCCGGTACGCCGGCCAAGTGCGCCCGTACGTCGACCCCTTGGCCCTGCTTGATCTCCAGCGTCGCGAAAGCGGTGACCGGGTAGCCGAGCGCCGCCGGGTCCACGTCGGGGCCGAATCCGCGGATGACGCCATTCGACTGAAGACGGTCCAGCCGCGCCTGCACCGTCCCGCGCGCCACGCCGAGCCGGCGCGAAGCCTCCAGTACGCCGATCCTGGGCTCACGTGCCAGCAGCACGATGAGCCGCCCGTCCAGATGATCGATCGCCACGGTCCGCCTCCGGGAGTCCCTGTCATGGTCAGCATGTACAGATAGCCCGCCCATCATGGCCATCCACTGCACAGACTGCCCAGCGATTTCGCGAACTGTTGCGCACCTTGCGAAGCGGCGAGACCCTTCGGACATGACTGAGACGATGCACAGCACCCCCGACAGTGCACGGCAGGCCGACTCCTTCCCGGTCAAGGGAATGGACGCCGTCGTCTTCGCCGTCGGCAATGCGAAGCAGGCCGCGCACTACTACTCGACCGCCTTCGGCATGAAGCTGGTCGCCTACTCCGGACCGGAGAACGGCAGCCGCGAGACGGCCAGTTACGTCCTGACCAACGGCTCCGCCCGCTTCGTCCTCACCTCCGTCATCAAGGCGGCCACGGACCACGGCCGCTTCCTCGCCGACCACGTCGCCGAGCACGGCGACGGCGTCGTCGACCTGGCCATCGAGGTCCCGGACGCGCGCGCCGCGTACGCCTACGCGGTCGAGCACGGCGCCCTCGGCCTCACCGAGCCGCACGAGGTGAAGGACGAGCACGGCACCGTCGTCCTGGCCGCCATCGCCACGTACGGCAAGACCCGCCACACCCTGGTCGAGCGCACCGGCTACGACGGCCCCTACCTCCCCGGCTACGCCGCGGCCGCGCCGGTCGTCGAGCCGCCCGCCAAGCGGACCTTCCAGGCCATCGACCACTGCGTCGGCAACGTCGAACTCGGCCGGATGAACGAGTGGGTCGGCTTCTACAACAAGGTCATGGGCTTCACCAACATGAAGGAGTTCGTGGGCGACGACATCGCCACCGAGTACTCCGCGCTCATGTCCAAGGTCGTCGCCGACGGAACCCTCAAGGTCAAGTTCCCGATCAACGAGCCGGCCGTCGCCAAGAAGAAGTCCCAGATCGACGAGTACCTGGAGTTCTACGGCAGCGCGGGCGTCCAGCACATCGCGCTCGCCACGAACGACATCGTCGCCTCCGTGCGCGCGATGCGCGCGGCCGGCGTCCAGTTCCTGGACACCCCGGACTCGTACTACGACACGCTGGGCGAGTGGGCGGGCGAGACCCGGGTGCCGGTGGAGACCCTGCGCGAGCAGAAGATCCTGGTGGACCGCGACGAGGACGGCTACCTGCTCCAGATCTTCACCAAGCCGGTCCAGGACCGGCCGACGGTGTTCTTCGAGATGATCGAGCGCCACGGCTCGATGGGCTTCGGGAAGGGCAACTTCAAGGCCCTGTTCGAGGCGATCGAGCGCGAGCAGGAGCGCCGCGGCAACCTCTGAGCGATGCGGGGGTGACGGGGACAGGGTGACCGCGACGGGCGGGCCGGATCCTTCCGGCCCGCCCGTCGCGGTTGTCCCGCGGCCCTCACCCGGTCAGGTGCCGGCGTACGCGCGAATGCGCTCAGCCAGGCAATCCGTCGTCTCGGGGTGAGACCGAACCGCCCGTCCGGCTTTCAGGCGACTATGACCCGGCGCCCGCGCGTGTGGCCTGCCTGGCTGTCGATGTGCGCCGCCGCGGCCTCGGCGAGCGTGTACGACTTCTCGACCGGAATGTGGAGCTTTCCCCGCGAGATGAGGTCTGCGGCCACGGCGAGCGCTTCCGGCACGCTCCCGGCCACGCCGGAGAATCGGACACCGAGCTCCGGCGCACCGAGATCGGCGATGGAGATCACCTTCTGCGGGTTCCCGGTCAGATCGACGAGCTCGCCGATCACGCCCGAGCCGGCCAGATCGAGGGCCGCGTCGACCTGGCCGAGCTGCCGCACCCGCTCGACCCAGCCCTCGCCATAGGTCGTGGCGAGGGCGCCCAGGCTGCGCAGATAGTCCTGGTTCGCGGCCCCAGCCGTGCCGATCACCGTGATGCCGCGGTCTCGGGCGATCTGCAGCACCGCCGATCCGACTCCCCCGGACGCACCGCTGACCAGCAGCGTCTGCCCGGACCGCACACCGACCTGGCCGATGATGCGCAGCGCGGTTTCCACCACGGAGGGATACCCGGCTGCCTCTTCGAACGTCAGCCCCTCGGGCATACGGGCCCAGGCCAACAGCACGGCGAACTCGGCATAGGTGCTTGAGCCTTCGCCGAACACGTGGTCACCGATCTCGACCCCTTCGACGCCCTCGCCGACCTCGTCCACCACCCCGGAGGCGTCCAGCCCGACTCCGGCAGGCAACTCGATCGGATGCGCCCCCAGGACCTGTCCTTCACGGACCCTCCAGTCGACGGGGTTCACGCCCGCCGCCCGCACAGCGATGCGTATCTGGCCGGGGCCCGCGTGGGGCTCCTCGGCGTCAATGAGGTGCAGAACGCCCGGACCGCCGAACTCGGCGAAGCTCACTCTCTTCATGCGGTGGACCATAACACTAACGGTTAGCTTTTTGGAGTTGATACGTGTTCGTATCTGATAGTGTCAGGGCGTGACCGTGCCACCCGGACGCCGTGAGCGCAAGAAGGCTGCGACCCGCCAGAAGATCGCCGACACGGCCCTCCGGCTCTTTTTGGAACGCGGGTACGAGGCGGTGGGAATCCGTGACGTAGCCGCTGAGGCCGACGTGGCCGTCACCACGCTCTTCTCCCACTTCGCCTCGAAAGAGGCCCTGGTGTTCGAGCAGGACGATGACTTCGAGCGACGCCTCACGCAGGCGGTCACCGGCCGGGCGCCGCACGAGCCGCTCATCCCCGCGCTGCGCCGCGAGATCCAGGCCCTGGTCCGACATTGCACGGCGGACAGCGCCGCCCCGATCTGGCGCATGATCGACGAATCTCCCGCCCTGCGGGAGTACGAGGAGTCGATGTGGCTGCGCCACGCGGAGTCGCTGGCGACGGCCATCGCCGCCGATCCCGGCCTGTCGCAGACCGCAACGGCGAGCCGGGCGATCGCGAGGTTCGTGATCGACGCCTACTCACTGGCCCGAGAGGCGCCCAGTCCGGACGCCGCGTTGGACGAGGTCTTCCGGATGATCGAGGCGGCCTGGGCCGTCACCTGCCCCTCCGGGAACTCCACCGGCACGGCCGGACCGTAATCAGGACTCGACCCCGCCCGGCGCTCACCGATCCGGGCAGCCGTCGCCAGGGCGTACAGCTTCGTGTGCGTGTACGGGCCGTACCTGGCTCAGCACAGACCTGTACGCCGACATCAGACCCAACCCTCCTGACTCCAGCCGTCGACCACGATCGATGGATAGGCCGCTGACACGGCCACCAGCCCCTTCCGCCCAGGCCAGGACTCCCCGAACGCGACGGCGTGCTCGTCCATCTGCTTGATCTCCACGAAGGGCTCGCTCATCGCATGGACGCCCGTGAGTCCTCACCGCCGAGGAGGCGGGATCTCGGAGAATCGTCAGCACGTGCGATCGCGGTGGACGACGTCCGTCATTGACGTGGTGTTCTTCAAGCCGTGAGGGCGGCTGGTCAGCCGAACAGACCCGTGTCGGCGCCGTTCCTCTTCATGCACGCGTCCTCGGCGGCCAGCAGGGTGATCACGCCCTTCTGGATGTCCATGTACCCCGCTACCAGGGTCCAGCCGCGCTGCTTGAGGACCACCCGGGTCTCACCCACGGCGTCCGCGCCCTTGAGATCCTCCCGGGGCTGCTGCCAGTCGCGCTCGCGCAGCTCGCTCACCACCGCCTCGAATCGGGTGAGGTCCACAGACGTGGTGTCGGTGCCGAAGCCCTTGAATGCGACGGCGCACGAGCGCGGCGAGCCGCCCGAGGTGCCCTCTTGTGCGTCCCGTCCGAATTCCGGGGCGTTGTCCGGAACGCCCGCGTCCGCGACCGAGGTGTCGAGGTCCGCGCGCACGTCCTTCTTCGCGAGAGGGCCGGTGCCCTCGGGCCGGGGCGCCGCGACCGCTCCGGTGTCGGCGGCGCCCGTGCCGCAGCCCGTGGCTCCGAGCGCGATGACCGCTATCGCCAGGGCAGCCCACTTCGTCCTGGCCACAGTCCTGCTCACAGTCGTCCCCTCCCAGGCCGCGGGAGCGTACGCCCCGCGTTCGAAGGGAGGAGTGTGGCACGGCGTGCCGACAAGCGGCCTCAGGGCCTCTCCGGGCCGCAGGCGCTACGCGGGGAGCATGGCGCGGCGTCCGGGCGCGGCGGAGGACTGTGCGGTCATGCCTCCGTCCACCACGAGGAGCTGTCCGGTGAGGTAGCGGGACTCGTCGGAGGCGAGGAAGACCATGGTGTGGCCGATGTCCTCGGGGGAGCCGAGGTAGGGGAGGGCGTTGCCCCGCTTGAGGCTGTCGACCACTTCCTGGGGGAGGCTGTTCTCCAGGGCGGGGGTCATCACCGCGCCCGGGGCGTCGAACCTGCCGGGTGACAGGTTCGGGGACTCGGACAGCAGCAGGGTCACCAGCAGCAGGCAGACCGTTCCCAGGCCGGCGGCGAGCCAGAACAGGACGTGCCAGTTCGCGTACTGGACGATCGCGGCCGACACCGGCAGACCGATCGCGCCGCCGACACCGAGCGTGGCGCTGACCAGCGAGACGGCTCCGCCGACCCGGGCGGGCGGCAGCTCGTCGCGCAGGACGCTGATGCCGACCGGTATCACCCCGGTGGCCAGGCCCTGCAGCGCCCGTCCCACGATCACCGGGACCAGGCTGTCCGAGACGGCGCACACGAGGGACCCCGCGACGAGCACGAGGAGGCTGAGGATGAGGACGCGGCGTTTGCCGTACATGTCGCCGAGCCGCCCGGCGATGGGGGTGACCACGGCCGCCGCCAGGAGCGTGGCGGTGATCACCCACGAGGCGTTGGACGCGGTGGTGTGCAGGAGGTCGGGCAGGCGCGGGATGATCGGCACGACGAGCGTCTGCATGAGGGACACGACGATCCCGCTCAGCGCGATCACGGCGGTGATCGCGCCCGGGTCCCGCCGGATGGTGGTGGTCGGCAAGGGGGATCTCCTTGAGGAAGTGGACGCCCTTCGGGCGCGGCGGCGGCTGCCCGGGCGTCGGCGCACTCGCGAGCGGGGCGGTGTGGGTGGGATCGATGAGCGGTTCGGGGCGCGGGCGAAGGGCCTGCCGCAGGGTGCTCCGGACGAGGACGGCACAGAGGCGTCCGGACGGCGCACCCCGGTAAGGCGGTCATGGCCGGTGCCGGTCTCATGTCCCGGACCGCGCCTCGGGGATCGGTGCCGGGAGAAGCGGAAACACTTCACGGCGGCGGTGTGTGCTATGCATCTCTAGTTCAAAGTACACATGATGTGCACTGTGCACAAATTGGCTCGGGTGGCCGGGGCGAGGGGCGGCGGGCATGCGCGATGATGAGGTGAGGCGTCGCAACGGAGGGCAGGACCATGGATGAGGACGAGCGTCGGCTGCGCGATCTCGAACGGGAGCTGACCCTCCTGTCCCGCCATTTCGTCGCCTCGCGCGGTCCTCGTATCGGCCAGAGCCTCGAGCGCTCCGCCTACGTGCTGCTCACCCGCCTGGAGGCCGGTGGGCCGCTCACCCTCAAGGAGCTGGCGCACACGTTCCACGTGGACGTCTCCACCATCAATCGCCAGGTCAGCCCCATGCTGCGGAACGGCCTGGTGGAACGCATCCCGGATCCCGACGGTGGAATGGCGCGCAAGTACCGGCCCACCGCTCTGGGACTGGAACGGCTGAAAGCCGACCGGGAGATCAGTCTCGAAGGCGCCACGCGTCTCATCGAGGCGACAGGGTGGGCCGACGGGACGACCGACCGGTTCCTGGCCCTGCTGGTCGAGCTCAACGCGGGCATCGAGCAGCTTGAAGGGCTGGGCGGGACACGCGCGCGGTAGGGCGGCGGTCCGCCCGCGTTGACGGGGTGAACCAGCGGCTCGGCGCCGTGGGGCGTAAGGGCGTCGGCGCGACCGAACCTCCTGTGGACGCGTTCGGGGATGAACGCATGGCGGCGGAGCCCGCACACGAGACCCCGGCGGCGCGCCGCAGCGGCCGTGCGACGGTCGGGATTCGGGTTCGGCCAAGGCGGCGTTGGTGCAGGCGCAGTTGAAGCTGGGGACCGTGACGCGGAAGTCGGTGCCCGACTGCAAGCCGGACTCCGTCATCAACCGTCCGCGCCGCCCCGGCCGGGGCGGC
>NZ_JAFMPZ010000051.1 GCF_017353455.1 Streptomyces laculatispora
GGGCGAGCGGCCGGCCGGGGGCGGCCTGTGCCGAAGAGACGGTGGCGCCGAGCGCGGCCACCGCTCCGGCACCGGCCGCGGCGGCGAGTACGGAGCGGCGGCCGACCGGGGTGGAAGGCGTGGCGGAGGGGCTGTGCTTACGCATGCGGAACTCTCCCTGCAGAAACGAATGAGGGGCGGAAGCGTGCGGAACGGGATGAGGCGTGCCGTCAGCATGTAAGCGGTTGCTGTCGAGCCGCAAGGGGAGTCGGGAAGTTACTGTGATTTTCTATGGCCAACTGCGGACAGGCGGGAAGTAACCGGTCACTTGCGCGAGGGCCGGCCCGCCCGGGGCCCGACGGAATCGCGTACCACGATGTGGGTGCCGAGCCGCAGCGCACCCGTGGTCGGCTCCCGCCAGTCGTCCTCGTCGCCGCCCGAGACGGCCAGCCGCACCGCCTGGCGCCCCATCTCCTCCAGCGGTACGTGGACCGTGGTCAGCCGGGGACGCAGCTCCTGGGCGACCGGGATGTCGTCGTACCCCACCAGCGAGATGTCCTTCGGCACCCGCAGCCCGGCCTCCTCCAGCGCCTGTGCGGCACCGGCGGCGACCACGTCGTTCGCCGCGAAGACGGCCGTGAACTCCAGTCCGTCCCGGATCAGTTCACTCATCCGCCGGTAGCCGAAGTTACGGCTGAAGGCGCCGGGCTGGACCAGCTCGGGATCGGCGGGCAGTCCGCGCAGTTCCAGGGCCCGCCGGTGCCCGGCCAGCCGGTCGCGGGTGGTGGAGAGCCTGGGCGGGCCGCCGAGGTAGAGGATGCGCTCGTGGCCCTGCATCAGCAGGTGGTCGGTGATGGCGAAGGCGCCGCCCTCGTTGTCGTACTCGACCGCGGCGGTCGGGGCCGCCTCGCCCAGCGGCGGCCTGCCGCACAGCACCAGCTTGGAGCCGCCCGCGTCCAGCTCACGTGCCCGGCGGGCCAGTTCGGAGGTGTAGCCGCGATCGGCGATGGAGCCGCCGACCACGACCACCGCGTCCGCCCTGCGCTCGTGCATCAGGTCTATGAAGGCCAGCTCGCGCTGCGGGTCGCCCTGGGTGCAGCACACCAGGCAGAGCCGTCCGCCGAGTGCGGCCTCGCGCTCCACGCCCCGCGCGATATAGGCGTAGAAGGGGTCGATGACCTCGTTGACGATGATGCCGACGGTCCGGTTGGAGACCCCGGCCAGTGCGCGCGCGTGCGCGTTGACCACGTAGCCGAGCTCGCGCATCGCCGACTCGACACGTTCCCGGGTCGCCTCCGCGACGGGGTAGTTGCGGTTCAGGACGCGGGAGACGGTGGCCGTCGAGACGCCTGCGAGCCGCGCGACATCGGTGACCGTCGCCCGCCGCTGTCCGTCCGCGGCCGTGTTCTGCCGGCGCATCCGGCTCACCCCCTGGTGGCTGTTGTGTGACGCCGAGCCTAGAGCCTGTGGCGGGACGGGGTTCATGCGATCCTCCCCAGGTCGGCCCGGTGCACCGGGTGGCCGAAGGGCTCGCCCCGCGCGTACCGGGCCAGCTCGTCGACGGCGAGCGCGCCCAGCCGGCCCACCTCGTTGCCCTGGGCGCCCGCGAGATGCGGGGTCAGGAAGACGTTGGGCAGGTCCCACAGCGGGTGGCCTGCCGGCAGCGGCTCGGGCGAGGTCACATCCAGGACCGCGTCGAGCCGCCCGCTGACCAGGTGCCCGGTCAGCGCCTCGGTGTCCACCAGCGGGCCGCGGGCCGTGTTGACGAGCAGCGTGCCGGGACGCATCAGGCCGATCCGGCGGGCGTCGATGATCCCCCGGGTCTCGGGGGTGTCCGGGGCGTGCACGGTCACCACGTCGCTGGTCGCCACGAGCGTGTCCAGATCGGCGGGGGTGACGCCCAGGCGCTCCGCCTCGGCGGCGCCCACGTACGGGTCGTACAGCAGCACCTCCGCGTCCAGGACCCGCAGCAGCTCGATGACCCGGCGGCCGATCCGGGAGGCGCCGACGACGCCGACGGTCAGCCCGTGCGTGCCGAGCCAGTGCTGCCGGTCGAGGTCGGCGCCGGTGCGGTGGGTGCGACGGGCGCGATAGAGCCCCGCCAGCGGGAACACCCGCTTGGCACCCATGATGATCGCGGCCAGGGTGAACTCCGCCACCGGCACGGCGTTGGCGGCGGCGGCCGAGGAGACGACGATCCCGCGGTCGAAGGCGTCCGGGGACAGAAACGTCTTCACCGTGCCGGCCGCGTGGATCACGGCCCGCAGCCCGGGTGCCCTGTCCAGCAGTGCGGCGTTCACCGGCGGGCAGCCCCAGCCGGTGAGCAGCACCTCGGCCTCGGACAGTGCCGCGGTGGCGGCGGGGGAGTCGAACTCGCTGATCACGGACGGGTCGAGGAGGTCCGCCGTCTCCTCCAGCCGGGCCCGGACGGGAGGCGGGAAGACCTCGTCCAGCAGTCCGGGGCTCATGACCAGAACCGTGCGCGGCCGCCTTCCGGGCGGGGTCGCGGCATCGGAACCGGATCGAGCCGGTGCCTCTTCGGTGGTTCGCACCCTGCCTCCGGACAGTAATCGCGTTCTATGGAATGACCGGCACGCTAGGGAGCGTGATGGCCGACCGTCAAGCTGTTCTCGCAGGTAACTATCCTGCTGTGTCCATGTATACGGCGATTTTCTGGCCCGGATTTCCTTTGAGAGAGCACCGCGAAACAAAGACGTTCGCTCGGATCTCTTGACGCTTGGGTTAACCGCTTACTAACTTGCGGCCGCAGAAGGCTCACAACGCGCCACCCGGCCGAACAGGACGCACCATGGCTGACACAGCACCCCCGCTGCCGCGGGAAAAGCGGCGGCAGCGGGCCGACGAACCCGCCCCGCCCGACGCCCGGGCCGTTGCCGCACCGCGCCGGCTGACGCTCGGGCAGCGGATCAAGCGCGACCGGGTGATGCTGCTGCTCACCCTGCCCGGCCTGCTCTATTTCGTCGTCTTCCACTACGTGCCGCTGCTCGGGTACGTGGTGGCGTTCCAGGACTACCAGCCGTACCTCGGATACATGCACAGCGTCTGGGTCGGCTTCGCCAACTTCTCCGCGGCGTTCGGTGAACCGGCCTTCTGGAGCGCGACGTTCAACACCCTGGAGATCGCCCTCGTCCAGCTGGTGTTCTTCTTCCCGATCCCGGTCGCACTGGCCCTGCTGCTCAACAGCATCGCGAGCGACCGCATCAGGCGCTTCGTGCAGAGTGTCGTCTATCTGCCGCACTTCATCGGCTGGGTCATCATCGTCTCGATCTTCCAGCAGATCCTGGGCGGCGCCGGACTGCTGCCCGATGTCCTGGGGGGTCTGGGGCTGCCGCGCTACGACATGATGAGCGACCCCGACGCCTTTCCCTGGCTGCTGACCCTCCAGGTCGCCTGGAAGGACGCAGGCTGGGGCACGATCATCATCCTGGCCGCGCTGCTGAACATCGACCGGCAGAGTTACGAGGCCGCCGCCATCGACGGCGCGGGACCCAGGCGCCGGCTCTGGCACGTGACCCTGCCGGGCATCGCCCCCGTACTCATCCTGCTGCTGATCCTCAACCTCGGGCAGATCCTCTCCGTCGGCTTCGAGCAGATCCTGCTCCAGCGCGACGCGGTCGGCCCCGACGCCGGTGAGGTCCTCGACACCTACGTCTACTACCACGGCATCAAGGACAACGACTGGGGCGTCGCCGCCGCCGTCGGACTCGTCAAGGCCGTCATCGGCACCGTCCTCGTGCTGGGCGCGAACAAGCTCGCCCACCGACTCGGCCACGAAGGGGTGTACCGCGGTGCTGACCGCTGAGAAGACTCGCGCCACGTCCGCGACCACCGTGCCCGCGCCCCGGCCCGCCCGCAAGAACAGGACCGACGGCAGACCGCCGTGGATGGAACGCCCGACCCGCATGGGGCAGACCGCCAAGGCGGTGGCCGTCGTCGTGGTCGTCCTCGCGGTGGCCTACCCGCTGGTCGGCGTCATCGGTACGAGCTTCGCCTCGCAGACCGACATCATCAAGGCCTCCGGCCTCGTCCTGTGGCCCGACCACCCCAATCTGGACGCCTACCGCACGATCTTCACCGGCGGGGTCGTCACCCGGGCGCTGATCGTCTCCGTCGGCATCACCGTCCTCGGCACCCTCGCCAGCCTGCTCGTCACCGTCGGCATGGCGTACGGACTCTCCCGCCGCGACGTCACCGGCTCCCGGCCCATCTTGATGATCGCCCTGTTCACCATGCTGTTCAACGCGGGCATCATCCCGAACTTCCTGCTGGTCAAGGGGCTCGGCCTGTACGACACCTACGCGGCTCTCGTCATGCCCACCCTGGTCAGCGCCTTCAACCTGGTCGTCCTGCGGTCCTTCTTCATGAACCTGCCGGACGAGCTGTACGACGCGGCGAAGGTCGACGGCGCCGGCGACTTCCGCATCCTGGTGCGGATCGTCCTGCCGCTGTCCAAGGCCGTCCTCGCCGTGATCAGCCTCTTCTACGCGGTGACGTACTGGAACGCCTTCTTCAACTCGCTCCTGTACCTCAACGACTCCGACAAATGGCCGCTGCCCATGGTGCTGCGGACCTATGTCCTCCAGGGCCAGAGCCTGAACTCCGCCTCGGCCGGCGAGGTGCTCGCCCCGCAGCAGGCCGTTCAGATGGCGGTCCTGGTGATCGCCGTCGTACCGATCCTCTGCGTCTATCCGTTCCTCCAGCGCTACTTCACCAAGGGCGTGCTCACCGGCGCCGTCAAGGGCTGAGCGCAACCACCGCCCCCCACTCCTTCCTTTCCCCTCTCCCAAGGAGACTCAGGTGCCGAGCTCAACCCCCGTCAACCGCAGAGCGCTGTTCCGCATGGGCGCGGGCATCGGTCTGGGACTGGCCGCCGCCCCGCTGCTCGCCGCCTGCGGCGACGGCGGCACGACCGCCAAGGCCGAGGCCAAGAGCGCCTCGCTGCTCCCCGACACCGCGATCCGCAACATCGGTCTCAAGCCCGATCTCGCCGGCACGGCAGCCGGCGTTCCGCAGGGCTTCTTCAGCTACCCGGCGAAGCCGCTGAGGGCCACCAAGGGCGCGCCGCTCAAGGGCGCCGAGCCGGTCAGCGCGACGATGGAGACCTTCTCGCCGCCGCCGCCCTCGCGCGGCAGGAACGCCGCCTGGCAGGCCATCGAGAAGCTGCTCGGCGGCCAGGTGAACATCACCGCCGTCCCGGCGGACGACTACGGCACCAAGTTCTCCACCATGGTCGCCAGCGACAGCCTGCCGGACCTCTTCATGTACCCCGAGGTCGGCGGCGTCGACAACAAGGCGGCCTTCCTGCGGGCCAAGTGTGCCGACCTGACCCCGTACCTCGCCGGGGACAAGGTCAAGGACTACCCCAACCTGGCCGCGATCCCGAAGGGTGCCTGGCAGTCCGCCATCTTCGGCGGAAAGCTCTACGGCATCCCGATCGCGCGTACCGGAACCGGCGGCGCGGGCTTCTACCGGCACGACCTGTTCGAGGAGATCGGCATCACGAGCCTCGACCAGATCACCGGCCTCGACCGGTTCGTCGAGGCGTGCAAGGAGCTGACCCGCCCCAAGAAGGACCAGTACGCGATCATCGCGGGCGTCACCAACGTCCTCGCCATGTCGGCCGGCGCGCCGTACGCCTGGCGGATGGATCCCAAGACCGGCAAGTTCACCACCGACCTGGAGACCCCGGAATTCCGTCAGGCGGTGGAGACCGCCCGGTCGCTGTACAAGGCGGGCTGCTACTACCCGGGCACCCTCCAGATGTCCGGCGCGCAGAAGGCGCAGTACACGGACATGTTCAAGAACGGCAAGGGCGCCTACGTCTACGACGGAATGCCCACCTATCTGGCGCCCGGGGTCGGCTACATCGCCGCGATGAAGGCGATCGACAAGAAGTACGACCCGAGGCCCTTCGTGCCGTTCGGCTCCTCGCCCGTCGCCTGGATGGACAACGTCAAGCTGGAGAACACCTATGTGAAGAACGCGTCCGGGGAGCGCGTGCGGCAGATCCTGGCGCTGGCCGACTTCGCCGCGTCACCGTTCGGAAGCGAGGAGTACACGCTCATCAACTACGGCGTCGAGGGCAAGGACTTCACCCGCGACGCGAAGGGCAACCCGGCGCTCACCAAGCAGGGCACCCAGGACGTCACCGTGCCCTGGAAGTTCATCTCCTCCGCCGTCCCGGCCGTCTTCAGCGCCGACTCGCAGGACGGCGTCCGCCATGTGCACGAGGCCTTCACCAAGATGATCCCGATCATGGAGCAGGACCCGACGCTCCAGTACTCCTCGCCCACCTGGGACTCCAAGGGCTACGGCAGCCTCTACACGTTCAAGCAGGACGCGCTCAAGGACGTCATCTCCGGCCGCAAGCCCATGTCCGCCTACGACCGGCTGGTCAAGGACTACCTGGCCAAGGGCGGCGAGCAGGCCCGCGGCGAATTCGAGGAAGCCGCCCAGAAGGGGAAGAAGTGACGACACGACGCACGGCCCTCAGACTCGGCGGCGCGGCGGTCGCCGCAGCCGCCGCCGTACCGGCCCTCGGCCCGGCCGCCACCGCACAGCCGCACCGCTTCGACCCGAAGCCCGGCTCGAACGGCGTCGGCGACCCGCTCTTCCCGACGCTCGGCAACGGCGGCTACCAGGTCGTCCACTACGACCTGGCCTTCGAATTCACCCCGGTGACGTACGACTTCACCGCGACCGTGAAGATCAATGCCAGGGCCACCCAGGACCTCTCCGCGTTCAACCTGGACACCGACGGCCACACCATCGACGCGGTCACCGTCTCCGGCCGCCCCGCGACCTGGGAGCTCACCCCCGGCCGGAGCGGCCAGGAGTTCACGATCACCCCGGCCCGCCCGCTCCACGACGGACAGGCGTTCACCGTCGAGGTCCGCTACCGCGGCAACGGCAAGGCGCCCCGACTCGGCCTCACCGGCTGGAGGTTCGGCACCGACGGCGGTTTCGCCTCGGCGGCCCAGTCCTCGCGCGCCGACACCTTCCTGCCGTGCAACGACACCCCGTCCGACAAGGCGACGTGGACGTTCCACATCAGCGCACCCAAGGGCTTCGTCGCCACCGCCAACGGCGAGCTGACCCACAAGTCCCGGCGCGCCGACGGCTCCACGGTCTGGCACTTCGCGCTGCGCGAGCGGATGGCGACCGAACTCATCGGCATCGCCGTCGTCAAGGGCACCTACCTGTACGGCACGAGCCACCGGGGACTGCCGCTGCGGCACATCGTCCCCCAGGGCCAGGAGGAGAAGTACGGCCCGGTCGTGGCCCGCACCCCGGACCATCTGGCCTGGCTGGAGGCGAAGTTCGGCCGCTACCCGTTCTCCGTCTACGGCGTCCACATCTACGACGGCTACACCGACGCCCTGGAGAACCAGACCCTGTCGCTGTTCTCCACCAACTGGTTCAAGCCCGACGCCAACGGCCGGCCCGGATACGAGACCACCATGGTGCACGAGCTCGTCCACCAGTGGTTCGGCGACTCCGTCACCCCGAACGACTGGCAGCAGGCCTGGCTGAACGAGGGTCCCGCCGTGTACTACGCCGGTCTGTACGGCGAGGAGCGCGGCTGGTCCGTCCTCGAGGACAAGATGAGGGCGACGTACGAGAAGCTCGATGCCGTCCGCGCCGCCGACGGCCCGCCCGGACTGCCGAAGGCGCTCGGCGGCACGAACATCTACGACGGCGGCGCACTCGTGCTGTACGCCCTGAGCCTGCGGGCCGGCCGACGGAAGTTCGACACGGTCATGCGCGAATGGGTCAAGCGGTTCAAGGACTCCACGTACACCAGCGAGGCCTTCATCCGGCACACCGTCGACGTCACCGGCGACCGGTCCCTGGACCCGTTCCTGCGCGACTGGCTCTTCGGGGCCGTCAACCCGCCCATGCCCGGCCACCCCGACTGGAAGGCCACCGCGTGAACCGCACCGTGAACGTCGTACGTGGAACCGCCGCTGCCGCCACCGCCGCATTCCTGGCGGCACTCCTCGCCGCCCCCGGTGCCCAAGCGGCGCCCGGAGCACGCTCGTTGTACGTGTCCCCCGACGGCCGGGGCTCCTCCTGCACCGCCGCCCGGCCCTGCACCCCGGAAGCCGCCCGGGACCTGGCCCGCACCGAGACCGGGCGCGACGTCCGCGTACTCCTCAAGGACGGTACGTACAAGCGCGACGAGCCCCTGAGGCTGGGCGCCGCCGACTCGGGGAAGAACGGCCGCACCATCACCTGGACCGCCGCCCCGGGCGCCCACCCCGTCCTCTCCGGCGGACAGGACATCACCGGCTGGCACCGCAACGCCGACGGCACCTGGAGCGCCGGCGTCCCCGCCGGTGTCACCCCGCGCCAGCTCTTCGTCGACGGCAGGCGCGCCACCCGCGCCCGCGGCGGGGCCTGCGCGGCGAGCACCTGCGACGCCACCGCCACCGGCATGACCGGCGCCACCGCGACCGGAATCGACCGGTGGCAGCGCCCCACCGATGCCGAAGCCGTCATCCGGGTCCGCTGGCGCAACTACCACTGCCGGATCGCGGGCGTCAGCGGCGACACCATGACGTTCGTCCAGCCCTGCTGGACCAACTCGGCCGGCGGCACCGACCGCACCGGACCCGCCTGGGACTCCACGGCGGTCGACTCCACCCGCTACAGCGGCGTCGCCTTTTTCGAGAACGCCCCCGAACTCCTGGACCAGTCAGGTGAGTTCGTATGGGACTCGAAGGGACGCACCGTCACCTACCTGCCGCGCAAGGGCGAGAACATGCGCCGCGCGCAGACCGTCACTCCGCACACTGAGCAGTTGCTCGTCGTCGACGGCGCCCACGACGTCACCGTCAGCGGGATCGGCTTCGCCTACGCGGCGTACCGGCAGCCCGGCACCGATGAGGGCTATGCGGGGATGCAGGCCGGTCTCACCCTGACCGGAGCCACCGGCCCCGTCGACCACGCGGGCCGCTACTACACGAAGCCGTCCGCCGCGGTCACCGTCCGCGGCGGACGCCGGGTGTCCATCGAGAGCAGCCGGTTCAGCCATCTCGGCGGCGCCGGCGCGATCCTGGAGGCCGGCACCAAGGACAGCTCCCTGACCCGGTCGGCCTTCACGGACCTGTCCTCGGGCGCCGTGTACGTCGGCGACACCGAACCGGTGCCGGACGCATCGCTCGCGGGGGAGCGGAACACCGTCGCGTACAACACCATCACCCGCTCCGGCGTCGAGTACACCGACTCGGTGGGCGTCTGGGCCGGTTACGAGGCCGGGCTGAGCGTCGACCACAACAGTCTGGACCACCTCCCGTACTCCGCGATCTCGGTCGGCTGGGGCTGGAACCAGCCCGAGGCCCAGAAGTCCGTGCTGCGCGACAACAAGGTGACGGGCAACCGCATCACCGACGTCATGGAGGTCGCACAGCAGCAGCACGACGGCGGTGCGATCTACACCCAGGGCGCCCAGCCCGGCACGGTCCTCAGCGGCAACTACATCAACCGCTCCGCGTACGGCAACACCGAACGCGACGGCAACGGCATCTACCTCGACGAGCAGTCCTCGCACATCACCGTCGAGCGGAACGTCATCACCCGCATCGGCTACAAGTGGGTCTCGAACTGGGCGGACTACGGAATCCAGAACACCGCACGCGGCAACTGGACCGACACCGCGGCCCCCGCCCTCGGCGGCAGCGGCTCCGTCATGACGGACAACCTCACCGGCCTGGACCGGCTGCCCGCCGAGGCGCTCGCCGTCGCCGCACGGGCGGGCGCCCGAGGCGGCCCGGTCGAGCAGCTGCGCACCGACCTGGCCCGCACCGGCACAGCCACCCAGTCCTCGACCGAGGGGACGGCAACGGCGGCACGCGCCCTGGACGCCGACACCAACACGGACACCCGCACGCTCTCCGAGGCCGGTGCCTGGTGGCAGGTGGACCTCGGCGCCGTCCGGCACGTCCGGCAGATCGAGATCTGGAACGACGCCTCCTCCACCACGGCCGACTTCGACGTCGTCACGGACGACGGGACGGTGCACATCAGCGGGAAGGCGTTGCGTCCCACGCTGGTGAACCTGGACAGCCGGACCCGCACGGTGAAGATCGTGTCCTCCGGTACGGGCCGGGTGGCGCTCGCCCAGGTTCTCGTCCACCCCTGACACACCACACGCACCACGCAACGCACCCTCGCACGCACACCACGCACACCACGCACACCACGCACACCACGCACCGCACAGGACACACCGATCGCCGGACCGGCCCCTTGGCCTGTCCGGCGATCGGCCTGTCCGGCGGTCCGCGTGGCCCGCAGGAACCGGCGCGGGCTTGTGGCGGAGGCCGGGGGAGGGGCACTCACTCCAGCCCGAAGGCGTCCGCCAGCATCCCGATCTGAGCATCCAGCAGGGTGTCCACGCTGTGTCCCATCCCGGTGAACTGCCCAGCCGTCTCCAGTCCCACCGATCCGTGCAGCTGCGCCCTTCAGGTTGTTCTGGGCGCCGGTCCCGCCGGCACGGCACTCGCCGTCGCACTCGCCCGTCGCGGCCACCTGGTCCGGCTCGTCGACCGGTCGGGCAGCGGGCCGGCACTCGAAGGCGTCGGCCGGTTCGCCGCCGATGTCGCCACCGCGGAGGGTGCCCGTGCGGCGGTCGACGGCGCGGCCGTCGTGTACCACTGCGTGAACGTGGCCTATCACCTCCAGGTCGAGGTCATGCCGCGGATCCAGCAGGCCGTACTGGCGGCGGCCGAGGCGGAGGGCGCCCGCCTCGTCGTGCTCGACACGCTCTATCCGTACGGCGAGACGCACGGTGCGGTCATGACCGAGGACACCCCGTGGAACGCGACCACCCGCAAGGGCCTGATGCGCGCCGAGCTCGACGCCCGCTACCTCGCCGCTCACGCCGAGGGCCGGCTGCGGGTCGTGCTGGGCCGGTCGGCCGACTTCGTGGGGCCCGGCGTCCTCAACTCCACGCTCGGCGGCGCGGTGTTCCCGGCCGCGCTGACCGGGGGAGAGGTGCCGGCCTTCGGTGACATCGACCTGCCGCACAGCTACACGTACATCGGCGATGTCGCGGCGGGCCTCGCGACGCTGGGTGAGAACCCGGACGGTGACGGGCGGGTCTGGCACCTGCCCACGGCCCCGGCGCTCACCACCCGCCAGATCCTGGCCATGGTCGAGGAGCGCCTCGGCCGTCCGCTGACCCTGGCCGTAGTCGCGAAACCGCGGCCGTTCGGGCCGTTCGACGAGGTGTTCATGGCGGAGTACGCCGAGATGTTCTACCAGCACACGGAGGCGCAGATCGTCGACTCCACTGCCATCGAGAAGGCGTTCGGCCTCGTACCGAACCCGCTCTCCGCCACCGTCGACGCCACGCTCGCGTGGTACGGGGAACTGACTGCCGCGCACTGAGCGCGCCCGCCGCAGCGGTCACCGGCGGCTGTCCGGCGCCCCGGGGGAATCCGGTTCCCGCGGGCTGCCGCCGGCGCCCGGGCCGTTGAAGCGGAGCCAGTCCAACGTGAACAGATCGGCCGTGTCCGCACTCCACGCCGGATTGCTGAACACGGCGAAGAGCCGCACGCCGTGTCCCGGAACGGACAGCGCGACTGTCGGTGACACGGGGCGGTCCCAGCCGCCGGTGAAGGCAATGGCGACCTCTCCGAGGAGTGGCCCGGCCGGAGAGCCGGAGCGCAGTTCGAGGGTGCCGCCGATGCCGCCGGAGGCCGCGCGGACGTCATCGAGCCGATGTTCGTCAGGGACACCGTGCCGAGGCCGATCCAGTCGCCGTCCTCGATCTCCGCAGCCCGCCGTCCGCCGGAGTCGCCCGAACGGCTTTCCGCCGCCGCGCCCCCGTGCGTCCCCCCGGTCGCCGTGAACCACTCCGCCTCGCAGAAGGCGGCCCGGAGCGTCACCGACGCGGACCCGGTGAGGGCGGGCGCACCCGGGGCCCCGTCGTCCTCGTACCGGGCGGTGAGGCCGAACGCGACGTCGCCCGCCACTTCGCGACCGGTCACCAGCGTGCCGGCGCAGCCGGAACGGCCGCCGATCCGGCGCAGTGCCGGGACACGGCCGAGCGGTGACTCCACGACCACCCGCGAGCAGTCCACTGCCCCGCTGTGTCCGTCCTCCGTGTCCGCCACGCCCACGGTGAGTGAAAGTGTGTCCCCGATCCCGAACACGCTGTGATCCAGGGGCCGTTCGATCGACACGACAGGCCTGCTGTTTCCGACCGTGATCTTCCGCACGGCCCGGGTCGTGATGCCGTCGGACCAGGTCACCGCCAGCCGGGCGGAGTGCGAGCCCTTGCCGCGGTACGTGTGCGAGGGGTTCGCCTCCGTCGAATCGGTGCTGCCGTCACCGTCGAAGTCCCATGCGTACGCCACGTGTCGGATGTTCCGCGCAGCGGCACCGTCACCGCGTTCGGTGCCGGAGAATGCGACGGTCAAGGGCGCCGGACCATTGTCCCGGCCGATGGACATGTGGACGTCGTGCCGCGTCCCCTGAGTTGAACTTCCGCTTGGTTCGGTGCAGTTGGCGGGGATCGCGCCCGGACCGACGTCGCCCAGCAGGTGTCTGCGGGAGTGTCCCTCCTCGGATTCGGTGGCCGCGAGGCCGTGGGCATCCGGGCATCCGTCGACGATCCCTTCGTCCCGGACCGCGTTCTGCCCACCGGCTGCGGGAGTCCTGGCCGCCGGCGAGGGCGATACCGCCGCCGGCCCGGTGGGCGGACGGTCGGCCGCGTGCGCCCGGGGCGGCGAGGTGACCAGGAGGGTGAGGATCAGGGCCGGGCCGCACGCGAGGGCGGCGAGCGGCAGGAGCCCGCGCGCCGGGCGCGGACTCCCTGAGGCATGGCGGATCGAGGGGTGGCGACTCATGGGCGCTCCCTGTGCGGTAGATGCCGACGTGGAGGTTAGAAAGCGCTTTCTGGAGTACGCCGCTCAGATTAGGTTCACGGCTTCCGCGCGGTCAATGGGCCGGTGCCACCCGCCTGCCCCGCCGTCGTCTCCTTGGCCGAGAAACTCGTCAGTGGCCGAGAAACCCGCCGATCCGCTGCCGCAGGCCCCGCGGGTCCAGGCCGTGAGCGGTGAGATGCTCGTCCATCTGTCCGTACCGGCGCAGTTCCGCGCGGGCGACGCCGAGCCCCAGGATCCGGTGGGGGAGTACGGTGAGCGCATCGTTGGCCGCGGCCGTGGACGTGCCCGCCAGGTACGGCTCGACGATCACGACATCGGCGGCCGGCCGGTCGCCCACGGCCCGGCGCAGGCCGTCCCCGTCGAACGGCCGCACCGTCGTCGCGTACAGCACGGTCGCGTCGAGCCCCTCCGTCGCGGCGAGGACGTTGTCGAGCATCGGCCCGACGGCGATCACCACGCCGCCCGTCCCCTCGCGCACGGTGGTGAACCCGCCCGTCCCGCCGACCGGGCGCGCCCGGTCGTTGGACTGCAGCGACAACCGCACATAGACCCGGTCGTCCCCGGCGGCGGCTTCCCGCAGCAGCGCCTCGGCCTCGTCGGGGTGTCCCGGAACGTGCACCGTCCAGCCGTCGAGGGTGTCCAGGAGCGCGACGTCCCCGGGTGCCATGTGAGTGAATCCGCCGGCCGGCCAGTCGTACGAGGCTCCGGCACTGACCAGCACCCCGCCCACACCCTGATGGCCGAAGTCCAGCTTCACCTGTTCGAAGGGGCGCTCCACCAGGAAGCTGGCGAAGGTGTGCACGATCGGCCGCAGTCCCGTGAGCGCCATTCCGGCCCCGGCCCCGATGAGCAGCTGCTCCCGGATGCCGACGTTGACGACGCGGTGCGGATGGGTGCGCTCGGCCCGGTCGAAGCCGTCCCGGCTGATCTCCGCCAGCACGAGTGCCAGCCGGGGGTCCTCGTCGAGCAGGCGCGTGGTGGTCGCGATGAATCGGTCGCGCATCGTGTCCATCTGAGGTCTTCCTCTTCTTCTGTCCGTCGTTGCGGTGGGTTGCTGACGCGAGGGCTCAGCGCTTGGCGGGAACCCGGGCGACCACGGCCCGCGGCTGCCCGGGGTGCGGCGCGGTGAAGGCGTCGTACAGCGCCTCGTGGTCCCGCCCGTCCACGGAGGCCACCGACCAGCCGGCGGTCGCGAACCGGGCGGCGATGCCGCCGGGGCGGCCGTAGGACGCCGAAGCGTTGTCGATCACCACGGTGTGCAGCTGGTCGAGGCCCGCCGGACCCGCGTAGGCGATCGCCTCGTGGTTGCTGCCCTCGTCCAGTTCGGCGTCCCCGGTCAGCACCCACACGCGAGGACCGGTCAGCCCCTGGGCCCGCAGTCCCAGCGCGGTCCCGACGGCCAGCGGCAGCCCGTGCCCCAGTGAGCCGCTGCCGATCTCGGCGCCGGGCACCAGCAGCCGGTCGGGATGGTGGCCCAGCGGCGACTCGTACGAGCCGAAGCCCGCCAGCAGCTCCTCGTCGAAGAACCCGTGCGCGGCGAGGACGGCGTAGTACGCCATCGGCCCGTGCCCCTTCGACAGCAGGAAGCGGTCGCGGCCGGGAGCGTCCGCCGTTTCCGGTGTCACCCGCAGCACCCTGTCGTACAGCACCCACAGGGCGTCGAGCGTCGAGGTGGCGGCGGGGCCGTGCTTCTCGTCGCCGGTCATCAGGCTCATCAGCCGGTGCAGATCGCGGTACGTGGGCGTGGGGGCGGCGGTCGAATTCGTCATGGACCACAGCGTTCAACGTCAAGTTTGGTTGAGGTCAAGCACCCAAAGGTGTTCGTAACCACCCGTTGAAGTGCGGTATTGTTCTCATGCGCGTTCGGCCACGGGGAAACCCCAGGTCAGACGGGTATCGGGACGTGGCGCAGCTTGGTAGCGCACTTGACTGGGGGTCAAGGGGTCGCAGGTTCAAATCCTGTCGTCCCGACTCGTGAGAGTCGTGAATCAAGGGCCGGTTTCGGAGAAATCCGAAACCGGCCCTTGATCGTTTTCGGGGACCAGGTGGGGCCGGCGTCCTTGACCGACGTCAGCGGGTGACGGCGACCGAACGCGCCGGCGCGCACGATGTGGTCGGAGCGCCGTGCGGTCCGCGTATGTGTGACTCCTCTGCGGGTGCCGGATTCGCGGCTGCACCCGCCCACCTGTCAGGGGTGTGTCTGTCACGGGCATCGCCGAATGGCTCGGGCGGGCACCGGGGATCCGAAGGTCGCACCCTCCAGACCTGCGCGCCGGTGATGCCGGACGCCCGGAGAGCCCGCGTTCCGTCATGTGCCAGCCGGCCACCGTCCCTGCGGCGCGGCCGCTGACCGACTTGTCCTCGGACTCAGGAAGCCGAGTACGCCAACGGCGCCCCCTTCGGGCAGCTCCTCATCCTCGACCTCACCCCCAAAGCCACCAGCAGCGGCACGGGACCACGCTGTGCAGGGGCCGGCCGACAGCCACTGGTGAAGCGTCCACGCGTCGGCCGAGAACAGTTCCGCGGCGGCCCGCAGCCGGATGAGGAGTTGGGACCGGGCGGCCTCCGCTGCCTGGCGTGGTTGGAGCCGGGCGGGCTGGCGAGTGCCGTGCAGCCACGTCCTGCGGCGTTCCAGCGCCTGTTCGATCCAGTCGGCAGCCGAGGCCGCCTGGTCGGCGTTGTGAGAGGTGAAGCCGTCAATGGAGGACGGCCGGGTAGGCGGCCGTGTCATCGTGGGCCGCGCTGCTGGGTGATGTCCTCATGAGCGGTCTGCCCGGCCGCCTTCTGCGGGTGTTCCTCGACCTGCCGGCCGCCGGGAAGCTGTGGTCTTCGCGGCACCGACTCTGCGTATCGGTGCTGCTCGGGCCGGGTGCCCCGGTTGAAGTGGGGATGTCGCGCACCTCTGCTCCGACTACGGCCGACCATCTCTCTTCCTGATCCCTGAAAATCTATGTCGGTCAGAGTAGACATTGGGTGGCGGTGTGGTTATGGTTTCTCTCGTAGTCGAGATCGAGCGAGGCCCGGCAGAGACGAACTGCCGGGCAGCAGTACAGGTGGTTTGCATGGCGGTGCGGTGGTGGAGTCCCGAAGCCAGAGCGGTTGCAGGAAGGCGACGGGGCTGACGACCGGACCGGGTGGCCCGCAGTGATCAGGGGACGCCGTGAGCGGTACAGCAAGTGCGGTTCGCAGGAATAGCAGTGCGTTTTGTCAGTAGCACCTCGGTAAAGGCGTCGGCTGCGGGCGCGCGTATCGGGAAGTTCGGCAGTGGGGTTCCAAGCCAGAGCAGATGCAGGAGGGGCGACGGGGCTGGCTGCCGAAGAGTGGCGCTGTTCAGGGTCACCAGCAGTTCGCAGTTTCAGAGGTAGGCAGTACCAGCAGTACGCAGTTCCCGTTCAGCAAGATCCGAGGGAAAGAACGGAGGACGTGAGCGCCATCAGGATCGCCCGGGCGGAAATCACTGGGCCCGGGTACCGCAGGACATCGATAGTGAGGTGGTCTCCGGTCAAGCAACCGCGATCCCCGCACCCCCGACCGCATCTCGGTCGGGTCAGCGGAAACAGGAGGCCGACGCAGTAATAGGGTCGGCAGATGGTGTAGCAGTTCCTTCGGGGCCCTGGTGCCATGTGGCACCAGGGCCCCTCCACGCGTTCCAGAGAGGTGCAAGTGACAGCAGACGACTCGTTCGGACGTCTCGATGACGACGACTACCCCGCCTACACCATGGGCCGGGCGGCCGAGATGCTCGGCACCACGCAGGGCTTCCTCCGCGCCATCGGCGAAGCCCGCCTGATCACCCCGCTGCGCTCCGAGGGCGGCCACCGCCGCTACTCCCGTTACCAGCTGCGCATAGCCGCCCGCGCCCGCGAGCTCGTCGACCAAGGCACCCCCATCGAGGCCGCCTGCCGCATCGTCATCCTCGAAGACCAGCTCGAAGAAGCCCAGCGCATCCACGCCGAATACCGGTGCGCCGCCGAAGCGGCGGGACCGACCGTGGCTTGAGGCAGCAAGTCCGCCGGGTACGGAGGACCCCCGCACCTGCATGTCGGGGTGTGACGCAGGGGCGCCTTCCATGGTGCAGGGTGTGCGGCAACGCACTGCCCGGGCTGGCCGCATGGTTCGGAAGCTCGCCTTCGCCTTCGCCCACGCCTTCGGCCGGCGGGGCGTCGTAGAGCGCCAGGACCCGGCGCATCCTGGTGAGGAAGTCCGGTCCGGCCGAGGACTTCCAGGTCGTGGTGGTCTGCCAGGAGACCTTGCTCGTGCGGCATCACCACGATCGCCCGCCGCAGCCGGACCGGATCCTTCGCGGTCCGGCTGATCGGCTGCAGCCGACGGCCTTCCTCCATACTCACCGGACGGACGGACACTCCCGGACGACGCCCCGCAACCACCTCCACGATCAGCCGAGGAAGCAGCCTGCCGCGCAACGGACGCAGGACCAATTACCCGCCCAGGAAACGGAGACGAGCCACTGGCCCGGAACGCGCCACACCGGAGGTCTTCGGCCCGGCTGCCCCAAACATCTGACAAAGGGGACGTGAAGTGGCTCGCCCGCGGTCGCGGACAAGCCACACGTCATTCAGACGATCGGCGTGGACAAGCTACCGATTCCGTCGATTGTCACCGCGACCACGTCTCCAGCCGTCAGATACACACGAGGTGTGCGAGCCCGACCCACTCCGCCGGGCGTTCCGGTGAGAATCAGGTCGCCGGGGTGGAGCGGCAGGATGGTGGAAACATACGCGACCAGGTGAGCGGGGGTGAACAGGAGATCCGCGATCCCGTGTTCCTGGACGGGTGCGCCGTTGACCGTGGTGCGCAGGACCGCAGTTGCGGGATCGAATTCATCCGGCGTGACAAGAAACGGTCCCACCGGGGTCGAGCGCGCCCAGATCTTGCCCTGCAGCCACTCCGTCGTGCGGTACTGCCAGCCCCGCATCGAGATGTCGTTGGCGACCGTGAAGCCTGCTATGCAGTCCTCCGCTTCGTCCTCGCTCACCTTGTACGCGGTCCGTCCGATGATGACGCCCAGTTCGCCCTCCCAGTCCATCTCGGGGTCCTCTGGCACGGCCGCCACGGAGTCGGTGGGGCCGGTCAAGGTGTCGGCGAACTTCGCGAAGAGGGTGGGGTACGACGGAAGGTCTCTGCCCATCTCCTGGATGTGGCTGGTGTAGTTGAGGCCGGCGCACAGCACCTTCGACGGATGGGGGACCACCGTCTCCAGCTCGGCCTCGGCCAGGCGGTGCCGGCTGCCGGTGGCATTCCTCGCGATCTCCCGCCAGTTCTCGTTCGCCAGCAGGGCGCCCACGTCGGCCTGGCCCGGGATCTCCGTGAGCGTCTCACCGTCCAGGCGGGCCGCTGCCGTCCCGCTCCCGCCTCGGGTGCGCAGGGTTACCAGTTTCATGTCTCTGCTCTTCCTTGTCCCGTGTGAAGTGACCTGCGCTGTCAGGCGACGGCCGGCTCGGGGACGACCAGGTCGAAGAAGCCCCAGTGCGAGCCGGCGGGCAGCGTGCCAGACAGCATTCGTCCGCACTTCTGCGTCACTATGTGTGAGGAGCCCCGGTGCTGGCTTCCGGCGTGGCTGTCGCGGAAGAAGCGCTGCAACACTCCGTCGCGCATGACCTGCGCGCCCGCGAAACGATGCACGAGTTGGCTGATCTCCAGTGCGGTCCGGGTGGCGAGACTGCAGGCGAGCCGCGACATCGTCTCCTGCTCGTCGTTCAGTCGGCTTCCCGTCGCGAGCGTCGATTCGTTGTCGCGAAGGGTGTCGCGCAGCAGCGCCATGGTGCCCCGCACATGCGAGAAGTGCCGTGCGAACTCTCCGAAGAACTCGTCACTGGTGACCGGTGAGCCGTCTGCGGGGTCCTTGCGCCGGGTGAGTTCGCCCAGCTCGTCGAGCATGCGCCGCCCGACGCCCTGCGACCAGGCGGCCTGGTGCAGACCGGCCAGCAGAGCAGGGCTTGGCCAGTGTGCGGAGCGACCTCGTCTGGCGTTCTCCGGGCCGATGCCGAACACGTACGCGTTCTCGACCAGCACGTCGGCGGCCCGGTAGTCGAGACTGGCCGTGGCGCGCAGCCCGAGCATGTCCCAGTTGTCACTGATTCGCACGGCCGAGCGGGGCACGAGGCAGACGACTCGTTCCCCGGTCCCCTCGACCGTCGCGGCGAGGTTGAGATGCGTGGCCATGGACACCCCGGGGGCGAACTGCCAGGTGCCACTGACCTTGTAGCCGCCGTCGATCCGTACGGCCCGGCCGGTGAACGAGGATGACTGCCCCGCCACGAGCGGGCACCTGCCTTCGGCGAAGAGCTCGGCCACCGCCTCGTCGCTCAGGTACGTGGCCGCGGTCGCCGTCTCACTCGTGAGGGCGCGCACGAGCCAGCCCAGTGAGGCGTCGGCGTGCGACAGCTTCTCGACCACGTGCAGGATCTGCAGGGGAGAAGCCTCCATGCCGCCGAGTTCGGCCGGCACGTGCAGCTTGAGGATTCCGCTGTTGCGGAGTGCGTCCTGTACCACCGGCGTCGGGCGGCGCAGCCGCTCGCTGTCCGCGGCCTGGCTCTGCAGGAGCGGGTAGATCTCGTCCAGTTCGGCCAGCAGCCTGGAGAACGCGTCGTCCTCCTGGGCGGATTTCACCTTGATGTCGATGGTCACTGTCGGCTCCCTTCGGACTGCGTACCGTCCTTGGTGTCGTCTTCGGCTTCCTGGGCGAGAGCGCTCCACTGGCCGCGGTAGAAGAGCAGGGGCCGGGTGTCGTCCTGCTGGCCGTAGGACAGCACTCGCCCGAGCACCAGGGCGTGATCCCCTCCGTCGTAGCCCGCCCATGGTGTGCACTGGAAGTACGCCAGCGAACCGTTGATCCGCGGCGCCACGTCGTCCCCGACCCATTCGATGGGCCGGGACTGCGGTTTGCCCGCGAAGTGAAGGGCGGTGTCGAGCTGGTTGTCCCCGAGGACGTTGACCGCGAAGGGGCGTTCCAGCAGATAGGCCAGTGCGCGCGAGGTCCGTTGCATGGAGACCAGCACGAGCGGCGGGTCCAGGGACACCGAGGTGAAGGAGTTCACCGTGACCCCGTAATAGCTGTCGTCGGCCTGGTAGGTGAGTACGACGACGCCGGTGGCGAAGTTGCCCAGGGTGTTGCGAAGTTGGCGGGGATCGGCGATCGAGGGGATCGCGGCGCTCGACGCAAGGGTCTTGGCGTCAGCGGCCTTCTCATAGATCTCGGAGTCCCACATGATGTCGGTCATCCCGAACCTCCTGGATGAGTCGTGCGGTTCGGCCCCCGGATGAGGGCCGGGATGGGGCCGGCAGCCACATGTGTCGGATGCGGCTGCCGGCCAGGGTCAGTGGGCCTCTGTGACGGCTTCCTCGCCCGCGACGAAAGAGGTACCGGTGCCTTCAGGCATCCATGTCCGCAGCATCGGGTAGAGCGCGAGCGACAGAACGAACGAGACCAGGAATCCGAGGGCGAAGACATCGGTGGCCATCAGGGCCATGCCGACGGCGCCGGACAGGACCAGCGTGATGACTCCGGCCCAGTTCCACTTCTCCACCCGGTGCGTGCCGGCGTTGTACCGTGCCCGTCGCACCAGGTAGAAGTCCGCGATCATCACACCGCACATGCCGAGGGTCATCGCGCCCAGATAGGCAAGGTAGGTGCTGAACTGCTCCAGGATTCCGGCCGCGATCATGCCCAGGGCGATGATGTTTCCAACGACCACCATCAGTGCCCGGCCCGGCTTCCTGCCGGTGAGGGAGTTCACCAGGTTGACCAGCGAGAGCGATCCGGAGTACGCGTTGATGGCTTGCGCCTTGGCCTGGGCTGCGTAGATCGTGATGAAGCCCATCCAGGCGGCGTAGATGACGAAGAAGGCCCCCGTGTTCTGCATGACGAACGTGCTGCCCGCGGCGGCTGCCGCTTCCTGGCTCATGCCCGCGTTGTGGTCTATGAGGTAGTCGATGACGTCGGGCATGCCGCCGATCACGACGAGTGAACCGAGGATGGTCATGACGATGTTCTGGGTGATCGGGCCGGCCGCAGCCAGGATGGTGACGTCGCGGCGCGTACGGCAGTAACGGGCGAAGTCCGTCGTGACCAGGGCTATGGTTCCCGCAGTCGCGCCCATGACCGATATCGCGGCTTCGAATCGGGGCCAGACGCCTCCGGGGATGACACCCCCGTAGGTGAAGACGTCCATCGGGTTGGCACCCTGGATCACATAGATCTGAATGATCATGTAGATCGTGACGAGCAGTGTGACGACTGTCAGCACGCCGGAGGCACGAAGCGCGAGCTTGAGGCCGAAGATGGCGAGCGCGATCCACAGCAGCGTCATGAGGCCGTAGATGAGGATGCGCATGGCCCAGGAGTCCGGCAGATCGAGCATCAGCAACGTGCCCTGGTAGAGCAGCGCCGCCTCCATGGCGAGGAAGCCGAGGATCATGAAAGCGAAGATGACCGAGCCGATTGCCGAGCCCGTGAAGCCGAATCCGAAGAACCGGGAGGTGACGGTGCTGGACATGCCGGTCTCGAATGCCATCCGCCCGAGGGCTTTGCCGAGGAACACGGCAAAGCCCGCGACGATGACTCCGACGATCAGGCCCACCGTGAATCCGGCCAGGACGACGGTGAAGCCGGCGATGGCGAACACGACGAGCGCGGTGGCGACGCTGATCGGACTGAGGGCGAGCTGGTACCCGCTCCTTCTTTCCGACGTGGGCACGCTGACCAGGGAGTGGTCTTCCGCCGCGGACGCCAGCGTTGAATCGGTGGACCCTGGATTTCTTGTTGGTGAAGACACAGTTCCTACCCATCGGATGAAGAGCACTGCGGCGGCGTTCCCCGCGGGGACGCTTCGTGTCGCCGCGAAGGGTCAGTCCCGGCTGCAGCCGGCCACGGCGACAGCCTCGATCTCGAGCAGGATCTCGGGCTTGGCGAGGGCCGCGACCTGGACCAGGGAGCAGGCCGGGAAGTTGCCGGAGAAGAAATCCTGACGGGCCTTCCACACGGCGGTGTTGTCGCTCATGTGCGTGACGAAGATCGTCATCTTGACGACATCGTCCATGTGCGCGCCGGCCGCCTCGACCAGGTCCTTGATCTTCTGGAAGACGACCCTGGCCTGCTCGTAGGCGGTGTCACCGAGGAGGGTCTCCCCGTCCTGACCGCGCGCGGTCATTCCCGAGATCAGGATCAGGTCGTCGACACGGAGGCAGTTCGACCAGGTCTTGTCCGCCGGCTCCCGCACGGCGGCAGAGGAGAAACGTTCCTTCTTCATGGTGGTGATCCTCAGAGGTTGATCCGGCTGTCCCAGGCGGAGGTCCCGCCCCAGTTCACGCATACGCTCTGGCGGCGCATGAATCCCTTCCAGGCGTCGGAACCGGCCGTACGGCCTCCGCCGGTCTCCTTCTCGCCACCGAAGGCGGCGCCGACGTCGGCGCCCGTCGTGCCCATGTTGATGCGCACGATGCCGCAGTCGCTTCCGCGGGCCGACAGGAAGGTCTCGATGTTGGTCAGGTTGGTGCTGTGGATGCCCGAGGCGAGCCCCTGCGCGACGCCGTTGTGGATCTCGATGGCCTCGTCGAGAGCGTCGTAGGTCAGCACCGAGACGATGGGGACGAAGGTCTCCGACTGGGCGACCTCGAAGTGCGGTTCGACACCCGCGACGATGGCCGGCTCGACGTACAGGCCCGGACGCTCGATCACCTTGCCGCCGTACACCACGGTGGCGCCGTCGCGTTCGGCGCCGGCCAGGACCCGCTGGTAGTCCGCCACCGCCTGCTCGTCGATCAGGGGTCCGACGACGGTGTCCTTCTCACGCGGATCACCGATGGTGATCTGGTCGAAGGACTTCTTCATCAGCTCGACCAGCTCGTCGGCGATGCTCACGTGGGCGATGACGCGGCGGGTGCTCGTGCATCGCTGGCCGGTCGTGCCCACCACACCGAAGGTCAGTGCCTTCGCGGCGAGTTCGAGATCCGCGGTCTCGTCCACGATGCAGCCGTTGTTGCCCGAGCACTCCAGCTGGTAGCGGCGGCCGAGCGTGGATCCGACGATGTCGCTGACCTTCCGGCCCACGGTCGTGGAGCCCGTGAACGAGATCATGGCGACACGGGTGTCGGCGATCAGCCTCTCGGCGACCGCGTTGTCCTCGGGGATGAACAGCGAGAAGACACCTTCGCATCCCAGCTCCGCCGCGGCCTTGTTGACCAGCTTCTGCACAGCGATGGCGGTCAGCGGTACCTTGGGGCTCGGCTTCCAGATCACCGTGTTGCCGGCGATTGCGGAGAGGAAGCCGTTCTGTGCCCAGACGGCGGCCGGGAAGTTGTACGCGCTGATCAGCCCGACGACGCCCAGCGGCAGCCACTGGTCGTACATGCGGTGCTCGGCGCGCTGGGACTGCTGGGTGAATCCGTACATCATCCGCGCCTGGCCGGCGGCCAGGGTGGACATGTCGATCGCTTCGCGGAGTTCGCCTTTGGCCTCCATCGTCGACTTGCCGGTGTCCAGCGAGACGACGGCGGCCAGGCTGTCGAGGTTCTCCTCGATCAACTGACCGATGCGACGAACGAATTCGCCGCGACGCGGCGCCGGAACCATCCGCCACTTCTTCTGCGTCTCGACCGCGGCGGCCACGATCAGCTCATAGTCCCCGGCGTCCGACGCTGCGACACGGCCCACAAGCTCACCGTCGGCCGGGCAGCGGGCCTCGATGACCGGACGACCCTCGGCGCTTCCCCAGCCGAGCGAGTCCGTGTAGGTGCCGGGGTGCACGCGGTCCAGGCCGAATTCGGCAAGCACCTTCTCGGTGTCAAACAGAGTCTTGGTGGTCTCGGACATCATCGTTCCCCATCAACATTGCGGGCTGGGCTGGAATACGGAGAGGACATCGGCGCATCATTCCTTCGCAAGGAAGTCCCCGATCGTCTCGTCGGTGTGGTACTCGGGCTTCTCGTAGTAGTGCGGGCCGTCGTAGATCTCGACGAGAACACTGCGCTGGTGCGCCAGGGTCGGACCGTGGGGGTGGTCCTTCGGGTTCATGTAGAACGATCCGGGACTCAGCCGGAGGCCGGAATCGGTGTACTCGTAGTCGCCCTCGAGGCAGTACATGAACTGGTTCGAGGCGTGCGTGTGCCTGGTCGGGATCGTGCCGCCCTTTTCGTACTCCAGCAGGGCGATACTGGCGCCTGTGTCCGGGTTCTTGAAAAGGAAGTACTGCCGGAACCCGTAGTCCGGGTAGTCGATCCAGTCCTCGTCCTTGAGATCCGTGGCATGGATCAGGACTTCGAGCGACTTCATGCTCGCGGGGTTGATGTCCATTTCTCACTCCAAACCGGGGCGGCCGGCGGCCACCCATGTGTCGTATTCCTGGCGGCTTTCCGCTGTGCCGGGGAAGAGTCCGAACAGTGACCTGCCGCGCTGGATTTCGAGGGCTGCGAATTCCTCGTACGCGGCGGCCTCGGAAGCCTCCACGGCGATGTCCGCGGCGAGACCGCGGGGGATGACGGCGACGCCGTCGCTGTCACCCAGCAGTACGTCACCCGGGTAGACCGCCACTCCGCCGCAGCCGACGGGCTGGTCCAGAGCCACCGGGTGCAGGGCGATGGGGGTCGCCTTCGGTGCGTTGTTCCGCTGGTAGCACGGAAGGCCGGTCTCCCTGATGGCCCCGGAGTCCCGGTAGCCGCCGTCGGTGACCACACCCGACACACCGCGGTACCTGAGACGCGCCGCCATCATGTCGCCCATGGATGCCGCGGCCGTCGAACCGAACGCGTCGATCACGAGTACCGCGCCGGGCGGGCACTCCTCGATCGCACGCCGGTGCAGGTTCTCGCTGCCGGCGTAGTTGGTGAGGGTGTCGAGATCCTCACGTGCGGGGATGAACCGCAGTGTGTAGGCCGGGCCCACCAGGGGCGGCTGACCGGCCGCCAGGGGCTGGACGCCCGACATGATCACGTTCCGCAGCCCGCGGCGGAGCAGCATGTTGGCCACGGTGGCCGATCCCGCGGACGCCAACTGCGCGCGGACGGAGTCGGGCAGCGGCTCGGCGCGGTCGACGCGCACGTCGCCGGTCACTGGAAGAACTCCAGAGGCGGACGGTTGCCCCACTGCGTGGTCTCGCTCGCGGTCCCGTTGAACTTGGTCGGCCGGTAGCCGCTGTCCACCGTGTCGCCGTCGGTGTAGTGCTCGATACGGAAGCCGAACGGGTCCTTCCAGTAGTCGAAGACCTGGCTGCCGAGCATGTGGCGGCCGACTCCGACGTCGAGGCTGTATCCCTCCTGGAGGAGGTAGTCGTGCGAGGACATCACCGCGTCCATGTCGGTCACCTCGAATGCGCTGTGGTGGACTCCCACCCAGTCCGACTGCAGGACGAGCATGAAGTGGTGGTCCACGAGCTGCTCGCCCAGGTCAAGCCGGACGAAGGTGCCCACGATGGGGCCCTGTTCGCCCGGCGGGACGAAATAGTCGGAGGGCAGGAAGTTGAAGCGCTCGTTGAGCCAGGCCATGGATTCGTCGTGATTCCTCACGTGGAGCACGAAGTGGCCCAGGCGCGCGATGGTGCACGGTGCGACGGAGACGCGGACGGAGGAGTTGACCCGGTTCTTGTCGCGGATGTTGTTCATCGCGATGGGTTCCCGGTCCGCTATCGGCTCGGCCTTCTCCCGGCCCCAGATCGCCCGGATGATGATGTCGTCGGGCATGGTCATGGAGACCTGGTAGCCGCCGCCGGGCTCCGTCGACTCCTGGACCGGCGAGGACCCGGGCATCGCGGCGAGCTCGACGAGGTCGTCGAAGGAGGCGACCTCGATCGAGGCACCGCCGAAGCGCTGCCTGTCGGCCTTGCGCGTCACATGGATGTGATGCTGCGTGCCCGTCCCTCGCATGTAGAGGGTCTGGTCGTCGCTGCCCGCTGCCTTCGTCATGCCGAAGGCGGTCAGGAACTTCTCCATCACGTCGAGATCGGGTGCCTCGTAGGTGACTTGGGCAGCATCAATTGCCGTAGCCACGGGTCCTCCTGTGGTCGGTGGGAACGCGCCGACGAGCTCGGTCACTCGCCGCCGCCGGATGGGCCGGGCTCCCTCGACGGGGAGCCGCACGGCAGGTCAGCCCTTGAGGATGCTGACGTCGTCGGGACCGATCAGGTCCGGCACGGTCCAGCCGTCCAGGTCGTACTCGTCCATGGCGCTCTGCGCGAAGTTCTTGCAGTAGTCGAGAAGACCGCTGCCCCGTGCGCCGAACAGGTTGGTCTGACGCGTCACGTCGTTGCTGCCGATGTAGTTGATCTCGTAAAGCTCGTGGCGGGCGCCGAACTCCGTGCCGATGGAGTCCCAGAGCATCTTCATGACCTTCACGCGCTCCTCGGCGTCGATCCCGCCCGTCCCGCGCAGGTAGGTGTCCAGGTAGCCGCGGATCTCCGGGGTCCTGAAGTCCTTGGCGTGGGAGTTGAGGTAGATCAGACCGCTGGCCACCACCTGCTCGATGATGTTCTTGATCTTCGGCATGGCCAGTTGGTTCATCACCCGGTAGGCGCCGGCGAACTGCGGATCGGGCTGGATCATGCCGCCCTTCCACGGCACCGAGCTCTTCGCCATGGCATCCGACAGTGCCCAGAACGTGTTGCGCCAGGCGATGACCTCGCCGAGTTGCGACATCACGCCGTGGAACTGGCCCGCTCCGGTGACGTCGAGAGCCCGGGACAGCATGCCGACGAGGAAGTCCATCTTGACGGCGAACCGGGTGCACCCGTGGAGGGAAGCCCGCTCCAGGTAGCCCGAGTGAATGTTGTACTTGTTGGCCTGCTCGAGGTCGTTGTAGATGAACGCGTTCTCCCAGGGGATGAACACGTCATCGAGCACGAGAATCGCGTCGTTCTCGTCCAGCCGGCTCGACAGGGGGTAGTCGAACGGACTGCCCAGCGCGGCGGCACGGTACTCGTTGGACGTCCGGCAGAGCAGCTTCACGCCGGGGGAGTTCGTGGGCATGATGAACACGGGTGAGTAGGCCGGATCCTGAATGGCGACCTGTCCCACGTGCCCGACGAAGGTGTAATGCGTAAGGGCCGAACCGGTGGCCACCACCTTGGCACCCGAGACGTAGAAACCGGCGTCGGTCTCCCTGGTGACCCGGACAAACACGTCCTTGCCCGCATCGGCGCCCATCCCCCGGTCGACCGGGGGATTCATGATGGCGTGGTTGATGTACCACGTCTTTTCCTGAGCCTTGCGGTACCAGTTGCGCGCGTTGTCCTCGATCCCGCGATAGAACTCCGCGTTGGCACCGAGGGTGCCCAGGAAACAGCCCTTGTAGTCGGGGGAGCGGCCCATCCAGCCCCAGGTGATCTTCTGCCACTCGGCGATCGCATCGCGGGAAGCCACCTGCTCCTCGACGCTCTTCGGCGCCTGATAGAAGCGGTGGGTGAAGCCTCCCCACTCCGTGGGAGCGGTGAGGATGTCCTTACGCGCCGGATCATGCAGGGCGTCGTACATGCGGGCAATCATGCGGGCCGAGTTGCGGAACGCCGGATGCTCGGCGACGTTCTCCACCCGCTCGCCGTAGATCCAGACCTCGCGGCCGTCGTTGAGGCTTTCGAGATACTCGTCCCCGGTGAAGGGGATGTATTCACGGCCGGCCGCGCCATTTGCCGTCTGATTCGCGCTTTCCGTCTTCATGAACCGAAAACCTTTCTTGCCACCCCTGGACGGGTCAAGTCACCGGTTCAGACAATACGTGATTAGCGATCCACTAAGGAGGGTCTCGCTTGTCGATCCGAAGTTGCCTGCGGTGTTGAATTGCCAGGAAGACTTGCACGAGCGGCAGGTGCGGGCAATAGGTGTCCGCGGATACGGATTCTTGCGAGTGTGTCGGTAGCCGGCCGGTGTGTCGCTGATCCTTACCGCGAACAGCCTCTGATCAGGCAGTTCATGACCCAACGCGAGCAGGGAGGGGCGTCGGAACCGCCTCGGAAGTGACGTGCATCACATGATATTTTTCTTGAATTGCTGACCCTCCATTCGCTTTTCCCGCTTCCTTCCATACATGAGACATCGGAGGGCGCCATAGTTTCTTGTATGGGTCGGCCGTGCGGATCGGATCACGATCCGATCGTGCGTCGATGCTCGGCCACGATTCGAGTCGCTTGCAGCCATCCCTCCATCAGTGGAGTGAACTCGGCATCGCGCCTCCAAAGCAGCGTCGCCTGCATGGGGCCGAGCCACCGTGGAGGATCCAGGAGGACCACCGAATCGTTCTTGCCTGCGATGCGATCGGTCACAGGAGCCACGCCAAGCCCTGCGGCGACAAAGGCGAGTGCGGTCTGCGGCGTAGAGACTTCGAGGACTTCGAAGGAGTCGTCGTCCGTCAATGCCTGCTCGACGGCGTCGGGCATGCCCGCGAACGCCGGGAGTCGATACGGAAGGATCCAGCGCCCCCATCCGTTGCCGTCGGGGTGCTGTTCGCGTGCGCGGTACCGCGGAACGGCAAGCTTGATGTTGATTCCCAGAATTGGATACCAATCGCAGAAGTCGGCGACGAATCCAGCGAACTGGCTGGGGCCGAAGGGAATGCATCCCATGTCCAACTCGCCGGACCGAATCTTCTGAATGATCACATCGGGAGTGACGTCGGTCAGACTGACGCGAGCTCCTGGAGACTGTTCGAGGAATTCAGCCAGAACGTCGGCGATGAGTTCGTTGATGACCATGGGTTCCACGCCGACGCGCAGGTCTCCCACGGCGCCCTCGCCCATCAGTTTCAGCGTCTCGACCGTGCGATCTCGGTCAGCCACCAGACGCCCTGCTTTGGAAAGGAGGTAGAACCCTGCCTGGGTGGGGTGGACGCCCTTCGCCGTGCGCTCAAGCAGCCGCACCCCAAGCTCTGCCTCCAACTTTGCGATGGCGTGGCTCACCGGTGGTTGCGTCATGTTCAGATTCTTGGCAGCCTGCGAAACCGAACCGGCCTCGACGACGGCTCTGAAGTACTCGATTTGGCGAAAGTCCATTCTTTTCTGCCTTCCATGGTCTCTGGCGGGCGCCGGCAAGCCGGAAGGCCGGCCATGATGTGGCGTGTATCCCTCGGCGGCTCGTTATTGCGGGTGCCCTTTTCCCGTGTGGGTGCGGTCGAGCCGCGCGTTTCCGGTCGGAGTGACAAGCCGAAGCCAGTGAAGGTGGCCGGCCGAGGGGGACCGGTAAAACGACTCGGTCGCGCCGTGTCCGAGCCCGCGAACCACTGCGGTGGGGGCTTGCGGTCACAGGGCGGTGGTGAGGCTCAAGCCATGACTCGAACATGCGTTCAGCAAGGTGCGCATGGTGCAGCCTGGGTTGGACAGCGGTCCTACTGTGGCGAGTCCGTTATTCTCCTCAATAGGGTAAAATCGGCGACTACGCGGCGTGCCACTGCATCATCCGGCCTGACGGCACCGTCAGGTGGATCGACGCGAAGGGCAAGGTTCGGTTCGACGGGCCGAGGTGCCCGATGGCACTGACCGGCATCGCGCGCGACTGCGCCACCGACGAAGCGCGCCGCAGTCTGATCCGCGCGCGGCCGAAGCCCTCGCCTCGGCCCTGCACGTGCAGGACGTCGCTGACGCGATAGTCGACACGGTCCTGCCGCTGATGCAATGCAGCGGACTCGCTGTACATGTGTCCAACGGGGACAAGCTGGAACCGGCCGCGGCCGGCGGCACCGCAGCACGCTGATCTTCGACAACTACCCCGTGAACGACTACGCGCCCGACCGCCTCCACCTGGGCCCGCCGACCGACCCGGCATCGGGCTGCCCGGCCTGGCGCTGAACCGTCCGGTGACCGCCTCCGGGCAGATCTCGGCGGACCGGGCGGCCGCGTACGCCTTGGACGGCGAAGGCGGGCACAGGTCGGAGATGTCGCGCCTGTCGAGGCTGGGGCCGTGCGGGGTGTCGCCGCACCGGGCGGCCGTACTGCCTGCGCATTTCCTGGGAGCAGCACTGACGGCGACGCCGGCACCCCGCTGACGGACGTCGGGCCGACTGCCTGCCGCATCCGGAGCCGGAGGCCGCGGCCCTCATCGGCTCTTGCGCACCTGGGCCGCCTTGCGGGCCTCCGCGGCCTGGCGGGCCTGGGCGGCGCGCCGGTTCTCCTTCGGGGCCTGGGTCCCCATGCCCCGGAAGGGTCGCTTGCCGGTCTGTACGGGCTTGGCCGCCGGTGGCCGCTGCGCGCCCGTGATCCGTGTCAACTCGGCCTCGCCGGACCGTACCTGAGTGACCGTCGGCCGGACCCCGGCCTCGGACATCATCTTGTTCACGTCCCGCCGCTGGCCCGGGGTGACGAGTGTGACGGCCTTGCCCGCATTGCCGGCCCGCGCCGTGCGGCCGCTCCGGTGCAGGTAGTCCTTCGGGTCCGCGGGCGCGTCCACGTTCACCACCAGGTCGAGCGCGTCGATGTGGATGCCGCGGGCCGCCACGTTCGTGGCCACGAGGACGGTGATGTCGCCGCGCTTGAACTGGTCCAGCGTGTGCGTCCGCTGCGGCTGCGACTTCCCGCTGTGCAGGGCGGCCGCCAGGATTCCGCTGCTCTTCAGATGGCGGGTGAAGGCGTCCACCGCCGCCTTGGTGTCCAGGAACATCAGCACCCGCCCCTCGCGGGCGGCGATCTCGGTCGCCGCCGCGTACTTGTCGGCGGCGTGCACGTTCAGGACGTGGTGCTCCATCGTGGTCACCGCGGCCCGGGCCCGGTCCACCGAGGCGAGCACCGGTTCGTCGAGGTAGCGCTCCACCAACTGGTCGACGTTCCGGTCAAGCGTGGCCGAGAAGAGCAGCCGCTGGCCGTCGGGGCGGACCTGGTCCAGGATCTCCGCGACCTGCGGCAGGAAGCCCATGTCGCACATCTGGTCTGCCTCGTCGAGCACGGTGATCCCCACCCGGTCCAGATGGCAGTGCCGGCGCGCGATCAAATCGCTGAGCCGCCCCGGGGTCGCGATGAGCACCTCGGTGCCGGCCTTCAGCGCGGCCGCCTGCGGTCCCATCGACAGCCCGCCGACCACCGCCGTCATCCGCAGCCCCAGCACCCGCGCGTACGGCGCGAGCGCATCGCCCACCTGCTGGGCGAGCTCCCGTGTCGGGACGAGCACCAGTGCCAGCGGCCGCTTCGCCTCCGCGCGCCGCCCGGTGGTCCGGACGAGCAGGGCCAGCCCGAAGGCCAGGGTCTTGCCCGACCCGGTCTGTGCCCGCCCCAGCACGTCCCGGCCGGCCAGCGCGTCGGGCAGCGTCGCCGCCTGAATCGGGAAGGGCTCGGTGACCTCGAGATCGGTCATCGCCGTCAGCAGCGCGTCGGGCAGCCCCAGTTCGGCGAATGTCGCGGCAGGCGGCAGCCCCGTATCCGCCGCCGTGGGCGTGCCGAGCGCGTCCCGCGCGGATTCGGCCCGCTGGTTCCTGCGGGCACCGGAGTGCCCGGAGACGGGCGGCTTCGCGTTCATGGGGGAACCTTCCTCAGGGTGGGGCCTCCGTAACGCGCAGAGGCCCGTACCCCTCGGCACGGGCCCCGGCGATACCGCAAGCGTCGCCCCATTTTACCAGTGGGCCCCGAGGCCTCGCGCCGGACGGAACCGCCGCGGGTGGTCTGCCGATCGCCGAGAGGGTTCCCCGTTCTCCCCGCACCCGCAGAATCTGCCATTTGTCCAGATAGTCTGGCTAAGCCGCGCTCCTGGCCGCCAGGGGGCGCGGTTCAAATCCTGTCATCCGGGCGAGGTGAGAGGGCTTCGAGCCGGGCCTCCTCATGATTCAGTTGGCTGGTCGCTGGTGATCTCTCCATGAGAGCCAGAAAAAAACTCGGCCGGCCATGTCGAGAACCCGTGACCGGCTCCGTCCCCGTAGTGAACGCGACCGGAATGGTTCGCACCAGCGCCGAGGAGAACACCATGGCCAAGTACCTGCTTCTCAAGCACTACCGCGGCGCCCCGGCCCCGGTCAACGACGTGCCGATGGACCGGTGGACGCCGGAGGAGATCTCGGCCCACGTTCAGTACATGAACGACTTCGCGGACCGGCTGGAGCGGACCGGCGAGTTCGTCGACAGCCAGGCGCTCGCCCCCGGTGGGACGTTCGTCCAGTACGACGGCGAGGGCCGCCCGCCGGTCACCGACGGGCCGTTCGCCGAGACCAAGGACCTCATCGCAGGCTGGATGGTGATCGACGTCGACAGCTACGAGCGCGCCGTCGAGCTGGCCGGGGAGCTGTCGGCCGCCCCCGGGGCGGGCGGGAAGCCGATCCACGAGTGGCTGGAGCTGCGCCCGTTCCTGACCGCGTCGCACACCATCACGGAGTGACCTCTCAGGTGAACGAGGTCCTGCTCCGGAGCCTCACACCGAGCGTGCTCGGGATCCTCGTCCGCCGCGGAGCCGACTTCGCGGCGGCCGAGGACGCCGTGCAGGACGCGCTGGCCGAGGCCGTCCGCGTCTGGCCGGGCGACCGGCCCCGGGACCCGAAGGGCTGGCTGGTCACCGTGGCCTGGCGCCGGTTCCTCGACGCGGCCCGGGCGGACACCGCCCGCCGCCGGCGTGAGGACCTCGTCGACGAGGAGCCGGTGCCCGGACCCGCGTCCGCGGTGGACGACACGCTCCAGCTCTACTTCCTGTGCGCGCATCCGTCGCTGACGCCGTCGTCCGCCGTCGCGCTCACGCTGCGCGCCGTCGGGGGGCTGACCACCCGCCAGATCGCCCAGGCCTACCTGGTGCCCGAGGCGACCATGGCGCAGCGCATCAGCCGGGCCAAGCGCACTGTCTCCGGCGTGCGGTTCGACCGGCCCGGTGATGTCGCCACCGTGCTGCGCGTCCTCTACCTGGTCTTCAACGAGGGCTATTCCGGTGACGTCGACGTCGCTGCCGAGGCCATCCGGCTCACCCGGCAGCTCGCGGCCGCGATCGACCACCCCGAGGTGGCGGGGCTGCTCGCCCTCATGCTGCTCCACCATGCCCGGCGTGCCGCCCGGGTCGCGCCGGGCGGCAGTCTGGTGCCGCTCGCCGAACAGGACCGCGGCCGGTGGGACCCCGAGTCGATCGCCGAGGGTGTCGAGATCCTGCAGGCAGCCCTCGCCCGTGACCGGCTGGGCGAGTTCCAGGCCCAGGCCGCCGTCGCGGCACTCCACGCCGACGCGCCCACCGCCGAGGAGACCGACTGGGTGCAGATCGTCGAGTGGTACGACGAGCTCGCCCGCCTGACCGACAGCCCGGTCGTCCGGCTCAACCGTGCGGTGGCTGTCGGCCAGGCCGACGGACCGGGGGCAGGCCTGGCGGCGCTCGCGGCGCTGGACGACTCGCTGCCCCGGTACGCCGCGGTGGCCGCGTACCTCCACGAGCGCGACGGCGACCACGCGACGGCGGCGCGGCTGTACGCCGAGGCGGCGCGGAAGGCACCCGACCTCGCCGAGCGCGACCACCTGACGCGCCAGGCCGCCCGGCTCAACGCCCGCCGCTCCGGCCGCTGACGCGAGTGGCCGCGCGAGGGCGGATCCCGATGCCCGGCGGGCCGCCTGGCTGCGCGGTTCAGCGCGCGGTCAGCGTCATCTCGAACGAGTACCGGGACGCCCGGTACAGGTGTGAGCCGAACTCCACCGGGCGCCCCGCGTCGCCGAGGACCGTGCGCTCCATGGTGAGCAGGGTGCCGCCCCGGGACTCGTCCAGCAGCCGGGACTCCGCCGCGGTGGCCCGGCGCGCCCCGATGGTCTGGTCGGCGGTCCGCAGGGAGATTCCGGCCCGCCTGAGCAGTTCGTAGAGGCCATGCCCGGTGAGCTCGTCCTCGGTCAGCCCCAGGAGGCCCGTCGGCAGATGGTTCTCCATGACCGCTATGGGCTCGTCGTCCGCGTAACGCAGCCTGCGCAGGGCCAGGGTGTCCGTGCCGGGTTCGAGCTTGAGGGCGGCCGCGACCTCGGCGGAGGCGGGCACGGTCTGCATGGACAGCAACGTGGTGCGCGGCCGCCGGCCGTCGCGTTTGAGGTCCTCGAACAGGCTGGTCAGCTCGATCTGCCTGCGTACCCGGTTGTTGACGACCTGGGTGCCCACGCCCCGCTTGCGTGCGAGCAGCCCCTTGTCCACCAGATGCTGCATGGCCTGGCGCATGGTGGGGCGGGAGAGCCCGAACTGGTCCGCCAGGGCGATCTCGTTCTCCAGCCGCGTTCCCGGTGCCAACGTGCCGGACTCGATGAGTTGTTGAAGCTGCTGTGCGACCTGAAAGTACAGCGGCACCGGGCTGCTCCGGTCGATGGTGATCAGCCTGGTGATCGACTCCATGTCGGGCTCCTCAAGACGTTGTGCCACGGAGTCAGTATGCAGCACATTCGACTCAAGCTCTGTACGTATATATGTCATAACAATGTGTCGGTTCCGGTGCCGCTTCGACGCCGGTCGCACCACGGCCCCGCCCCGCTGACGCCGTCAGCCGGCCAGCTCCCCCAGGAGCTCCCAGGTCCGGCGCCGGCCGGCGTCCCCGGCCAGGTCCGTCCCCGAGAACACCACCTCCGTTGCCCCGGCGTCCCGGTATCGCTGCACCTCGGCGGCGACCGTCCGCTCGTCGCCGATCACGGCCACGTCGGCGGCGCGCCGGCCGCCGGACAGTTCCACGACCCGTGCGTAGGAGGGGATCTGCTCGTAGAACGCGAGTTGTCCGGCGGCCGTCTCGCGTGCGGCGTCGGGATCACTGGTGACCACGCCGTGCACGAGCGCCACGATCCGGGGCGCGGGACGGCCCGCGTTCCGCGCGGCCGAGGTCACCGCCGGGACGATGTGCTCGGCCAGGGCCCGGGGCCCGGCGAGATAGGGCAGGATCCCGTCGGCCAGCTCGCCGCTCACGCGCAGCGCCTGCGGGCCCATCGCGGCGACGAGCAGCGGCACGCCCGCCTCCGCTCCGGGCACACGCGCGGGGGCCGGTGTGGTCGCGGTGAGGAGCTCGCCGTGGAAGTCCGCGCTGCCGGTCTCGGTGAGCTGCCTCAGAGCGGTGAGGAACTCCCGCAGCCGGGCGATGGGCCGCTCGAAGGGGATGCCGAAGCCCGCCTCGGTCAGCAGCTTGGTGCCGAGCGCGAGTCCGAGGTGGTAGCGGCCGTGCGTGGCCGCCTGCGCGGTCTGGGCCTGGCTGGAGACGAGCAGCGGGTGGCGGCCGAAGACGGGGATCGCGGACGTGCCCACGTCGATGCCCGGCACTTCCCGCCCGACGATCGCAGCGAGCTGGGGAGAGTCCGCCCCGAAGGTCTGCCCGAACCAGGCGGACCGCAGCCCCGCGGCCGCGGCCTCCTGGGCAAGGCGCACGGTGGCGTCGATCTGGTTGTCGGCGTCGGTCGGGCTGATTGCTACTCCAACAGTCATGTCATGTCGAAACCAGGTGAGTTGGGCGAGCATTCCACCTTGTGTGTGACGAGTTCATGTCTGCCGTGTGTACGCGGCTGAGGCTGTCTGCGGCCTGGGCGCGGCCCCGGGGCGACACCGTTTGAATGATCAAAACAGCAGCGGGTTACCATATGAGCGCCTCCTAGCTCGAAAGATAAACCTGTGACTGTCAATGACGACTCGTTCACCAACTGGAAGAACCGCGAGGAGATCGCGGAGTCGATGATCCCGATCATCGGGAAGCTGCACCGGGAGCGGGACGTCACCGTCCTGCTGCACAGCCGCTCCCTGGTGAACAAGTCGGTGGTCAGCATCCTCAAGACCCACCGGTTCGCCCGGCAGATCGCCGGTGAGGAGCTCTCGGTCACCGAGACGCTGCCGTTCCTGAAGGCTCTCACCACCCTCGATCTCGGCCCTTCCCAGATCGACATCGGGATGCTCGCCGCGATGTACCGGACCGACGACCGCGGTCTGTCCATGGCGGAGTTCACCGCCGGGGCCGTCGCCGGCGCCACGGGGGCCGACAAGATCGAGTGCCGCGAGCCGCGCGATGTCGTCCTCTACGGATTCGGCCGCATCGGCCGCCTCCTCGCCCGGCTGCTCATCGAGAAGGCGGGCTCCGGCAACGGCCTGCGGCTGCGTGCCATCGTCGTCCGCAAGGCGGCGGGCCAGGACATCGTCAAGCGCGCCTCACTGCTGCGCCGCGACTCGATCCACGGACAGTTCCAGGGCACGATCACCGTTGACGAGGCGAACAACAAGATCATCGCCAACGGCAACGAGATCAAGGTGATCTACTCTGACGACCCGACGACGGTGGACTACACGGCGTACGGGATCAAGGACGCCGTCCTCATCGACAACACCGGCCGGTGGCGCGACCGCGAGGGCCTGTCGCAGCACCTGCGCCCCGGCGTCGCCAAGGTCGTGCTCACCGCGCCGGGCAAGGGCGACGTCCCCAATGTCGTTCATGGCGTCAACCACGACATGATCAAGCCGGACGAGCAGATCATCTCCTGTGCCTCCTGCACCACCAACGCGATCGTCCCGCCGCTGAAGGCGATGGCGGACGAGTACGGCGTCCTGCGCGGTCACGTGGAGACGATCCACTCGTTCACCAATGACCAGAACCTGCTGGACAACTACCACAGCTCCGACCGCCGCGGCCGCTCGGCGCCGCTCAACATGGTCATCACCGAGACCGGTGCGGCGTCCGCCGTGGCCAAGGCGCTGCCCGACCTCGACGCGACGATCACCGGCAGCTCGATCCGGGTACCGGTGCCGGACGTCTCGATCGCGATCCTCAGCCTGAAGCTCGGGCGCGAGACCACCCGCACCGAGGTCCTCGACCACCTCCGCGAGGTGTCGCTCACGTCGCCGCTCAAGCGCCAGATCGACTTCACCACCGCCCCGGACGCGGTCTCCAGCGACTTCATCGGCTCGCGCCATGCCTCCATCGTCGATGCCGGGCCCACTCAGGTCGATGGGGACAACGCGATCCTCTACCTCTGGTACGACAACGAGTTCGGCTACTCCTGCCAGGTCGTCCGGGTCGTCCAGCACGTCTCCGGGGTGGAGTACCCGACCTTCCCCGTCCCCGTGCTCTGACCCCGCCGTCCCGTGTGCGGGCAGCCCGGAGGCTGCCCGCACACGGGACCGGTACCGAGGACTACCGGGCCGGTGCCGGGCCCGACACCGTGTTCGGTGCCGGGGCATAGCCCGTGGCCCGGGTGGTGAACGTCCCCCGGCCCTGGGTCCGGCTGCGCAGCCGGGTCGCGTAGCCGAACAGTTCGGCCAGCGGCACCGTCGCCGTGATCACCGCCGTACCGGGCCGCGCGGTGGTACCGGACACCTGGCCACGCCGTGCGGCCAGGTCACCGAGCACCCCGCCGACGGCGTCGTCGGGCACGGTGACCGTGACCTCGGCCACCGGTTCCAGCAGCACCATCGCGCAGGCGCGCAGCGCCTCCCGGAGCGCGAACCGCCCGGCGGTGCGGAACGCCATCTCCGAGGAGTCCTTGGGATGGGTGGCGCCGTCGGTCAGCGTCACCCGCACCCCGGTCACCGGATGCCCGCCGACGGGACCCTCGACCAGGGCGTCCCGGCAGCCGGCCGCCACCGCCCGGACGTACTCCTGCGGCACCCGGCCGCCGACGACGGCCGAGCGGAACACGAACTCCGCCCCGCCCGCGCCGTCTTGACCGTCGGTCGACTCCAACGGTTCGACGTCGAGAACGACATGGGCGAACTGCCCGGCCCCTCCGTCCTGCTTGACGTGCCGGTACACCAGAGCGGACACACCGCGCACGACCGTCTCCCGGAAGGCGACCTGCGGCCGGCCGACCCGGACCTCCAGCCCGTGGGCGCGGCGGATCTTCTCCGCCGCCACCTCCAGGTGGAGTTCGCCCATGCCCGAGAGCACCGTCTGACCCGTCTCGGGGTCCGTCCGCACCGCCAGCGACGGGTCCTCCTCGGCCAGCCGCGCCAGTGCGGACATCAGCCGCTCCGTGTCGGTGCTCCGGCCGGCCTCGACCGCGACCGACACGACCGGATCCGCCACGGTGGGCGGTTCGAGGACCAACGGGGCACCCGGCGCGCACAGAGTGGCGCCGGCCCGGGCGGCCTTGAGACCGATCACCGCGACGATGTCCCCGGCCACCGCCTCGTCCACATCGACGTGCCGGTCCGCCTGGACCCGCAGGATGCGGCCGACACGCTCGCTGCGCCGGGCGCCCGCGTCCAGCACCGTCTCCCCCTTCCTGAGCGTGCCCGAATACACCCGCAGATAGGTCAGCCGGCCCGTCGCGGTCGCGGTCACCTTGAACGCCAGCGCGGCGAGCGGAGCCGCCGGATCGGCGGCTCGCTCCCGCACTTCGCCGCCGAGTGTGCCGCGCACCGGTGGCACGTCCAGCGGGGAGGGCAGATAGGCCACGACGGCCTCCAGCAGCGGCTCGATACCGCGGTTGCGGTAGGCCGAACCGCACAGCACGACGACCCCTTCACCGGTACGGGTCAGATCGCGCAACGCCTCGGCCAGCGTCCGCGCGCAGAGCGTGGACCGCGCGCAGAACTCCTCCAGGGCGACCGGGTGGAGCTCCGCCACCGTCTCCTCCAGCAGCCGTCGGCGCCGTTGTGCCTCCTCCCGCAGCGCTTCGGGGACCTCCCCCTCCTCGTACGTGTCACAGCCATCGGTCCAGAGCAGTGCCCGCATGCGCAGCAGATCCACCACTCCGGTGAACCGCTCCTCGTCCCCGACCGGAAGCTGGACCACCAACGGGACCGTGTGCAGCCGCTCCCGGATCGACGCGACCGCCGCGTCTAGGTCGGCGCCGACGCGGTCGAGCTTGTTGACGAACGCGATGCGCGGCACGGCGTGCCGGTCGGCCTGGCGCCACACCGACTCGCTCTGCGGCTCCACGCCCGCGACTGCGTCGAACACCGCGATCGCACCGTCGAGCACCCGCAGCGAACGCTCGACCTCGTCGGCGAAGTCGACGTGTCCCGGAGTGTCGATCAGATTGATCCGGTGGTCCGCCCACGTACAACTCACCGCAGCGGCGAAGATGGTGATGCCCCGGTCGCGCTCCTGCGGGTCGAAGTCGGTGATGGTCGTCCCGTCATGGACCTCGCCGCGCTTGTGGGTGGTGCCGGTGGCGTAGAGGATCCGTTCGGTGACGGTGGTCTTGCCGGCATCGACATGGGCGAGGATGCCCAGGTTGCGAACGCCGCTCAGTGCGCTGGTGAGATGACGGTGCAGTTCGGTACGCACGGTCCGTGGCCTTTCGGGGTGATCCGGAAGAAGACGGCGCGATGCCCGGACGAGGAGGCCTGTGTCCAGGCCCGCGGAACCCTTGGCAGCGGCGCGCCGCACAGGGCGCCGCGGCGATGACGGTTCGTCAATGAACGGACAGGGCTCAGCTGTTCGTCACGGGTGTCCGGGGCCGGCCGCGCAGCCGACGCCGGGCGGAGGTAGACACCAGGATCACCTCGTACCGCGACAGGGGAACGACGACAGCGGTGCGGTAGCGCACGGCAGGTCTCCCCTCACTGGTCACGGTGCGCGCCATGCCGTGATGGCGGCGCGCGAGTTCGTGGCGAGTCTAGGGAAGCGGGTACGGGGGAGAGAAGCGGATTTCCCGGGAAGCCGATGCCGTTGCCCGGCCTTAGCCGTCGGGGGCGGATCCGTGTCACGGCGAAGGGAACCAAGAGGCGTCCCCCGCTGTCATTACTACGTTCGCTACGCCATTCACACAGAGACGGAGGCGAGTCCATGGGGGTCGCCCGGGCACTGTTGCCGGTGCTGCGTCTTGCGGCCGGGGCCGGGCTCCGGCCGGGCCCCGCGTTACTCGGGGCCGCACTCCGGCGCTGCTCGTCGCCCCGTACGTTGCTCATCCCTCCGCAGCCGTTGGCGAGTCGACTGAAGTGGAGCGGGGAAGCGGTCGCCCTGTTCCGTGCCCCGGCCACCGGCCGGCGTTCCGTCGGCGGCCACCGGCGCCGGCTGGCCCGATCCCTCGCGCTGCGTGGCGAACTGCTGCGTCAGGCGGGGCGGTACGCGGAGGCGCTCGCCGCGGTGGAGGAGTCCCTGGCCGTTCCCGAGGCCCGCGCGCTCAGGACGCCGGCCGTCGACCGCCGGGTGACGCTCACCTTCGCGCTTGCGGGGGTCGGCAGACTCGACGAGGCGCTGGTGGTCGCCCGTGAACATGCGGATGCGTACGGGGGCGTCGCGACGGGTCCGGTCGGCCGCTCGTCGGGCAGCCGGGCCCAGGCGCTGCGCGCATACGCATGCGTGCTGGAGTGGGCCGGACGGCCGGCGGAGTCCGCCGATGTCTACCGGCGATGTGTCGCCCTGATAAGGGAGTTGTCCCCGTGGCGGCGACTCCCCGTGGAACTGCTGTACACGCGGACGCTGGTCGAGCTGACCGGCGTGCTGCGCACGCTCGCCCGGTTCGACGAAGCGATCGAGGCGGGCGACGAGGCACGGGAGCGCACCGGCGTGGTGCTGCCCCGGCTCAACCCGGAAGGCCTGTCCCTGCACGCCCGGTTGCTCAGCGACCTGGCCTGGTGCCTGGGCTCCACCGGTGAAGTCGACCGGGCGCGCGAGACGGCCACGGAGGCGGTGGCGGCCTGTCGCGCCATGATCGTGTACGACCTCGCAGCCGGTGAGCCGCGGCTCGTGATCGCCCTTCGGTGCCTCTCGCACCACCTCGACAGGCTGGAGGATCACGACGAGGAACGGGTCGTGCTGCGTGAACTCGCCGCCCGCTGCTCCCGGTTGGCCATCTCCAGTCCGGATGTCTACGAGCCGGCGCTCGCCGAGGCCCTCGACGGTCTCGCCCTGTGCCATGCGCGGGACGGAGATTTCAGCGAGTCCGTGGCAGCCGCCGAGCGCAGTGTGGCGTTGTACCGGCGTGCCGCCGAACGTGATCCCGCCGCCCCACGAGCCGGAGTTGGCCCGGACGCTGGCCGCGCTCAGTGCCCATCTGTCTCGTACGGACTCAGGCGACGGCTCGGTGGCCGCCGCCCGCGAGGCGCTGGAGATCACGCGGCGTTCGGCGGAACCCGACGGTCAGGAGCACCGGTCACGGATCGCCCAGCGGCTGCGGCTCCTCGGCCGGGCCCTGCACCGCACCGGGGACGAAGAGGAGGCGGAGGCCTGCTTCACGGAGGCCGAGACCATTTTGCGGGCGCTCATGGAGACGGGAGGCCGCAAGCGGTACGCGGCAGATCTGGACGCCGCGCTGTCGGGGCTCGCCGCCGCTCTGGGCGCGGCGGTCGACGTCCACCTCGACGCGGGCCGCGCGACCGAGGCCGCGGCGGCTCTGGACCGTATCCACCGGCTCACCGGGCGCACCGGACGCAGTGACGTGCACGCGGCCTGCGTCACCGCGTTCGCCCGTGCGCGCGCCCGGGAACCGGAAGGAATCCGGCAGGCCTGGCAGCGGGTGACGGGGGAGCCGTGGCCCTCGTTCGTCTACCGGATCGGCTGAGTACGGCCGCGGGAGGGCCCCCGGGCCGGCGCCGGGGTACTGGCAGCGAGTTCCCCGGGCCGACTGCGGCCGGTTCGGGGCTGCCATGTCCTGCGGCACCGCCGGAGCGCGTTTTGGCCGCAGCCGCGCCACTCGGCGGGCGAGATGCCCGCGCCCCGGCCACCCCGGGTGATCAGTGCGTTCACCGGCGTATGGGGGTCCAGGGCCATCGTCCGGGCCAGCAGGACCCCGATCACCAGCGGAGCCAGCGTGACGGCCAGCGTGGTGCCGGCACTGGTGACGTGCTGCATGCGGGGGCGCGGTGCGTCGGGAGCCATGGTCCCATTCGAGCAGCGACGGACCGGTGCGGGATCGGGCGGCGTACTCAGTCCGGGGCGGCCCGGGTACTCACCCGGGCCGCCCCGGCGGCAGTGGCTATGCCGTGGTGCCGGGGCCGGAACCCGTGCCCGAGGCGGCCTTGATGCCCTTGGTGATGTCGTCCAGGACGGACAGGGCCGGTGCCTTGGTGTTGATGTCGAAGCCCGAACGGACGACGACCAGCATGTTCTCGGCCCGAGGGGCGGGGAAGGCCAGCGACTCGACGTACCCGTCGTCGCCGTTCTTCGTCACGACCTTCCAGCGCACCCGGTAGCCCTTCTGGCCGGCGACGGTGACCGGCTCGGACTTCAGCTCCTGGTGCGAGGTGATGCCGCCGTAGATCTGCTCGCCGTACGAGTCCTTCGCGTTGGCGGCGATGTCCTTCTCGGCCGTGGCCCTCGCGGTCGTGGTGTTCAGCTTCAGCGCCTTGGCCGGGACGGAGAACACTCCGCCGCGGACACACTTCTGCTTGGTGTCCCCGGGGCAGGCGTACGAACCTGTGGTCACCCCCGCGCCCATGCCCGACTCGCCCTTCCAGCCGTCAGGGACCGGGATGCTGATTCCGCTCGCCAGGTCCGTCGCGTAACCGTCCTCGGTCTGCGGCTGCTGCTGCTCGGGGCTCTCGTTCCCGCCGCCATCGCCACCGCTGCCGCCCGGTGCGCCGGGCTGACGACTGGGCGCAGGGGAGGGCGAGGCGGACGGTGCGGTGGCCGTGTCCGTCTTCTTGCCGGAGTCGTCGGCCAGCAGGTACACGCCACCGCCGATGGCGGCGAGCAGCACCACACCGGCGGTTATGCCGGCACCGATGCGTATCCGGCGGCTGCGCGCGGTCGCCGGTGGCACGCGGAGGTGATCGGTCCACTGACTGCCGTCCCACCAGCGTTCCTGGATGGGGCCAAATCCTGTGTACCCGGGGTCTGGATGCCAGCCGGGCGGGCTCGTCTGCGTCACGGCAGCCACCGTAGCCGGGTTGCGTGAGAATCCGATGAACCGGATGAGCTGGATGAGCGGTTCCGGCCCTGCTCCGGACCTGATTCTGGTCTAGACAATTGATGACGAAGCTCGCTAGCATCCGCGACGGAGCGCGGTGGTCCTGCGGCAGCGGTTCGCCCGGTCCGTCGGCCACGGCAGGATTGAGGGCACATGGAAGCGACTGCTCCAGACCGTCGGTTCGCCGAGGAGTACCGGATCGCCCGGGAGATACCGCGCGACGGGCTCACCGCATGGCGTGCGGCCGTCGCAGCCGAGGTACCGCTGGCGCCGGGGGAGGTTGTTCTGGATGTCGGGGCCGGTACGGGGGCCTTCTCGGCCGCGTTCGCCGACTGGTTCGGGGTGCGGGTGCTGGCGGTGGAGCCGGCCGCCGCCATGCGCGCGCTGATCCCGCGGACCGCGGACATCGAGGTGCTGGACGGCCGGGCCGAGGCGCTGCCGGTGCCGGACGGATGCGCGGACGCCGCCTGGCTCGGCTCGGTCGTCCACCACATCGACGATCTGCCCGCCGCGGCACGGGAGATACGCAGGGCGCTGAAGCCGGGGGCGCCGGTGCTGATCCGCAACTCGTTTCCCGGCCGGTGCACGCGGGACCTGCGGGTGCGGTTCTTCCCCGGGACCGCGCGCATCGTCGACGGCTATCCGACCGTCGAGCAGACCTGCGCGGCGTTCGGCGCCGCCGGTTTCACCCGGGTCGCGCTGCACGCGGTGCCGCAGGAGAGTGCACCGAGCCTGTCCGGCTTCGCCGACCGGATCCGGCGGGACACCGATGCGAAGCTCCGGGCCCTCACTGATGAGGAGTTCGCGTGCGGGATGCGGCGGCTGCGGCGGGCCGCGGAGCAGGAGCCGGACCGGCCGGCCGTCAGCTGGATGGACCTGCTGGTCCTGGCCTGACCGCACCGGAAACAGCCGTGCGGGCCCACGGCGATCCGGACGAAGGGCTTTAGGGTTTCCGCATGAGTGGAAACGATGACGAGGAGCGGTCCGTGCGGGCCGCCGTCGAGGGGGAGCTGCGGCTGCTCGATCCGCAGGTGCGGGCCTCGCCCGACGCGGTGACCGAACTCCTCGACCAGGAGTTCACCGAGTTCGGTGCGTCCGGGCGGCGCTATGACAGAGCGTCGGTCCTCGTCGTCACCTCCGCCGTCGGCGAGGAGGCCCCCGCCCCGATCGCCGCCACCGGCATGTCCGGCGCACTGCTGGCCCCCGGCCTCGTCCACCTGACGTTCACGACGGAGAGCAACGGCCTTACAGTGCGGCGCAATTCGATCTGGCGGCGGACGGATTCGCGCTGGCGGCTGTACTTCCACCAGGGCACACCGGTCAACGCCCCCTAGTCACACGGGTATTCGGCGGCCGACCGGCGGCGTGCCGTCTAGGCTCCTGAAATGACGACCCCCAGCTATCCCGCCAAGCCCCGGCCCGGTGACCGCGTCGCCGTGCTGTCCCCCTCATCCGGGCTTCCCGGCATCCTTCCGCTCCCGTTCGAGCTGGGACTGCGCAGACTCCGCGAGGAGTACGGGCTGGAACCGGTGGAGTACCCGAGCACCCGGAAGATGGGCTCATCGCCCCAGGAGCGGGCCGCCGACATCCACGCGGCCTTCGCCGACCCCGCGATCAAGGCCGTCATCTCCAGCATCGGCGGAGACGACCAGATCACCGTGCTGCCGTACCTGGACCGGGAGCTGCTGCGGGCCAACCCCAAGCCGTTCTTCGGCTACAGCGACTGCACCAATCTGCTGGTGTTCCTCGGGAATCTGGGCATCGTCGCCTACCACGGCGGATCGGTGATGGTCGAGCTGGGACGCCCGGGCGCGATGCACCCCCTGACGGCCGACTCGCTGCGGGCGGCGCTCTTCACCCACGATGCCCGCGAGCTCACCCCGGCGAAGGAGACCGGCAGCGTGAATGACCGCTGGGAGGATCCGCGGACCTTCGACCGCGAACCCGGCATGCTGCCCGCCGACGACTGGATCTGGCACAACGCCGGCCGGGTGGTCCAGGGGGCGAGCTGGGGCGGGAATCTGGAGATCCTGTCCTGGCTGCTGATGGCGGACCGGGAGATACTGCCCGCGGCCGCGTACGCGGGCCGGGTGCTGTTCCTCGAAACGTCGGAGGAGATGCCCGGTGCCGACGCGGTCTACCAGATCCTGCGGAACATGGGGGAGCGGGGACTCCTGAAGCAGTTCCCGGCGCTGCTGATGGCGCGGGCGAAGAACTGGTCCTTCGACAGTCCGCTGGGAGCCGAGGCGGGGGAGGAGTACCGGGTGCTGCAACGGCAGTCGGTGCTCCGGGCGTTGGCGGAGTACGCCCCCGGGACCATGGCCGTCCTCGATGTCGACCTGGGCCACACGGACCCTCAGCTGATCATTCCCTACGGCGGCCAGGTGCGGGTGGACGGTGTGGCCCGGCGCATCGTCGTGACGTACTGAGGGACGCCCACAGGGGGCGGCGTCTGTTCTGGTCCGACCACATGCCATGTGTGACATAGTTGGAGATTCGGACAAGAGCGGCCGGCCCGGGGAACGGCTCCGGCCGCGGCAGGGGGTGACGGATGCCCGTCGAATGGCAGCCGGTACGGCAGTCGCGCACGCATGAGCTGGTGCTCCAGAGCATCGAGCAGCGGGTGTTCGCCGGCGAGCTCAAGGCCGGCGACCGGCTGCCGCCCGAACGGGAGCTCGCGCCGGTCCTCGGCGTGAGCCGGTCGGCGCTGCGCGAGGCGTTGCGGGTGCTGGAGACCATCGGCGTCCTGGTGGCCCAGCCGGGCCGGGGCCCGGACGCCGGGGCGCGGATCGTCCGTAACCCCGAAGGCGCCCTCGGCCGGCTGCTCCGACTCCACTTCGCCCTCGGCAGTTACAGCCTTCAGGACGTGCTGGAAGCGCGCGTGGCCCTGGAGCGGTCCAGCTTCGAGGCCGCCGCACGGCACGCCTCCGCGGCCGATCTGGACGAGGCCGAGGCGCTGGTCGTACGGATGGGGGAGCCGGATGTCGAGGTGCCGGAGTTCAACGACCTGGACACCCGGTTCCACGTCAGGATCGCCCGCAGCTCCGGCAACGAGCTGACCTCCACCCTCACCTCCGCGGTGCGGGAGTCGGTCCGGCCGCTGATCCTGCGCGCCCTGGAGGCGGCGGAGGACTGGCCGGCCACGGCCGCCGCGCTCAACGCCGACCACATCGAGCTGCTGCGCCTGGTGCGCGCGGGCGAGGGGGTGCGGGCGGCCGATGCCGTCGAGGCGCACATCCGTGGACTGCACGGCACGCTGGTCGACGAGAAGCCCACCGCCTGACGTCCACCGCCTGACGCCTGACGCCTGACCCGAGCCGTCGCGATGCCCGCTGCCCCGGGCGCCGCGGCGGCTTTTGCGTGGAGTGGCGCGAGCGGGGATCAGCCGTCCGCCGCGCGCGTCGGCCTCTTTCCGGTTCCGGCTTGAGGATAGTATGGTCGGACCATAAAAAGCGCCGAACATCACGCAGAGAAATGATCGGGGAGACCCATGCGCATCGGACTCTTCGCCACCTGTCTGGGAGACACGCTCTTCCCCGAGGCGGTGAAATCCACCGCGGTGCTGCTGGCACGCCTGGGACACGACGTGGTGTTCCCGCCGGGGCAGACCTGCTGCGGCCAGATGCATGTCAACACCGGCTACCAGCGCGAACCCGTCCCGCTGGTGCGCAATTTCGCCGAGCAGTTCGGTGACGCCTCCATCGAGGCCGTCGTCATGCCGTCGGGATCGTGCGCCGGCTCGGTCCGCCACCAGCACGAGCTCATCGCCGAACGGTACGGCGACGCGGCGCTGCGCGCGGGTGTCGCCACCGTCAGGGCGAAGACGTACGAGCTCTCGGAGTTCCTCGTCGACGTGCTGGACGCCACCGATGTCGGCGCGTACTTCCCGCACCGGGTGACGTACCACCCCACCTGTCACTCCCTGCGCATGCTCAGAGTCGGTGAGAAGCCGCTGCGGCTGCTGCGGGCCGTCGACTCGATCGACCTGGTCGAGCTGCCCGAGGCCGACGCCTGCTGCGGATTCGGCGGCACCTTCGCCCTGAAGAACGCCGACACGTCGACCGCGATGCTCCAGGACAAGATGCGCAACATCGCCACCACCGGGGCCGATGTGTGCACCGCCGGCGACTCGTCGTGTCTGATGCACATCGGCGGCGGGCTCTCCCGGATCAGCTCCGGCACCCGCACCCTGCACCTGGCGCAGATCCTCTCCGCCACCCGCACCTCGCCGCATCTCCCGATGGAGGCCGCCCGATGAGCAGCACCTTTCTCGGCATGCCCGCGACGCCGCCCCGCTCCCCGTACGGAACGGGCAATCTGCGCGGCGACCGGACGTTCCCCGCGGCGGCCCACGACGACCTGGGCAACGAACAGCTGCGCCGCAATCTCGGCCGGGCCACCCACACCATCCGCGCCAAGCGCCTCAACGTCACCGGCGAGCTGCCCGACTGGGAGGAGCTGCGTGACGCGGGATCGGCCATCAAGACCGACACCATGAACCGGCTCCCCGAGCTCCTCGAGGAGCTGGAGCGCAAGGTCACCGAACGCGGCGGCACGGTCCACTGGGCACGGGACGGCGCCGAGGCCAACGAGATCGTGGCGCGGCTGGTCAAGGAGACCGGGAGTCAGGAGGTCATCAAGGTCAAGTCGATGGCCACCCAGGAGATCGGTCTCAACGAGCACCTCGAATCCATCGGCATCACCCCGTACGAGACGGACCTCGCCGAGCTCATCGTGCAGCTCGCCCACGACAAGCCCTCGCACATCCTGGTGCCCGCGATCCACCGCAACCGGGACGAGATCCGGGAGATCTTCCTCAAGGAGATCCCGGGCGTCGACCCGTCGCTGGACAATGTTCCCGCGCATCTCGCCGCCGCGGCCCGCGCCTATCTGCGCGAGAAGTTCATGACGACGAAGGTCGCCGTGTCGGGAGCCAACTTCGGCATCGCCGAGACCGGCACCCTGTCCGTCGTCGAGTCGGAGGGCAACGGGCGGATGTGCCTGACCCTGCCCGACACCCTGATCACCGTCATGGGCATCGAGAAGGTGCTGCCGCGCTACCAGGACCTGGAAGTCTTCCTGCAACTGCTGCCGCGCTCCTCCACCGGCGAACGGATGAACCCGTACACGTCGATGTGGACCGGAGTCACCCCCGGCGACGGGCCGCAGACCTTCCACCTGGTGCTCCTGGACAACGGACGCACCGCCGCGCTCGCGGACCGGATCGGCCGCGAGGCGCTCAACTGCATCCGCTGCTCGGCCTGTCTCAACGTCTGCCCGGTGTACGAACGCGCCGGCGGCCACGCCTACGGATCGACGTACCCCGGGCCGATCGGCGCCGTCCTCACCCCGCAGCTCGCCGGAATGCACGCCGCCAAGGACGATCCCAACAGCTCGCTGCCGTACGCCTCCAGCCTCTGCGGGGCCTGTTTCGACGCCTGCCCGGTCAAGATCGACATCCCGTCGCTGCTGGTCGAGCTGCGCCACCAGCACACCGAGCAGTCCGGCACCACGGCCGAGAAACTCGCCATGAAGGCCGCGGCCGGAGTGATGAGGAAGCCGAAGCTCTTCACCGCCGCGCAGAAGGCATCGGGGATCGGCCGCGTCATCGCCGGACGGGACCAGAAGATCTCCCACCTGCCGCCGCCGTTCAACGGCTGGAGCGACAGCCGGGACACCCCGGCCCCGCCCAAGCAGACCTTCCGCTCCTGGCTCTCCTCGGCCGAGGGCGCGGCGACGATGCGGGCGGCCGCCGACGAACACACGCGCAACCAGCAGGAGGAGGAGAAGTGACGACCGCTCGCGAAACGGTGCTCGGCCGCGTCCGGGACGCCCTGGCCCTCGCGCCCGCCGCCGACACCCCGGTCCCGCGCGCCTACCGCACCGGCCGTACCCTCCCCGACGCGGAGCGCCTGGCCCTGTTCACCGACCGGCTCGTCGACTACAAGGCCCAGGTCCACCCCTGCACCGCCGACCGGACCGCCGAGGTCATCGCCGAGGTGCTGCGGGAGCGGGGCGCCCAAAGGATCGGGGTGCCCGCCGGACTCGACCCGCAATGGCTCACCGCCTACGACGGCGAGGTGCGGCAGGACTCCGCCGATATTCCTCCGCCGCGGCTGGACGCCCTCGACGGCGTCGTCACGGCGTCGGCCGTCAGCTGCGCCGAGACCGGCACCATCTTCCTGGACGGATCGCCCGACCAGGGGCGTCGCGCGCTGTCCCTGGTGCCCGATCTCCATGTCTGTGTCGTCGATCTGTCGACCGTGCGGGTGGGCGTTCCGGAGGCGGTGGCCGAGCTGGTGCCCGAGCGGCCGACGACGCTGATCAGCGGACCGTCGGCCACCTCCGACATCGAACTGGAACGGGTGGAGGGCGTACACGGCCCCCGCACCCTGGCCGTCGTGATCCGCACGGACGTATGAGGAGGCGGGGGTGCGCCACCGCGCACCCCCGTACCGTCCCCGTTCCGTCCTCAGCCGTGTTCGACCGTCACCTCCACCGGCCCGAATCCGATGCGGGTCGTCGCCGCGTCCTCGGCCCAGCACACCTCGACCGTGTCCCCGTCGGCGTTCACCCCGCTCACCACCGCGTCGAGCACGGCCGCGCCGGGCTCCGCGGTGAGCGAGGCGAGCGCGGCCAGGAGCACCGTGCCCTCCGCCTCCGCCCCCAGCCGGGGCAGCACCGCCCAGGGCGTGTACGCCGTGCCCTGCGGTGCCCGTACCTCGTCCTGTGACTCCCAGCCGTGCAGACCGTGCAGGGCCGACGCCACCGCGGACCCGGGACCGGTCGCCCAGCCCGTCTGCTCCACCCGGGCGCCGGGCGGGGCACCCAGCACCCGGTGCACCCGCAGTTCGTACCGGCCGCGGACCACGGTCACGCTCTCCACCCGCAGCCCCGGCACCATCGGCGCACCGCCGGCGAACACGGGGCGGTGCCAGGAGGCGGCCCAGCCCCAGCCGTCGCCGCCGCCCGCGCCCAGCGGGCGGATGGCACGGCGGCCGCTGCGGGCCCCGTCGACGACGACGGCGAGATGGTTGTCGGCAGCGTTCCCGCGCGCCGTCGGGCCGGTGACCGTCGAGTACGACTGCCGGCTGTACAGCGGATCGTCCTGCACCGCCGACTCGCCCTCGTGCGGCCGGACATGGTCGCTTCCGTGGTTGTGCAGCCGGACGATCCCGTCCGCCCGCGTCGACTGGACGAGCAGTCCCGGCGCGGGCAGTGCGAGCACCCGGTCGGGCCCCTCGCTCGGGGCCGGCTCCTCGGTGGCCGTCCACAGCGGGTGGTCCGCCGGGGCGAGCAGCGAGACGAAGGCCTTGGACGCCCAGTAGGGGGAGGCCGGACCCGAGTAGGGCTGGAGCGTCGCGTCGTGCGTCCCGTGCCAGCCCAGGCTCAGCAGCCCGTCGGTGCCGGTCGCGCCGCGGTCCAGGAAGTAGCGCAGCGCCCCGCTGATCACCCGCCGCGACGTGCCCGGAGCGAGCGGGGTGTGCCCGGTCAGCGCGCCGAGTCCGACGGCCGAACCGGCCGCGAAGCGGTAGGACAGCGAACGGCCGAAGTGGATCGGCGCACCGTCCCCGCCGAACAGCAGCGAGAAGCTCTCCAGGTGCTCGCGCAGCCGTGCCCCGTAGTGCGCGGACAGCTCGGAGTCACCCGACAGATGGGCGTCCAGTACCGGGTAGAGGTGCAGCGCCCAGCCGTTGTAGTGGTCGAAGGCGCGGCCGTCGCCGTCCGCGTACCAGCCCTGACCGCGGTACCAGCTCTCCAGCAGGTCGAGTGCCCGCTCCCGCGCACGGGCCGTCTCCGCGTCGCCGCGGCCCACCGACTCCAGGAAACCGGCCACCGAGTAGGGGAACAGGTACCAGTTGTTCGGCGCGGGGGTGTGCCGCAGGGCGCCGCGCAGCCACTCCTCGGCGCGGTCCTGCACCGCCGGGTCCAGCCGGTCCCAGAGCCATGGCCGGGTGAGCCGCAGCCCGATGGCGACCGAGGCGGACTCCACCATGGGCTGGCCGAACACGGAGTGGTCGCGGATCAGCGGCCATGACTCGGTGTCGTCCCGGCCGGGCGTACGGGTTCCGGCCGCGAGCCCGTCCGCGTACCGGTCGAGCCAGCCGTGCGGGTCCTTGCCGCCCGCGCCCGCGACCCGGAAGGCGGCGGCGAGGAAGGTGCGCGCGTAGCCTTCGAGGCCGTCGGAGCGGACCCCGGACGCGGAGGGGCGTCCCGGCAGGTCGAGCAGCGCGCTGCCGGGGGTGGCCCACTGCCAGGCCGCCTTCAGCAGTCCGTCCGCCGCCGCCTCCCAGTGCGCGCGGGTGTATCCGGTGACCGGGCTCGTCGACCGGTCGTCGGCGGGGAGCTCCACCGGGGAGTTCGGGTGCGGTCGGTTCATGCGAGGAATGCCAGCCTTTCGCGTCGTACGGGATGGGCGAATCCGTCGCCCGCGGCCCAGCGTTCGGTCTCGCCCACGGCCAGATCGACCAGCCGCCGCCACTCGTTGCCCTGGGAGCCGGCGAGATGCGGGGTGATCAGGGCGTTCTCGCAGTCCCACAGGGGGTGGCCGGCCGGCAGGGTGTCGGGCTCGGTGACGTCGAGGACCGCCCGGATACGGTTCTGCAGCAGGACGTCGGTCAGCGCGTCCTGGTCGACGACGGCGCCGCGCGAGGTGTTGAGGAGCACACCGTCCGGGCGCATCGACATCAGCAGCTCACGGCTGACGAGCCGGTGGGTGGCGGGCAGCAGCGGGGTGTGGACGCTCACCACGTCGCTCAGCGCGAACAGTTCACCGAGCCCCACCGGCCGGACGCCGAGCGCGGCCGCTTCGGCGTCGGAGACGTACGGGTCGTGCAGCAGCACCCGGAGGTCGTAGGGCCGCAGCAGTTCGATGACCCGCCGGCCGATGAGCGAGGCGGACAGGATGCCCACGGTCCGGCCGTAGTTGCCGACCTGCGGGGAGGTGGCCAGCCAGTTGCCCCGGTGGCGCTCGACCCGGTAGTCGCGGGCCCGTTCCAGGGTCCGCTTCCCGGAGAGCAGGATCATCGCGACGGTGTACTCGGCAACCGGCAGGGCGTTGGCGGCGGCGGCCGACGACACCTCGATGCCGCGTTCCCAGCAGGCCTCGGTGATGTGCCCGCGGACGCTTCCGGCCGTGTGCACGACGGCGCGCAGCCGGGGCGCCGCGGTCAGTGCCGCCTCGTCGAGGGGCGGACAGCCCCAGCCGGTGACCAGCAGTTCCGTGTCCGCGAGCACGGCGCGGGCCCGGTCGGTGGTGAAGTCGTCGAGGACGGGCAGTGGCGCGAGGTCGCACACCTCCGAGAGCGCGTCCAGCGACCGGGCGTCCAGCAGGGCGGCCGCGGCATCCGGCTTCATCGCGACGGCGGCGCGCGGCCGGCGCCGCGCGGCAGGGGTGGTGGTGGGCATCTTTCTCCTGGTCCGGGGATGAGGTGGAGGCGGTACGGCTACTTGACGGCGCCCGCGGAGAGCCCCGACTTCCAGAAGCGCTGGAGCAGCGCGAAGGCGAGGATCAGCGGCAGGACCGCGAGCAGCGAACCCATGATCACCACGGGGTAGTACTCGGGCGAGACCGTGGCGGAGCTGTTCCAGATGTACAGACCGAGGCTGACGGGATACAGGTCCTGGTCGGAGAGCATCACCATGGGCAGGAAGAAGTTGTTCCAGATCGCGGTGAGCTGGAACAGGAACACGGTGACCAGACCCGGCCCGAGCATCCGCAGCGCGACCCGGAAGTACGTCGTCAGTTCCCCGGCACCGTCCACCCGGGCCGCTTCGAGCACCTCGTCGGGCACGTAGCCCTGGCTGAATATCCGGCCCAGGTACACGCCGAACGGGTTGAAGAGCACCGGGATGAACACGGACCAGAAGGTGTTGACCAGTCCGGTGCCGGACGCCATCAGGTACAGCGGCAGCGCCAGCACGGTCTGCGGCACCATCACCGCGGCGAGGACCAGGCCGAACAGCTTCTCCTTGTGCGCGAAGCGGTACTTGTCGAAGGCGTACCCGCAGGCGATGCTGATCAGCGCGCCGAGTGCCGCGCCGAGGACCGCGTACAGCAGGCTGTTGCCGTACCAGCGCCCGTACACACCGCCGTCCATCGCGAAGAGGTCCTTGAGGTTCTGCGCGAAGGAGAAGTGGTCGAGCGAGAGGACGTCGCTGCCGAACAGGGCGTCGCGGTCCTTCGACGAGGCGAGCACCAGCCACAGCACCGGCAGCAGCGTGTACAGCACGGAGATGCCGACGACCAGGTTGACGACGGAGCGGCCCAGCAGGCGGGGACGCAGGACGGCGGCCGTGCGGCCGGGACTCGTCGCGCTCATCGGACGTCCTCCTCGGGGGCGTTGGAGCGGTTGGTCCAGCGGGTCACGCCGTAGGAGAGCGCGATCGTGAGGACCAGCAGGACAACCGAGGCCGCGGCGGCCAGGCCGTAGTTGTTACGGGTGAACGCGGCGTCGTAGATGTACATGCTGGGCGAGAACCGCGAGCTGATCATCGGGGTCGACTGGCTCAGCAGCATCGGCTCGGTGAAGAGCTGGAGCGCGAAGATCAGGGTGAACATCGCGACCATCACGACCGAGGAGCGCACGAGTGGCGTCTTGACCTGGAGCGCGGTCCGGACCGGTCCGGCACCGTCGACGACGGACGCCTCGATGACCTCGCGCGGCACGGCCTGCAGGGCGGCGTAGAAGACCACCATGCTGTAACCGAGATTGCTCCACAGGGCGATGTTCACGATCGACGGCACCACCGTGTGCACACCGAGGAAGTCGATCGTGATGTCCGCCTTGCCGAGCAGGTCGATCACCGGGCTCAGCCCAGGTGTGTAGAGGTAGAGCCAGATGACGGCGGCGATGATGCCCGGCACGGCGTGCGGCAGGAAGAGCCCGAGCTGCGCCCAGGAGCGCAGCCGCACCACTCCGGAGTCCAGCAGCAGGGCCAGCGCGAGCGCGCCGATCACCATCACCGGGATGTAGATCAGGCAGTACAGGACGACGGTGCCCAGGCCGCTGAGGAACGTCGGGTCGCTCAGCACGGCGGTGTAGCTGCGCAGCCCGACGAAGACCGTGCGCTCCGGACCGAAGCCGAGCCCCGGCTGGTCGTCGCTGAAGAAGCTGAGCCAGACGGCGGTCGCGACCGGTATCAGGAAGACCGTCACCAGGAGGATGAAGAAGGGGGTCATCAGGGCGCCGGCCGCGCCGAGTTCACGACGTCTGGCGGACTTGCGGGGGGTGCCCGGGGGTGTGG
>NZ_JAFMPZ010000468.1 GCF_017353455.1 Streptomyces laculatispora
GGCCGCGGCCACATCCAGCAGGTCATAGCGGTCGACCGCGGTCTTCAGCACCGAACGGTCGATCCTCCCGTCCTTCGCGAGCTCCGTGAGCACCGCCAGGACGATCGACTGGGCGTCGATGTGGAAGAACCGGCGGGCCGCCCCGCGGGTGTCCGCGAAGCCGAAGCCGTCCGCGCCCAGCGACTGGTACGCACCGGGCACCCAGCGCGCGATCTGGTCCGGTACGGACCGCATCCAGTCAGAGACCGCCACGAACGGCCCCTGGGCACCGGAGAGCTTGCGCGTCACGTACGGGACGCGCTGCTCCTCCTCCGGGTGCAGCAGGTTGTACCGCTCCACGTCCACGGCCTCGCGCCGCAGCTCGTTCCAGGAGGTCGCCGACCAGACGTCCGCCCGCACGTTCCACTCGTCGGCGAGGATGCGCTGCGCCTCGACCGCCCAGGGGACCGCCACACCGGACGCCATGATCTGGGCCGGGATCTCGCCCTTCTCGCCGCTGCTGTAGCGGTACACGCCCTTCAGGATGCCCTCGACGTCCACGTCGGCGGGCTCGGCCGGGTGCTGGATCGGCTCGTTGTACACCGTGAGGTAGTAGAAGACGTCCTCGTTCTCGTCCGGGGTCCCGCCGTACATCCGGCGCAGGCCGTCCTTGACGATGTGCCCGATCTCGTACCCGAACGCGGGGTCGTACGCGACACAGCCCGGGTTGGTCGAGGCGAGCAGCTGCGAGTGGCCGTCCGCGTGCTGGAGACCCTCACCGGTCAGCGTCGTACGGCCGGCGGTGGCGCCCAGCACGAAGCCGCGCGCGAGCTGGTCGGCCATCTGCCAGAACTGGTCGCCGGTCCGCTGGAAACCGAACATCGAGTAGAAGACGTACACCGGGATCAACGGCTCGCCGTGCGTGGCGTAGGCCGAACCGGCGGCGATCAGCGAGGCGGTACAGCCCGCCTCGGAGATGCCGTCGTGCAGCATCTGGCCGGTCGGCGACTCCTTGTACGCGAGCAGCAGATCGCGGTCCACCGACTCGTACTGCTGACCCAGCGGGTTGTAGATCTTCGCGCTCGGGAAGAACGCGTCCATACCGAAGGTCCGGTACTCGTCGGGCGCGATCAGCACGAAACGCTTGCCGATCTCCTTGTCCCGCATGAGGTCCTTCAGGACGCGGACGAACGCCATGGTGGTGGCGATCGACTGCTGACCCGAACCCTTCTTCGCGCTCGCGTACGCCTTGTCGTCGGGCAGGGCCAGCGGCTTCGCCCGCACCACACGGGTCGGGACGTAACCGCCCAGACCCTTGCGGCGGTCGTGCATGTACTGGATCTCCTCCGAGTCGCGGCCCGGGTGGTAGTACGGCGGGTTGCCGTCCTCCAGCTGCTTGTCCGCGATCGGGATGTGCAGCCGGTCCCGGAAGCGCTTGAGGTCCTCGGCGGTGAGCTTCTTCATCTGGTGGGTCGCGTTGCGGCCCTCGAAGTTCGGCCCCAGCGTCCAGCCCTTGACCGTCTGCGCCAGGATCACCGTCGGCTGGCCCTTGTGGGCCTTGGCCGCCGCGTACGCCGCGTAGACCTTGCGGTGGTCGTGACCGCCGCGGCCCAGGTGCAGGATCTGCTGGTCCGACATGTCCTTGACCATGTCCCGCAGCCGGGCGTCGTCGCCGAAGAAGTGATCACGGATGTACGCACCCGTCTCGGTGGCGTACGTCTGGAACTGGCCGTCCGGCGTGGTGTTCAGCTTGTTGACCAGGATGCCCGTGCGGTCCTGCGCGAGCAGCGGGTCCCAGGAGCGGTCCCAGACCAGCTTGATGACGTTCCAGCCGGCGCCGCGGAACTGCGACTCCAGCTCCTGGATGATCTTGCCGTTGCCGCGCACCGGGCCGTCGAGGCGCTGGAGGTTGCAGTTGACGACGAAGGTCAGGTTGTCCAGGCCCTCGCGGGCGGCGATGGAGAGCTGGCCGAGCGACTCCGGCTCGTCCATCTCGCCGTCGCCGAGATACGCCCAGACGTGCGAATTGGAGGTGTCGGCGATACCGCGCGCCTCCATGTAGCGGTTCATCCGCGCCTGGTAGATCGCACCGAGCGGGCCGAGGCCCATCGAGACGGTCGGGAACTCCCAGAAGTCCGGCATCAGCCGCGGGTGCGGGTAGCTGGACAGGCCGTTCGGCGCCTTCGACTTCTCCTGGCGGAAGCCGTCGAGCTGCGCCTCGCTCAGCCGGTCCAGCAGGAAGGCGCGGGCGTAGATCCCGGGCGAGGCATGGCCCTGGAAGAAGATCTGGTCGCCGCCCAGGCCGTCGTCCTTGCCGCGGAAGAAGTGGTTGAAGCCCACGTCGTACAGCGAGGCGGAGGAGGCGAACGTGGCGATGTGACCGCCCACGCCGATCCCCGGACGCTGCGCCCGGGACACCATCACGGCCGCGTTCCAGCGGGTCGCGTTGAGGACCTTGCGCTCGACCTCCTCGTCGCCGGGGAAGAACGGCTCGTCCTTCGTGGCGATGGTGTTCACGTAGTCCGTACTACGCATCTCCGGCACGGCGACACGCTTCTCGCGCGCACGCTCGATGAGCCGGAGCATGAGGTAGCGGGCCCGCTCGCGGCCCCGCTCGTCGACGGCGGCGTCGAGGGAGTCGAGCCATTCCTGGGTCTCTTCGGGATCAAAATCCGGGACCTGACTCGGAAGGCCGCCAATGATGATCGGGTTGCGATCGGATCCGGAAGCCACGCGTGTTCCTTCGCTGTTCGGTGCTGCGCTACGGGGCCTGGTTGAGGGAGTCACGCCCCCGGGATGTGTACACGTACGCCATCCCATCGTGTACCGCGAGGGCGCAAACGTCATCTCTACCCAAAGGTAACCGGCGGCTTCCCGGAGACGGTCCCCAAGGGTCCGGATGGGCCGCGGCGCAGCGGGTACCGGGGAGGCAGGACGCGTCGGGAGGGCGCGTCGGGCAGGATGGGTCGGGCGAAACCGCAACCATACGCCCAAGGCGTGCAAGTGTTCCCAAACACTGCTCGACTCCGATTGCCGGACCGAAACGGCATAAGCTGTTCAAGGACGTAAAGGGTGTGGACGGTAGCGCGGGCTCCGGCAAGGGGCCGCCGACAGTGCGGCGACGTGGCACGAAACGTCACCGTTTAGGCGGTCTCGTGCGCTGGGTACTTGCGCGATCCGCCGCTCCCGTGTGGACTACGGCCAACGCCCCGCGTACGCGCGTGGCTGCAGCATTTTCCGAAACATGATCAGGAGGCAACCCGTGAGCGCGACCGCGGACCACGCGGAGGAGCGGACCAACCCGGCAGCACGCCTGGGGTTCGAGCCCGGACAAGTGGTCCAGGAGATCGGCTACGACGACGACGTCGAGCTGGAGCTCCGTGAGGGCATTGAGGCCACTATCGGCCAGGAACTCGTCGATGAGGACTACGACGACGTCGCAGACGTCGTCCTGCTCTGGTTCCGCGACGAGGACGGCGACCTTACGGACGCGCTGGTGGATGCCATTGGTCTGCTCGAGGACGGCGGTACGGTCTGGCTGATGACGCCGAAGACCGGCCGTGACGGATACGTCGAGCCGAGCGACATCAACGAGGCTGCCCAGACAGCCGGTCTCGCCCAGACCAAGAGCATCAGTGCGGGCAAGGACTGGACGGGCAGCCGTCTGGCCACGCCGAAGGCGGCCAAGGCCAAGCGCTGAACCGCACTCGCCCCTGAAGGCCCCCGACGGCAGCCCGCCGCCCGGGGGCCTTCGTACACCCGTGGCACGGCCGGGACACCGCAGGATGAGCTTCTGCGGGTGCCGCGCGGCCGCCGGGAGCCTCTGCGTAGGGTGGGAGTCACCCGGACAGCCCAGCCCGGCGACGTAGCGAAGGGACGCGTTTCATGGCGATCGAGGTCGGCACCAAGGCCCCGGATTTCGAGCTGAAGGACAATCACGGCCGGACCGTGAAGCTCTCCGAATTTCGCGGCGCCAAGAACGTGGTGCTGCTGTTCTACCCGTTCGCTTTCACCGGCGTCTGCACGGGTGAGCTGTGCGCCCTGCGCGACGAGCTGCCCACGTTCGAGAACGACGACACGCAGCTGCTCGCCGTCTCCAACGACTCCATCCACACTCTGCGCGTCTTCGCCGAGCAGGAGGGCCTCGACTACCCGCTGCTCTCGGACTTCTGGCCGCACGGCGAGACCTCGCGGGCGTACGGCGTCTTCGACGAGGAGAAGGGCTGCGCGGTGCGCGGCACCTTCATCATCGACAAGGAGGGCGTGGTGCGCTGGACCGTCGTCAACGGCCTGCCCGACGCGCGCGACCTCAACGACTACATCAAGGCGCTCGGCTCCCTCTGATCCGAGTTCCGGGCGATCTGCGGGCGACCCCCGGCCAAAAGCCTGTTTTGGCCGGGAACCGGTCACTAGGATCCACTCGTTGATCCGATGCCAACGCAACGTGGAGGCGCCGGCACCGGCCGGCCCCCAAGGAAACCAATGGGAGGACTCATGGGAGTCAGCCTCAGCAAGGGCGGCAACGTCTCGCTGACCAAGGCCGCGCCCAACCTGACCGCGGTCATCGTGGGTCTGGGCTGGGACGCTCGTACCACCACCGGCGGAGATTTCGACCTCGACGCCAGCGCCCTGCTGACGAACGCCGAGGGCAAGGTCGGCAACGACGGCAATTTCGTCTTCTTCAACAACCTCAAGAGCCCCGACGGTTCCGTCGAGCACACCGGTGACAACCTCACCGGTGAGGGCGAGGGCGACGACGAGGTCGTCAAGGTCAACCTGGCCGGTGTCCCGGCCGATGTCGACAAGATCGTCTTCCCGGTCTCGATCTACGAGGCCGAGTCGCGCCAGCAGAGCTTCGGCCAGGTGCGCAACGCGTATATCCGCGTGGTCAACCAGGCCGACAACAGCGAGCTCGCCCGCTACGACCTGAGCGAGGACGCCTCGACGGAGACCGCCATGGTCTTCGGCGAGCTGTACCGCAACGGTGCGGAGTGGAAGTTCCGCGCCATCGGTCAGGGCTACGCCTCGGGTCTGCGCGGCATCGCGCAGGACTTCGGCGTCAACGTCTAGACAGCCGATCCGGGGCCGCGCCCGCGGGGCGCGGCCCCGGGCAGGCACCAGCACGTCCCGTCCGGCGCCGCACCCTGTGCGGCGCCGGACGCGCTCAAAGACGGTTCATTCACTCGGGGAGGACACACACCATGGGCGTCACACTCGCCAAGGGAGGCAATGTCTCCCTCTCCAAGGCCGCACCCAATCTCACCCAGGTACTGATCGGGCTCGGCTGGGACGCACGATCCACCACGGGGGCCGACTTCGACCTCGACGCCAGCGCGCTGCTGTGCCAGTCGGGACGGGTGCTCGGTGACGAATGGTTCGTGTTCTACAACAACCTCACGAGCCCCGACGGCTCCGTGGAGCACACCGGTGACAACCTCACGGGTGAGGGCGAGGGCGACGACGAGTCGGTCATCGTGAACCTCACGCAGGTGCCGGCCGGCTGCGACAAGATCGTATTTCCGGTCTCGATCCATGACGCGGACAATCGCGGGCAGACATTCGGCCAGGTCAGCAATGCGTTCATCCGGGTGGTGAACCAGGCCGACGGCCAGGAACTCGCGCGTTACGACCTGAGCGAGGACGCCTCGACGGAGACCGCGATGATCTTCGGTGAGCTCTACCGTTATGGCGGCGAGTGGAAGTTCCGTGCAGTAGGGCAGGGGTACGCGTCGGGGCTGCGGGGCATCGCTCTAGACTTCGGGGTCAACGTTTCGTAAAGCCGCGCTCGGCGCGGGGGAGCCCCGTGCACACCGGGGAGAGACCCGTTACATAAATGATGGGGTAGCCAGTGCTTCTGAAAACCTTCGGCTGGTCGCTCGCGATTACCGCGATCGGCCTGGTCGCAGCGTGGTTCTACGGGGGGTGGGAGGCCTTCGGAGTGGTGGCGATCCTCTCCGTCCTGGAGATCTCGCTGTCCTTCGACAACGCGGTGATCAACGCCGGAATCCTGAAGAAGATGAATGCCTTCTGGCAGAAGATCTTCCTCACGGTCGGTGTGCTCATCGCGGTCTTCGGTATGCGGCTGGTGTTCCCCGTCGTGATCGTGGCCATCACTGCCAAGCTGGGTCCGATCGAAGCCATTAAGCTTTCCTTCAACGACGCGGACCGCTACCAGGAACTGGTCACGGACGCCCACCCGGCGATCGCCGCGTTCGGTGGCATGTTCCTGTTGATGATCTTCCTCGACTTCATTTTCGAGGACCGTGACATCCAGTGGCTGCGCTGGATCGAGCGCCCGCTCGCCAAGCTCGGCAAGGTCGACATGCTGTCGGTCTGCATCGCGCTGATCGTCCTGCTGATCTCGGCCATGACGTTCGCGGGCAACGCGCATCAGCACGGCGGCGGACACGCGGACAAGGCGGAGACGGTTCTGCTCGCGGGCATCGCGGGTCTGATCACCTACCTCATCGTCGGCGGACTCTCCGGCTACTTCGAGAACAAGCTCGAAGAAGCGGAGGAACGCGAGCACGAGGAGGAGGAAGAGGCCCAGCGCACCGGCAAGAAGCTCTCCGCGGTCGCACTCTCCGGCAAGGCCGCGTTCTTCATGTTCCTCTACCTGGAAGTGCTCGACGCGTCCTTCTCGTTCGACGGCGTGATCGGCGCCTTCGCCATCACCAACGAGATCGTGCTGATGGCGCTGGGTCTCGGTATCGGTGCCATGTACGTCCGTTCGCTCACGGTCTACCTGGTCCGCCAGGGCACCCTGGACGACTACGTCTACCTGGAGCACGGCGCGCACTACGCGATCGGCGCGCTGGCCGTCATCCTGCTCGTCACGATCCAGTACGAGATCAACGAGCTCATCACCGGTCTCGTCGGGGTCGTCCTGATCGGCTGGTCGTTCTGGTCG
>NZ_JAFMPZ010000469.1 GCF_017353455.1 Streptomyces laculatispora
GCCGTAGCCCGGCTACGGGTTCCCCCAGGGCCAGCAGCCGCAGCCCGGCTACGGGTTCCCCCAGGGCCAGCCGCCACAGCAGGGTTACGGCTATCCGCAGCAGGGCCAGCCGCCGCAGCAGGGCTACGGATACCCGACCACCCCGATGCAGCAGCCGTACCAGCCGCCGCAGAACGGGAACGGGCCGAAGAAGTTCTCCACCCAGGCGCAGATCATCGTCGCCGCGGTGGTCGCCGTGGTGCTGATCGTCGGCGGCGGTCTCTGGTACGCCTCCGGCGACGGCGGCGGCAAGAAGAAGGACGAGGCTTCCGCCTCCTCCGGCACCGACGGCGAGAGCAAGGGCACCGACGGCAAGGGCACCGACGGCGGCGGCAAGGAGAAGGTCCCCTCGAACACCAAGGGCACGGTCGCCTTCCAGCTGCCGCAGCCCAAGGTCACCGACGTCACCACGGTCGACGGCTCCTGGCTGACGGACAAGGTGTACGTGAAGACGGGCGTCAACGAGGTCATCGGCTACGACCAGGACAAGGGCACCAAGCTCTGGTCGATCCCGCTGTCCGGCCAGATCTGCGCCGCCTCCCGGCACATGAGCAAGGACTTCAAGACGGCCGTCGTCTTCGAGGAAGGCAAGCGGACCGCGGCGAACAAGTACCAGACCTGCAACCACGTGGCCGCCCTCGACCTCAGCACCGGCAAGCTCATGTGGAGCAAGACGGTGATCGCCGCCACCGGCGGCGACGACCCCGTCCGGTTCGATGAGGTCACCCTCAGCGGCACCACGGTGGCCGCGGCCGGCGGCGAGGGCGGTGCCGCCTTCGACCTGGGCACCGGCGCCGAGCGCTGGAAGCCGAAGGTCAGCACCGACGGCTGCTACGACACGGGCTACGGCGGCGGCGAGGCACTCGCCGTGGTCCGCAAGTGCGGTAAGTACGACGACCCCCAGCTCACCATCCAGGCGCTGAACCCGACCACGGGCGCCCCGATCTCCACGTACAAGATGCCGCCCGGCGTCGAGTACGCGAGCATCGTCTCCACCAAGCCCCTGGTCGTCGCCGCCGACGTCGGCGACACCGCGGGTGACGGCAGCGGGATCTCCGACTTCTTCTCGATCGACGCCGCCACCGGCAAGCTGCTCGTCAGGATCCCGGCCGACGCGGAGAAGTACGCCGCGAACTGCCGGTCCACCGAGGTCGAGAGCTGCCAGCAGCTCGCGGTCGGCAACAACCGCATCTACCTGCCCACCGAGGAGCACGAGGGCGGCGGCGAGTACGGCGACACCAACGAGATCGTCTCCTTCGACCTGACCACCGGCAAGCAGACCGGGGACAGGGCCGACGCGGGCGACCGCTACACGATGTTCCCGCTCCGCATGGACGGCGGCAACATCATCGCGTACAAGGAGCCCCCGTACGACAAGGGCGGCCAGGTCGTCTCCATCGACGGCAGCACTCTCAAGCAGACCGTGCTGCTGGAGAACCCGGACGACGAGTCGGTCCGGGACGCGGAGACCAGCTTCTCCGCGGACTACGCCGAATTCCGGTACGGCAGCGGGCGGCTGTACATCTCCCAGACGGCGATCAGCAAGCCGCGGGAGAGCTCGCTGAACGACAAGGAGTACCTCGTCGTCGCGTTCGCGGCGAAGTGATCTGACGTCAGCACCGCCCCCCGGCCCTGCCGGTCGATCAGTCGACCGGCAGGGCCGGTCGTTTTCCGACCGTCAAGTGGGCGGGAACGGAACACGATTGGGCATTGAGTGGGCCTTCTGCCGACTAAGGTGCCCGCAGCGTCGAACAAGCGTGTAACTTGCCGGGTCTAGAGGGCCGGGGGGCCTGTCGCCGGTGCTACGGGGGGTTGCTCGATGGGCGTGCGGCTGATGGTGGTCGATGACCACCGACTGCTCGCCGAGGCGCTCGCCTCGGCGCTCAAACTACGTGGTCACCGGGTGCTCGCCGCCGCCGCGCCCACCGCGGGAGCGGCGGACCTGGTGGTCAGCAGGGCGCCGGAGGTCTGCCTGTTCGGCACCGCGGCACCCGCCGAACCGGGCGCCTTCGACCCGATCGTGAGGATCAGGCGCGAGCGTCCGCAGATCGCCGTCGTGGTGCTCGGCCCGGTGCCGAGCCCGCTGGGGATCGCGGCCGCCTTCGCGGCGGGCGCGGTCGGCTACGTCCGCCACGACGAGCGCATCGAGGGCGTCGAGCGGGCGATCGTCAAGGCGCGGGCCGGTGAGGCGGCGGTCGCGCCGCAACTGCTCCAGGGAGCCTTCGCCGAGCTGCTCAACCCGGCGGCCCAGCCGGACGACGAGGGGCAGCGGCTGCTCCAGCTGCTCACCCCGCGCGAGGTCGAGGTCCTGGTCAGGGTCGCTGAGGGCGAGGGCACCCGGCTGATCGCGGCCGGTATGCGGATCGCGCCGAGCACCGCCCGTACCCATGTGCAGCGGGTACTGATGAAGCTGGGCGTCGGCTCCCGGCTGGAGGCGGCGGCGCTCGCCGCCCGCACCGGCCTGCTGGACCGGGCGGCCGTCGGGACGCGGCAGGGGCCGGGCACCGTCGGCTGACGGTGCCCGGCCCCTGCCGGTGGTGCGGGAGCCCCGGCGGGTCAGCCGCCGGGCACGTCCGTGGTGTCCGGGGCGTCCGGTACGCCGGCCGGCGGCTGGGCCGGTCGCAGCTTCAGCCAGACCAGGAAGAACAGCCCGAGCGCCAGCATGGCCAGCCCGGTCCACAGGTTGATGTGGACGCCCTCGGCCTTCTTCAGGTCCGCGTCGGACGGGTTGATCCCGGCGATGGTGACGATGACTCCGTAGACCACGAAGAGACCGCCGATGATCCGCCTGATGTCGAAGAGGCGGGCCGCTGTCGCGGACTTCTTCTCCAGATCGGAGACTTCCTTGTGCAGTTCGGACATGGTGAGTTACTCCGATCAGAACGAGTAGGGGACGTAGCACAGGGCGGCGAGCACGATCGCGCCCCAGCCCAGCAGGGCCGGCCTGCGGTACCAGGCGCTGTCGCCCTCCTCGGGCACCTCATCGGCGTCCGGCGACTCGGTTCCGTATACGAGACCGGCCAGTTCGGCCTCCTGCTTGGGAGCCGTGAACAGCGTGACGGCGACCATGACGACCGCACCGGCGACGAACCCGACGATCGCGGAGACGAAGTTGGCACCCTGGTCGCTCGGGATGTCGATGACGCCCTGCTTGTAGATGACGAAGTAGTTGACCATCGCGGCCGTGGTGCCCGCGATCAGGCCCCAGACGCCCGACTTCATCGAGGCGCGCTTCCAGAACATGCCGATGATGAAGACGACGAAGAGCGGGACGTTGAAGAAGGAGAACAGCGTCTGGAGGTAGGTCATGATGTTGGAGAAGCTGGCGGCGATGTACGCCGTGCCGATGGACGCCAGCACCCCGAGCACCGTGATCAGCCGGCCGAAGCGCAGGTAGTACGCGTCCGGCTGGTCCTTCTTCACGTACCGCGCCCAGATGTCCGTGGTGAACACGGTGTTGAACGAGGAGACGTTGGCGGCCATGCCCGCCATGAACGCGGCCAGCAGACCGGTCACCGCGATGCCGAGCACACCGTTGGGCAGCAGCTCCCGCATCAGCAGCGGTATCGCGTCGTTGTAGGCGAGATCCGAGTCCGGGGTGCCGATCTTCGGTACGAGGACGGCGGCGACCAGGCCCGGGATCATCACGATGAAGACGATGAAGATCTTCGGGAACGCGGCGATCAGCGGGGTGCGCCGGGCGGCCGAGAGGTTCTTCGCGGACAGGGCGCGCTGCACCTCGGCGAAGTTGGTCGTCCAGTAGCCGAAGGAGAGCACGAAGCCCAGGCCGAGGACGATCGTCAGCCAGTTGGCCCCGAGTGGGTTGGCGTCACCGATGCCCGTACCGCCCCAGGCCGACATGAAGTCCTGCCCGTGACTCTTCTCCAGTGAGCCGGTCAGCCCGTCCCAGCCGCCGACGCGCTTGAGCCCCAGCACGGTCAGCGGAATCAGCGCGGCGAGGATGACGAAGAACTGCAGTACCTCGTTGTAGATGGCGGAGGAGAGCCCTCCGACGGTGATGTAGAGCAGGACGAAGATGCCCGCGACGATGATGGCCACCGACCGCGGCCAGCCGAGGAGCGCCTCCACGACGATCGACAGGGCGTACAGGTTGACGCCCGCGATCAGGACCGCCGAGAAGGCGAAGAGTATGGAACTCAGCAGATGCGCCGACTTGTCGAAGCGGTGGAGCAGGAACTCCGGTACGGAGCGCACCTTCGACCGGTAGTAGAAGGGCATCATCACGAGCCCCAGGAAGACCATGGCCGGGATGGCGCCGATCCAGTACCAGTGGACGACCGCGACGCCGTACTGCGCGCCGGTCGCCGCCATGCCCAGGATCTCGGTGGCGCCGAGGTTGGCCGCCACGAAGGCCAGACCGGTCACCCACGCGGGCAGTGACCGTCCGGAGAGGAAGAAGTCGAGGCTCGTCCTCACGCTCGCCCGAGCGGCGAAGCCGATGCCGAGAACGACGACGAAGTAGATCGCCAGAATCGTGTAATCGAGCCCGTTCGTGGGGAGCCGGAGCCCGGATGCCAGTGAGTGCATGGGGGGAACTCGCTTCGTTGCGTGTATTGAACCCGAGGGAAACTACGCCTTTGTGTTCAGAAAATGAACAGTTTCATTGAGGTTCTTTGTTTGATTGTGGTCGTATGGCCCGGAAACCCGGCCTTAATCCACGAGAACCCCACGAGAGTCCCGCGAGGGCCGCACGAGATCCCGCTCACATCCGGCCGCACTTGGTTGACGTCGACTCATTGACGCGCCTGTTGATTTGTGGTTCCTTGTGTTGAGTTATGTTTGGGAGGAGTCTGGTGAAGAAGACGGTTACGACGCTCGCCGACGGCCGGGAGCTGCTCTACTACGACAGCCGCGACGACGTGGTCCGGGACGCCGTCGACCGGCGGCCGCTCGACGCCGTGGCGACCTCCTCCGAGATCCGCCGGGACCCCCTCCTCGGGGACAGCGTCGCCATCGCCTCGCACCGCCAGGGCCGTCCGTACCATCCGCCGGCCGACGAGTGCCCGCTCTGCCCTTCCCAGGAGGGACGGCTCAGCGAGATCCCCGACGACGGGTACGACGTCGTCGTCTTCGAGAACCGTTTCCCCTCGCTCGCCGGTGACTCCGGCCGCTGCGAGGTCGTCTGCTTCACCTCCGACCACGACGCGTCGTTCGCCGGTCTCAGCGAGGAGCAGGCCGGCCTCGTACTGGAGGCCTGGACCGACCGCACCGCCGAGTTCGCCGGGCTCGACCAGGTCAAGCAGGTGTTCTGCTTCGAGAACCGGGGCGCCGAGATCGGCGTGACGCTCGGCCACCCGCACGGGCAGATCTACGGCTACCCGTTCGTCACCCCGCGCACCGAGCTGATGCTGAGCTCGATGGAGAAGCACCGCGCGCGGACCGGCGGCAACCTCTTCGACGACATCGTCGCCCGCGAGCTGTCCGACGGCGGCCGGATCGTGCTCTCCGGTGAGCACTGGGTGGCGTTCGTGCCCTACGCGGCCCACTGGCCGTACGAGGTCCATCTGTACCCGCTCCGGCGCGTCCCCGACCTGCGGGACCTCGAAGACGGGGTACGCACGGAGTTCACACAGATCTATCTGGAACTCTTGAGGCGGTTCGACCGGATATTCGGCCCCGGCCAGCCTCCGACGCCGTACATCTCGGCCTGGCACCAGGCACCGTTCGGCATCCCAGGACGGGAGGAGTTCGCGCTCCACCTCGAGCTCTTCACCGTCCGACGGACGCCCAGCAAGCTGAAGTTCCTCGCGGGTTCCGAATCCGGCATGAGTGTGTTCATCAACGATGTGCCGCCGGAGGCCGCGGCCGCGCGACTGCGAGAGGTAGCGAGCGAGTGAGCAAGTCCCCCAAGAAGTACCTGGTGACCGGCGGCGCGGGATACGTGGGCAGCGTGGTCGCCCAGCACCTGCTGGAGGCGGGTCACGCCGTCACCGTCCTCGATGACCTCTCCACCGGATTTCGCGCGGGAGTCCCGGCCGGCGCCGAGTTCATCGAGGGCCGCGTCCAGGACGCTGCGAAGTGGCTGGACGCCTCCTACGACGGGGTGCTGCACTTCGCCGCGTACTCCCAGGTCGGCGAGTCCGTCACCGACCCGGAGAAGTACTGGGTCAACAACGTCGGCGGGTCCACCGCCCTGCTCACCGCGATGCGTGACGCCGGGGTGCGCACCCTGGTCTTCTCCTCCACCGCCGCCACCTACGGCGAGCCGGTCTCCAGCCCCATCACGGAGGCCGACCGCACCGCTCCGACCAGCCCCTACGGCGCGACCAAGCTCGCTGTCGACCACATGATCACCGGCGAGGCGGCCGCCCACGGGCTGGCCGCGGTCTCGCTGCGGTACTTCAACGTGGCCGGGGCGTACGGCAGCTGCGGTGAACGGCACAGCCCCGAGTCCCATCTGATCCCGCTGGTCCTCCAGGTCGCCCTCGGGCAGCGCGAGTCGATCTCCGTCTACGGCGACGACTACCCCACCCCCGACGGCACCTGCGTCCGCGACTACATCCATGTCGCGGACCTCGCCGAGGCCCACCTCCTGGCCCTCGGAACCGCCACCGCGGGCGAGCACCTGATCTGCAACCTCGGCAACGGCAACGGCTTCTCGGTCCGCGAGGTCATCGAGACGGTCCGTGAGGTCACCGGCCACCCGGTCCCCGAGACCGCGGCCCCGCGCCGCGGCGGCGACCCGGCCGTCCTGGTCGCCTCCGCCACCACCGCCAGGGAGCGCCTCGGCTGGCAGCCGTCCCGCGCGGACCTGGCCGCAATCGTCGCCGACGCCTGGACGTTCGCCCGCCGAGAGGAGCACACCGCACCATGACCGACAACGCTGAGCCGACCGCCGCCCCCACCGAGCCGACCGCTTCATCCACCGAGTTGACCGCTTCATTCACCGAGCTGTACGGGGCCGCACCCGAGGGGATCTGGGCCGCCCCCGGCCGGGTCAACCTGATCGGCGAGTACACCGACTTCAACGACGGCTTCGTGATGCCGCTCGCGCTGCCGCACACCGCACGGGCCGCCGTCGCCCGCCGCACGGACGGCGAGCTGCGGTTGCACTCCACCGATGTGCCGGGCGGTGTCGTCCAGCTCCGCGTCGACGAGCTGGTCCCGCACTCCGGCCACGGCTGGGCCGCCTACCCGGCCGGGGTCGTCTGGGCGCTGCGCGAGGCCGGCCACCCGGTCACCGGCGCCGACATCCAGCTGACCTCCACCGTCCCCACCGGCGCCGGGCTCTCCTCGTCCGCCGCCCTCGAAGTGGTCACCGCGCTGGCCCTGAACGACCTGTTCGGGCTCGGGCTCACCGCCGCCGAGCTGGCGGTGCTGGCCCAGCGCGCGGAGAACGCCTTCGTCGGCGTCCCCTGCGGCGTCATGGACCAGATGGCCTCGGCCTGCTGCACCGAGGGCCACGCCCTGCACCTGGACGCCCGCGACCTCACCCAGCGCCAGGTCCCCTTCGACCTGGCCGCCCACGGCCTCCAGCTCCTCGTCGTCGACACCCGCGTCAAGCACGCGCTCGGCGACGGCGCGTACGCGGAGCGGCGCGCGGCCTGCGAGGAGGGCGCCCGCGTACTCGGTATCCGTACCCTGCGCGAGCTTTCGCACGAGGGCCTGGGCGCCGGGCTCGACACGCTGGCCGCGGCCGGCGCGGACGAGTCCGTCGTGCGCTGCGTACGCCATGTGGTCAGCGACAACCAGCGCGTCGAGCAGGTCATCGCGCTGCTCGACGCGGGCGATGTGCGCGCGGCCGGTCCGGTCCTCACCGCGGGCCATGTCTCGCTCCGGGACGATCTGCGGGTCTCCTGCGTGGAGCTGGACCTGGTGGTCGAGACGGCGAACGCGGCCGGGGCGCTCGGTGCGCGGATGACCGGCGGCGGCTTCGGCGGCTCGGCGATCGTGCTGGTGGAGGAGGCGCAGGCGGACACGGTCACCAAGTCCGTCCTGGAGGCCTTCGCTTCGGCGGGCTACGCGGCCCCCGGCGTCTTCCCCGCGGTCCCGTCCGCGGGCGCCCGCCGGCTCGGCTGAACCCCGGGCGGCTGAGAGGCTGTCGGTGACCTCCGGCCGGGCGGACCGAAGTCGCCGACAGCCTCTCAGCCGAGCTGCTTGGTGAGGGTGAACTCGGTTACGCCCGGCGGGTAGTTCTCGACCCGCCCGGTCACCTCGTAACCCCGCTTCCGGTAGAAGTCCGGGGCCTGGAAGCCCCAGGTCTCCAGCCGGGAGCGGGTGCAGGACCGGTCCGTGCGGGCCACCCGTTCCGCCTCGGCGAGCAGTCGCGAGCCGAGGCCGGAGCCGCGGTGCCCGGCGTCGACCCAGAGCATGTCCACATGGAGCCAGTGCGCCCAGGTGCGCCCGGTCAGTCCGGCGGCGAGCTGCCCGTGGGCGTCCATCGCCCATACCTCCAGCGGGACTTCGTGCGCGGCGGGGCCGTCGCGCAGCGCACGGATCTCCGGCGACCTCGCGGTGTTGTCCTCGCGGAGGCGTCTGTTCAGCAGCTGACGACGTTCTTGGTCCACTTCTGTCTCAAGACGGAACATGAACAACACCCTAGGACCGCCCGGACCCTCAGTTCTGCGAATCGCCTCCCGCTCCGGGCCGCCGCCCGTACGCTGATGCACAGCACCGGTGGGGGCCGGTGCTGATTCAGGGGTACGAGACAGCCGGGTGCGACACCCGGGCGGGGTGGGAGTCGGTGCACGGCGGCGGCCGTGGCACTGAGGTCCGAATCCCCGTTCCGGGTGTCGCACCCGTGCCGGTCCGTCGCTGCCGGGGGTCGCACGCTACGGGGCGCCCCAGAACACACAGCATGGGGGTGTCTGTGGTCCGTATCCGGGTTCTCGTGGTCGACGACCACCGCATTTTCGCCGAGTCGCTCGCCGCGGCGCTCGCGGCCGAGCCGGACGTCGACGTGGCGGCGGCGGGCAGCGGCCCGGCCGCCCTGCGCTGTCTGGAGCGCGCGGCCGCCGAGGGGCGCGGTTATGACGTGATGCTGGTCGACGCGGAGCTGGGCATCCTGGCCCCGGCGGGCGGCCACAGGGCCGTCGGTCAGGTGTCGGCGCCCGCTCCGGACGCCGGGGGGAACGGGCAGGCCGACGGCATCTCGCTGGTCGCCGGGGTCCGTGCGGACCGGCCGTCGGTGCGTACGGTGGTGCTCGCCGAGAAGGACGACCCGCGCCGGGCCGCGCTCGCGCTCCAGGCCGGGGCCTGCGGCTGGGTCGCCAAGGACTGCTCGCTCCAGCGGCTGCTCGCGGTCATCCGGGGTGTGCTGCGCGACGAGACGCATCTGCCCGCCGCCCTGCTCACCGGGGTGCTGCGGGAGTTGCTGGCGGACCGCAAGCACCGCAGCGAGAGCGAGCTGCTCGTCGAGTCGCTGACCCCGCGCGAGCGCGAGGTGCTGCGCTGCATGGTGGCGGGGCTCGGCCGCAAGGCGGTGGCGGAGCGGCTCTTCCTCTCCCCGCACACGGTGCGTACCCATATGCAGAACGTGCTGGGCAAGCTGGGGGTGCACTCGACGCTGGCGGCGGTCGCGCTGGCCAGACGGGCGGGCGTCGGGCCCGCCGATCCGGTGGCGCCCCGGGAGTCGGGCCTAACCGGGGATGTTGTCGAACGGGGCAGTCAACTGGCGTAGCAGTCCTGCCAGTTCGCCGCGCTGGTGGCGGGAGAGTTCGCCCAGGATGGCGCGCTCCTGGGCGAGCAGGCCGGCCAGTGACTGGTCGGCCTTGTCGCGCCCCTCGGCGGTGAGCCGGACCAGTACGCCGCGGCGGTCGCTGGGGTCGGGGAGCCGCTCGACGAGGTTCTTCTTGGTCAGCCGGTCGATGCGGTTGGTCATCGTGCCCGAGGTGACCAGCGTCTGGGTGAGCAGCTGGCCGGGGGAGAGCTGGTACGGATCGCCGGCGCGGCGCAGCGACGTGAGGACGTCGAACTCCCACGGCTCCAGACTGTGCTCGGAGAAGGCGATCCGGCGGGCCCGGTCGAGATGGCGGGCCAGGCGGGAGACGCGGCTGAGGACCTCGAGTGGTTCCACGTCGAGGTCGGGGCGCTCTCGGCGCCATGCAGCGACCAGTCGGTCGACCTCGTCCTCCATGTGGATCAGTGTAGAGGGTCTGTCGACATGAAGTCTCTTGAATTCGAGTGTCTTGACATCAAGATACTTTCGGGATGATCCTGGTCCCATGACCGCACCCCTCTGGGATCCGCAGCAGTACCTGCGCCACGCGGACCACCGCACCCGCCCCTTCCACGATCTGCTGGCCCGCGTCCCCCCCCTCCCG
>NZ_JAFMPZ010000470.1 GCF_017353455.1 Streptomyces laculatispora
CGTCCTGGCCGAGGGGGCTCCCCGCGGGACCGCGAGGAGCCCGGAGGCGCGAGGGGGCAAGGAACCGCGGCCCGCCCGGTCAGCGCAGCTGATCCACGTATCGGTCCGTGCCCGGCACGGTAGGAATGAACGGCGCCACCAGCTCCACCCGCCCCAGACCTGATTCCGCGACCGACGCGTCGAGCCCGGTGAAGTGCTCGTCCCAGCATTCCCTCGGATCCTCCTGGAGGAACCAGAGCAGGGTCAGCCGGGTGTCGACGCCCTCGACCTGCTTCACATACGTCATCCGGTCCCCCGGCAACGGGGTGGGACGGAACACCGTCACCATCGCCGCGGGCGACCCGCTCAGCCGCTTCGGCAGGTGCCGTGAGCGCAGCCACTCCAGCAACTCGGCCCGCTGCTCGGGCCCTTCGGCGTCGATCACCTCCAGGACCAGTCCCCGGTAAGGATGGTCGAGGGCGTGGAAGTCACGGGGCCCCGCGGCGCCGTCCCGGTAGACCGTCGCCTCGTGGTCCTGGAACGCCGTGAAGACATGGGTGCGGTCCTGGTAGACCCGGCCGTCCCGGTTCAGCCGCTTGTTGATCCCGACGGTCCACTTCATGTGGTCGTCGTAGCGCCCCTCCGTCACCCAGTACGTGGACAGGTAGCAGCCGGCGCCGACCGGTGTCGCGACCGCTGACTTCTCCGGGTACCGCAGCTCCTGGAGTTCCCGGGTGGCCACCCAGCGCCGCCCCGCGGACATCCAGGGCATCGCCATCGCGCCGGCGTAGTAGTGGTCGTCCTCGTACCAGCGGTTGTACGCGTACTCGTGGCCCGGATGCGGTTCCACCATGGTGATCAGCGCGTGGCCGGGGCGGACCCCGTACGGTCCCAGCGCGGCCAGTTCGGCGTAGGTGCCGCTCCGCGTCCCGCTGTCCCGCGCCGCCTCGTCCGGGATTTCCTCGCTCATGCCGTTCCCCTTCCGTACTCCGCCGGAGCCACCTACTCTGACGCCCCGTCAGAAGAACTGCCAGAGCCGGGAGGCGCCGATGTTGCTCGCGGGGAAGACCGTCATCGTTTCCGGAGTGGGTGCCGGGCTCGGGCACCAGATCGCGGCCACGGTCGTACGGGACGGGGGCAACGCGGCCCTAGGGGCGCGCACCGCGGCCAATCTCGCCAAGTCGGCCGCCGAGATCGATCCCGAGGGGCTCCACACCGCGCACCTGCCCACCGACATCACCGACGAGGCGCAGTGCGAGGCGCTCGCGGCGCTGGCCGTCGAGCGGTTCGGGCGGATCGACGCGGTGGTCCATGTCGCCGCCTGGGACAGCTACTTCGGCGGTGTCGAGGACGCCGACCTCGACACCTGGAAGTCGGTCATCGACGTCAATCTGCTCGGCACCCTGCGGATGACGCGCGCCTGTCTGCCCGCCCTCAAGGAGCGGGGCGGATCGGTCGTCGTCATCGGTACGCAGTCCGCGGTGGCCGCGCCGTCCCAGGTGCGGCAGGCGGCGTACGCGGCCTCCAAGGGTGCGCTCACCTCCGCGATGTACTCCATGGCCCGGGAGTTCGGGCCGGACCGGATCCGGGTGAACACGGTGCTGCCGGGCTGGATGTGGGGACCGCCGGTGCAGGCCTACGTACAGTTCACGGCCCACACCGAGAAGGTGCCCGAGGCCGAGGTGCTGGGGAGGCTCTCCGAGCGCATGGCGCTTCCGGAGCTGGCCACGGACGGCGATGTGGCGGAGGCCGTGGTGTTCCTGGCCTCCGACCGGGCGCGGGCGATCACCGGGCAGTCCCTGCTGGTCAACGCCGGCGAACTGATGCGCTGAGGCGCCGGCCCGCCCCGGGAGTTCAACAGACCTTTCGGCAGGATCAGTTCTCCTCCTTCTCGGCCGCACGGGACCCGCATCCCGTGCGGTCTTTCTGTGCTCTTCGGCGCTCCTGGACGTGTCCTCGTTCTCTGCACAGCCTGACGAAGTGCCTGCTCATGGTGTGGCCGTCGTCACGTTCACGACAACGCCCTCGTGGGTCAAGAACCAGCAAAATCGTTCGGCTTGCTGATCCGGGTTCACATCCCTGACCGCAGGGGACCTTGACCGGGGGACCGGCCAGGCGGTTCAATCCCCGATGTCCCCGCTCCCGCACGGGGGCCCCGCTGAGCGGCCGTACTGGCGAAGTGCGTACCCGTTCACAAGGCGGACCCCAGGAGGGGGCACATGAACAGTCTCGACTGGGTCGTGCTCATCGGCTACTTCGGCGTGATGATCGCGATCGGACTCTGGTCCCACAAGCGTGTCGACAACGTCAGCGACTTCTTCACGGCCGGCGGCAAGATGCCGTGGTGGCTGTCCGGCATCTCGCACCACATGTCCGGCTACAGCGCCGTGATGTTCACCGGCTACGCCGGTATCGCGTACCAGTACGGCGTCACGTCCTTCGTGACGTGGTCGCTGCCGATCGCCATCGGCATCGGCATCGGCGCCAAGCTCTTCGCCCCCCGGCTCAACCGGCTGCGCTCGCGGCTGCACGTCGCCTCGCCGCTCGAATACCTGAAGAACCGCTACAACATCCAGACCCAGCAGGCACTCGCCTGGTCCGGTCTGCTGCTGAAGATCGTGGACGTCGGTGCCAAGTGGGCCGCCATCGCCACCCTGCTCTCCGTCTTCACCGGCATCAGCCTGACCCAGGGCATCTTCATCACCGGCATCATCACGGCCGTCTACTGCACGGTCGGCGGTCTGTGGGCCGACGCGCTCACCGAGCTGGGGCAGTTCGTCATCCAGCTGTTCGCCGGTGTCGCGATGCTGGTCACGGCGATGAGCAAACTGGACGGCTTCAGCACGCTCTGGACGGTCTGGGACAAGCTGCCCGAGGGCCACACGGACCCGACGGCCGGCCCGTACACGGTGACCTTCCTGCTGGCGTACCTGTTCATCAAGACCTTCGAGTACAACGGCGGCATGTGGAACCAGGCCCAGCGCTACATGGCCACGGACTCCGCCGCCTCCGCGACCCGCTCGGCGCGGCTCTCCGCCATCCTGTGGCTGGTCTGGCCGACGGTCCTGTTCTTCCCGATGTGGTGCGCCCCGCTGCTGGTCCACGCGCAGAAGCCGGACGCCTCCGACAGCTACGCGCTGATGACCGAGCAACTGCTGCCGCACGGTCTGCTGGGTCTGGTCGTCGTCGGCTTCTTCTCGCACACGATGGCCATGTGCTCCTCGGACGCCAACGCCATCTCGGCGGTCTTCACCCGCGACATCGCCCCGGTCTTCTCCAAGGCGGCCCGCAACTGGAGCAGCCGGGCCGGGCTGCTGGCCGCGCGGCTCTCCACGCTCGGCTTCCTGGGCCTGTCGATGGCGCTGGCGACCCAGATCAACTCGCCGACGTTCAAGGACATCATCTCCGTCGTCATCAAGTGGGTCGCCGGTCTGATGGGTCCGATCGCGATCCCGTTCATGCTGGGTCTGCTGCGCCGCTTCCGTAAGTCGGGACCGACGGCGGCACTCACCAGCTGGGCGGCCGGTCTGCTGGCGTTCTACTTCACCAACTACAACTTCGACGGCTCGGTGAAGACGAACGTGGCGCTGCAGTACCAGGTGGCGCTGCCGCTGGCGATCTCGCTGGTGCTCTACGTCGTCATCGGCTTCATCAAGCCGGAGGACACCCCGGAGCGCGACGCGGTCATCGAGCAGATCAACTCGGACGGCGACGGGCCCGGCACCGGCGCGACCGTGCCGGCGCAGGGCGTCCCCGGGGACGTGTCGTTCACCAAGGGCGCGAAGGACGCGAAGGGCGTGCGGGGCGTGACGGACTGACGCTCGCGGCTGTACGGAACGTCGGTGAGGGGCGGGTCACGGGACGCGGCGGCTTCCGGTGACCCGCCCCTCACGCCTTTTCGGGGTCCCCGTCTCCCTCGGCGTTGGCCACCATCCTGCGCAGCACCTTGAGCGCGGCCACGTACTCCTCGTCGCTGATGCCCCGGTGGACCACGGCGCGCAGTTCGGTGACCAGCTCACGCAGCCGCACTCTGGCCGCCTCCCCGGCACCGGTGAGGTGCAGGCGCTGTGCGGCGTCGGTCCGCAGCCATGCGCGGTGGAGCAGTTGGTCGACGCTCCGGGCGATCTCGTGCGGCCCGTCGGCAAGGTGCGTCAGCTGCGCGACGACCTCCTCGCGGCTCGGGGCCGCAGGCCCGCCGTGCACGCGGTTGAGTACCCAGTACTGCGGCTGCGTGACGTCGGTCCTGGCCATGGCGTCACGCAGTCGCCGGGTGACGGAGGCGTGGGCCAGGCCGCTCCAGTAGCCGACGGGCTGGGTGGCCAGCGTGTCATCGGTGGCGGCCGGGTTCGCCGGCGCCTGGTCGGTGATGGCTTCGGCCGGTTCTTCCATGATCGCGACGCTACATTTCCGCCGGCCCGCTCAACAGTCGCGAATGAGCCCCGCGCGGCCACCACCGAGGATGGCGGGCTCCCCTGCGTTCAGCCGCGCGGGTAGCGCGCGAGCCAGCCCGCGGCGACGGCGGCCGGGCTGTGCAGGGCGGGGCCCTGGGTCATCTCCATGGCGAAGTCGTCGGCGAGTTCGAGCAGGGTCGCCCGGCCCTCCAGTTCGGCGAGCCAGGCCGGCGGCAGCGCGGTCTCGCCGTGCAGCGCGCCGAGCAGCGCCCCGCACAGGGCCCCGGTCGCCGATGACGGTCCGCCGTGGTTCACGGCCAGCCGCAATCCGTGCCGGACGTCCTCGCCCACCAGCGCGCAGTACACGGCCACGGCGAGCACCTCCTCGGCGGAGTCCGTCGCGCCGAGGGACTCGATGAGGGCGGGCCCGGGTATCCCCTGCCGCACGGTACCGAGGGCCTGCTGGAGCGCCTCGGTGACGGGTTCGTGGCCCGGACGCCCGGCGAGCAGGGCGAGGGCGTGCTGCACGGAACCGTCCAGCGTCTCACCGCGCGCCAGCCCGTGCACCATCACGGCGAGGGCGCCCGAGGAGAGCAGGGCGGTGGGGTGTCCGTGGGTCTGGGCGGCGCACTCGACGGCCAGTTGGAGGACCAGCTGCGGCTCCCAGCCGACCAGCAGCCCGAAGGGGGCGGAGCGGGTGAGTGCGGCCGAGTCCCGTGCGGCGGGGTGCTTGGGCCGGTCGAGGGTGCCCATGGTGGTGTCGCCGAAGCCGTTCAGGCATTCCCGGGTGGGGGCGCGGCGGGCGTAGAGCCATTCCTGCCCGCCGAGCCAGCCGTTGTCCTTGCGGCGTTCGTCGGGCCCCCAGTCGCGCTGGGTGGCGGCCCACCGCAGATGCGCCTGGTGCACATCGGTGGGCGGGTGCCAGGCGCCGGTGTCGCGGCGGACCTGGGCGCGGATCAGCCCGTCCACGGTGAACAGGGTGAGCTGGGTGACGGCGGTGACGCAGCCGCGTCCGCCGTGGGCGGGGACGAAGTCGGTGACGGCGTCGGCGCCGTGGGCCTCGCGGATCTCCTCCAGCGAGAGCCCGCTGACGCCCGCGCCGAGCGCGTCGCCGATGGCACCGCCCAGCAGCGCGCCACGTACCCGGCTGCGGAAGTCCTGCTGTTCGGCACGGCCCCAGACAGCTGTGGTCCCTGTGCTCACCGTGCCCCTCCCCCTTGGTCCGCCCGTGTGCGACTGCGCGGTAACTGCGCAGCACTGTAATCGAACGACCACACGGCCAAGGGGGCGGAACAGTATGTACGAAGTGGCGGTTCGGTTCAGCTTTGCGCGGCATCCTCCGGGGATTCCCCCCGCATCCGCCGCACCGCCGATATCTCGTTGCGCGGCACGGTCACCGGCGCGATGATCGCCGGATGGCATCCCCCCACCCCGACGGCCGCGCCGGAATCGACGCCGCGCTCGTGACGCGCCTGATCGACGCACAGTTCCCGCGGTGGAGCGGTCTGCCCGTGACTCCTGTGGCGGTGGACGGCTGGGACAACCGGACGTACCGCCTGGGCGACGCGATGACGGTGCGCCTGCCCACGGCCGCCGGATACGTCCCCGCGGTGACGAAGGAGCACCACTGGCTGCCGCGCCTCGCCCCGTCGCTGCCGGTCGCCGTGCCCCCGGTGCTGGCCCTGGGCGCTCCGGGCGAGGGCTATCCGTACCCGTGGTCGGTCCGCCGCTGGCTGCGCGGTGAGACGGCCGGCCCCGACCGCATCGACGGCCTTTCCCGGTTCGCGGTCTCCGTGGCGGAGTTCCTCCTCGCCCTCCAGCGCTGCGACGCGTCCGACGGGCCGCTCGCCGGGGCGCACAGCTGGTACCGGGGCGCCTCGCCCGCCCACTACGACGAGGAGACCCGGCGCTGTCTGACCGCGCTGAAGGGCCACGTGGACACGGACCGGGCCCGCACCGTCTGGGAGGCGGCGCTCGCCGCGCCGTGGCGCGGGGAACCGGTGTGGTTCCACGGCGACATCGCCTCCGGCAACCTGCTCGTCGCCGACGGCGAGCTGACGGCCGTCATCGACTTCGGTACGTCGGGGGTCGGCGACCCCGCCTGTGATCTGGTGATCGCGTGGGGGATGTTCTCCGGCGAGAGCCGGGAGGCGTTCCGGCGCGCGGCCGGCCAGGACGCCGGCACCTGGGCGCGGGCCCGGGGGTGGGCGCTTTGGAAGGCGCTGCTGAACCTGACGGGATACGTCGGCACGGACCCCGGGCGGGCCGCCCGCGAGCTGCTCGTGGTCGAAGCGGTGCTGGCCGACCACGAGCGGTTCGGCTGAGGAGCCTCCCGCCACAGCCACGGGGCGTGCCGGGGGCGGCCCGTCGGGCCGGTACCGGCCGCTGTCAGCGTCCGGGCAGGTTGACGCGGTACTCGGAACGGGGTTCCGCGCGCATGGAGTTCGCCGACTCGGCGACGTTCGCGCCTGGGCGGCGGACAGGCGTCGCACCTCCCACAGCAGTGCCGCGGCGTCCACCGCCTCCGACCTGGCGACCCGGCGTCCACCAGGAGCGCGGGGTGGACGGGCCGGCGGGGCGGGCTGCCGGACTGAAAGCGGACACGGGAACCCTCCGATGGCGGGGCGATCCCACCGCGGGCGGGGCTCGCATGACGGGAGAGCCCGCTCGCGACCGACGCCGTGCCGGCCGGTCACGAGCGGTTCGGCTGACGAGCCCTCCGCCCTGCCGAGAGGCTGCCGGAGGTCGTCCGGCAGCCTCTACGGCACCACCGGCAGCAGCTCCGGCAGGTGGCCGTCCGAGGCGGCGGCCGCCGTGACCCGCTCCTCGGGCACCTCTCCGTACAGCGTCGTACGCGGCTTCGCCGGCCGGCCCGCGAGCTCCGCGATGGCCACCAGGTCCTGGACGGAGCGGTAGGAGCCGTAACTCGATCCGGCCATCCGGGAGATGGTCTCCTCCATCAGCGTGCCGCCGAGGTCGTTCGCGCCCGAGCGGAGCATTTCGGCCGCGCCCTCCGTGCCCAGCTTCACCCAGCTGGTCTGGATGTTGGTGATGTGCGGGTGCAGGAGGAGGCGGGCCATCGCGATGACGGCCCGGTTGTCGCGGTCGGTCGGGCCGGGGCGGGCGATACCGGCCAGGTAGACGGGCGCGTTGGTGTGGATGAACGGCAGGGTCACGAACTCGGTGAACCCGCCGGTCTCCTGCTGGAGGGCGGCCAGCGTCCGCAGGTGGCCCAGCCAGTGGCGGGGCTGGTCGACATGGCCGTACATCATCGTGGACGAGGAGCGCAGGCCCACCTCGTGCGCGGTCCTGATGACCTCCAGCCAGGTCGCCGTGGGCAGCTTGCCCTTGGTGAGGACCCAGCGGACCTCGTCGTCCAGGATCTCAGCCGCGGTGCCGGGGATCGAGTCGAGCCCGGCCTCCTTCGCGGCGGTCAGCCAGTCGCGGATGGACATGCCGGTGCGGGTCGCGCCGTTGACGACCTCCATCGGCGAGAACGCGTGGACGTGCATGCCCGGGACGCGTTCCTTCACCGCCCGCGCGATGTCGAAGTAGGCGGTGCCGGGCAGGTCCGGGTGGATACCGCCCTGCATGCAGACCTCGACCGCGCCGACGTCCCACGCCTGCGCGGCGCGGTCGGCGACCTGGTCCAGGGAGAGGGTGTACGCGTCGGCGTCGGTGCGCCGCTGGGCGAAGGCGCAGAAGCGGCAGCCGGTGTAGCAGACGTTGGTGAAGTTGATGTTGCGCGTGACGATGTACGTGACGTCGTCGCCGACGACGTCCCGGCGCAGGGTGTCGGCGATCCGGCACAGCTCGTCCAGCGCCGGCCCGTCCGCGTGCAGCAGGACGAGGGCCTGGTCGTCGGTGAGCTTCGTCGGGTCGTCGGCGGCCTGGCTCAGGGCCGCCTTCACATCGCCGTCGATGCGGGACGGGACCATGCCGGGGGCGGCGGCCTCGCGGAGCGCCTCCCAGTCCCCGTACACCTCGTCGAAGTCGTCGCGGCGGTCGGTGGTGCGGCCCTCGGTGTCGATGGTGTGGTGCAGATCGGTGCGGCCGGAGGCGTTGAAGCCCTCGTCGGGCTCCTGCCAGGGCAGCCCGACGGGGATCGCCCCCTCCTTCGCGAGCCCGGTCTCCGGGTCGGCGAGGGCGCGCACGTGCGGGAGGAGGCGCGGGTCGAGCCAGGGTTCGCCGCGCTGGATGAACTCCGGGTAGATGGTGAGCCGTTCGCGCAGCACGAAGCCGCTCACGGCGGTCCTCGACGCCAGCTCGTCGATGTGCGGCCAGGGGCGCTCGGGGTTCACATGGTCGGGCGTGAGCGGCGAGACCCCGCCCCAGTCGTCGATGCCGGCGCCGATGAGCAGCGCGTACTCGGCGTCGACCAGGTTCGGCGGGGCCTGGATGCGGGCGGACGGGCCGAGGATGTGGCGGGCGACGGCGACGGCCGCGGCCAGCTCCTCCAGCTCCGCGTCCGGCATCCCGCGCATCGCGGTGTCGGGCTTGGCGCGGAAGTTCTGGACGATGACTTCCTGGATGCCGTGGTAGGCGCGGGCGGTCTTGCGCAGCTCGAAGAGGGAGTCGGCGCGCTCCTCGTACGACTCGCCGATGCCGATGAGGATGCCAGTGGTGAACGGGACGTTGGAGCGCCCCGCGTCCTCCAGGACGCGCAGCCGTACGGCCGGTTCCTTGTCCGGTGAGCCGTGGTGCGGGCCGCCCGGCTCGGACCACAGGCGGGTCGCGGTCGTCTCCAGCATCATGCCCATGGACGGGGCGACGGGCTTGAGCCGCTGGAGGTCGGTCCAGGTCAGCACGCCGGGGTTGAGGTGCGGGAGGAGGCCGGTCTCCTCCAGTACGCGGATCGCCATGGCCCGCACGTACGCGAGGGTGTCGTCGTACCCCTCGGCCTCCAGCCACTCCCGCGCCTCCGGCCAGCGGTCCTCGGGCCGGTCGCCCAGCGTGAACAGCGCTTCCTTGCAGCCCATCGCCGCGCCCTTGCGGGCGATGTCGAGGACTTCGTCCGGCGACAGGAACATGCCGTGGCCCTCGCGCCGGAGCTTGCCGGGCACGGTGACGAAGGTGCAGTAGTGGCACTTGTCGCGGCAGAGCCGGGTCAGGGGGATGAAGACCTTGCGGGAGTACGTGATGACGCCCGGCCGGCCCGCGGCCTCCAGGCCCGCGTCCCGCACCCGGGCGGCGGAGGCGGCGAGATCCGTCAGATCGTCGCCGCGCGCCTGGAGCAGGACGGCGGCCTCGGTCACGTCGAGGGCGACACCGTCGCGGGCACGCTTGAGGGCACGTCGCATGGAATTGGTGGTGGGGCGTCCGCGCTGAGGATCGGTCATGAACCGAGCATACGAGCGAGTAGCCGGCCGGTGACCGGCCGGATCTCCCGCAGGTCGCACCCGCCCCTGGCGCCTCGGCCGCGCAGCGGTCCGCGCCCCGTAGGGTCGGCACGGTGATGGAAACGATCGTCTTCGACATCGGCGAGACACTCATCCGCGACGACCGCTACTGGGCCTCCTGGGCCAACTGGCTCGGCGTCCCGCCGCACACGCTGAGTGCGCTGGTCGGGGCCGCGGTCGCCCAGGGGCGGGACAGCGCCGACGCGCTGAGCATCCTGCGCCCCGACATGGACATCAACGAGGCCTCGCTCGCCCGGACCGCGGCCGGGAGAGGCGAGCACCTGGCCGAGTCGGACCTCTACCCGGACGTACGGCCGGCGCTGGCGGAGCTGCGCGCGCTGGGCGTACGGGTGGTGGTCGCGGGCAACGGGACGGTGCGGGCGGGCGAACTCCTGCGGGCGCTGGACCTGCCCGCGGATCTCGTCGTCACCTCGGACGAGTGGGCCGTCGCCAAGCCGGACCCGGAGTTCTTCGCCCGGGTGCTGGAGGTGTCCGGGGCGAAACCGGGTTCGACCCTGTACGTCGGCGACCACCCGGCCAGCGATCTGTTCCCGGCCAAGTCGTGCGGGCTGCTGGCGGCGCACCTCCGGCGGGGGGCGTGCGGGTACTGGTGGGCGGACCACCCCGATGTCGTCGCCGCCGCGGACTTCCGCCTCAACGCGCTGACGGACCTCCCGGCCCTCCTGGGCCAGGTGCCGGAACGGCCCCGCCCGAGGGCCCTGCGGGCCTTGTAACCCCGGCCGCGCACATCCCGCCGGGCCGGGTGTGCCGAGTTCAACGGGACACGCTCCCACCGCTGGGCGTCGCGTCAAGGCGGTCGAGAACCGCCACCGTCACCACCGCATAGGCGAGGTGGGGAACGATGTCGGAGACCCAGTCCGACGTCGACCACGTCCGCGGGTCTGTCACGCCCAGAGCCGTCATCGGACCGTTCGTGCCGATCATCGCCCCAACTGCGGCAACGGCGTACTCGGGGGCTCTGGACGGGTGCCGGCCTGCGCCGCGCGCCAGGGACAGCAGGGCTCCCATCCCGAGACCGCTGGCGATTCCGGTCAGCGGGGCGAGTCCCGCTACCCGGTTGTCCAGGGCCGGGCCGTCGCCGGGAATCCTCACATGCAGTCTCGCCGCGAGTCTGCGCACGGTGACCTCTGGTGTCGCGCTCGCCGGCCTGGCCCGCAGCGCCATGTCCGCGTAGCTGACGAGGTTGAGCGCGGTCGTACCTGCGGCGCCGGCCGCGGCTCCGTAGAGAAGTGGACGTATCACGCAGCGCATAGACCCTTCCTCCATCCGTACGGTCCTTCACGGTCCGCACCGGACACGGACCGGAGCACCTGGCCACGATCCGGCTATGCGCATCGCCCCGGGTATGGGCCGCTCTGGTCAGGCCCTGGAAATACTCCTGCCCGGCATCGGCTCCGCGAGTGCCTTCCGCCCTTCGGGCGCATCGAAGGGGTCCGCGAAGTACTGCGTCTCGTGCACCACATGCCCGTGGGAGAACTCCATCAGGCTCACCGAGTGGGTGGGCACCCCGTCATACGTGACGACACACTCGCTCACCCACAGATCCCCGCTGCCGACGATCCGGTGGACGGTGAAGTGCCGACTGGCAGGGTGCCGGCCACGTTGCGCCGAAATCGTCGCGCGGCCCCGGAACCGTTCACCTGACTGGGGATAGTCGAGGATCGCGTCTGCGGCGTAGACGGCGTGCTCGGCGTCGATGTCCCCACGCTCCGATGCTCGCCAGTGTTCCTCCAGGGCAGCCCTGTTGAGCCCTTCGCGCGGAACGGACCCGGTGTCTGCGTTGTCGTTCATCTCAATCCTTTCCACGACCCGCGCTCTGGCCGCCGTCGACGTGGAGGACCTCGCCGGTGACGAAGGACGCCTGCTCGAGGTACACGATGGCCTGGACGACGTCATCGACCTCTTCCATCCGCCCGAGTGGATGGCGAGCCACGAGTTCGGGCGTGGCCTCCGGGTTCATCGGCGTACGGACGACGCCGAGCGAGACGGTGTTCACGCGGATGCCCTGCCCCGCGAATTCGATCGCCAACTCCCTGGTGACCGCGTTGAGGCCACCCTTGGTCAACGACGCGAGCGCGCACGGAACCTGTGCGTTCGGCTGGTCGACCAGGGAGGTGGAGATGTTCACCAGGTGACCGCCGCCTCCGCCGCGGGAGAGCATCGCGCCGACGGCGCTGCGCGTAACGTTGAAGAATCCGCGCAGGTTCACTCCGACGATCAGGTCGAAGTCCTGGTCGGTGTAGTCGGTGAACGGCTTGCCGATGTAGACGCCGGCGCTGTTGACCACGGTGTCGATCCGACCGAACCGATCCATCGCCGCCCCGACGATCCGCTCGCCCGCACCGGGCTCCACCAGATCGCTGCTGAAGGCGAACACCTGCGGGTCCTCGGATTCCGGCATGGAACGGCTGGTGGCCACGACCGCGAACCCGAGGCCGCGGTAGGCGGTGACGACTGCGGAGCCGATGCCCCCGTTGGCACCGGTGATGACCGCGACTTTCCGGGCGGTGTCCGCATCCGTCGCGTCGTCCAGGCTCACTTGAGGATTTCCAGCATCCGGTTGCCCAGGATCGCGGCCGAAGCCGGGTTCTGCCCGGTGACCAGGTTGCGATCCTCGACCATGTACGGCTCCCAGATCGGACCGCGGCTGAAGTTGACCCCGACCTTCTCCTGCACATCGGTCTCCAGCAGCCACGGGGCCAGGGGGGCCAGTCCGACGCCCTCTTCCTCCTCGTTGGTGAAACAGGTGATGTCGAAGCCCTTGAACGGCGACGCGCCGTGGATCCTGGTCGCCAGCATCGAAGCAGGGGCGTGACAGACGATGAACAGGGGCTTGCCCGAAGTCAGTTGCTGCGTCAGCAGCCGTCCGGCATCGGCGTCCCAGGCCAGGTCCGCCATCGGACCGTGGCCGCCGGGCAAGTACACCCCGTCATAGTCGTCGAGACGGACATCCGACAGACGCAAGGGCCGGCGCATCACCTCCGCGGAACGGATGACAGCCTCCAATGCGAGGGCGTTGTCATTTCCGCCGACCATCTCGGGCCGTAGGCTCATCATGTCGACGTTGGGGACCACGCCGCCAGGCGTCGCGACGACGATCTCATGGCCGGCATCCGTCAAGATCTTGTACGGGTTCGCGAACTCCTCGGCCCAGTAGCCGGTCGCGTGCCTCGTGCCGTCCTTCAACACCCAGTAGGTGGCTCCGCTCACGATGAAAAGCACCCTGGCCATGGCAAAAATCCCCTCTCGGACGCCTGTTTCAGGGTTCCGCGGGATGGGCCAGGAAACCGACTCGCCGCCCGCCGGTCTTCCCCCTCTCTCCAATGTAATCTCGATCATTCATGCGCGCGCGCCGGGGTTCGGGGCTCATTCGGCGTGCGGCAGTCGGGCCAGGGTCGACCCCTTCCGGAGCGGATACGGATCGGCGCGTTGACGCGTACGTTCACGCCGGAACTGGTGGAGCACCGGCCGCTCAAGCGGGGGCGAAGTGGCGTCCGGCATCGATAAGGGCGCTGACCGAGGGAGCTGCCACCAGCTCCTCAGCAATTTTCTCTATCTGATTTCGCAACCTGATCCATTTTTGCACCTGCCTTTTCTTTCTCGGCTGTCCTGATTGCCACTGCTCGCGTTCCTCGACTCCGGCCGGGACGACTCCGGGTTCGTTGACCTGGAGGAAATCCGGAGAAGGCGCCGGTGAGCGGGCGGCAGCCGTACGCGGTCCGGCTGCCGCCCCAGATGCTCGCCTCGCCGTCACGGAGTACGGCAGTGCCGACGAATGGCCGCACCGAGCCGACGCCACGGCAATTGGCCCCTTTTAGCCCCGGCCGTGCACGACGACCTCCTGACCACCTGCGCCCGTCACGGCTACACCCCCACCGCCGTCCGGTACGGCCAGGGCCCCAGCTTCACGCGGGGCCTGCTCCTGTCCTGGCGTGCCATCACCTTCAGCACGCGCGACGCCCACCACGCCCGGGACCCCGACCTCACCTGGCGCCCGCTGAGCGGCGCCCCGCTGGCCCTGCGCCACTCCGCGGCCTGGTCCCGGGGGCGCGGCGACGCCGCCGTCCGCGCTTTCGCCGATACGGTCACCGATGCCCTGGCCCGTACGGCCGCTCCCGGCCCCGACCTGACCTCCGGCCCGCTGCATCTGCGCCCGGCGGCGGAGTACTGGATATGACCGATCCCCGCACGCGACACCACCCCGGCCCGCACGCCCACCCGCAGGCCCGAGACCGTATCCGCGCCGCTTTCGCCGAAGCCGGGGTCACCGGCTGGCTGCACGCCGTGGACATCGATTCCGGCGCCCAGATCGACGCGGGAGCGGACCGGCCGGTCGTCACGGCCAGCGTCCACAAGCTCTGCCTGCTCGTCGCGCTCCACCAGCAGGCGGAGGCCGGGCGGCTGGTTCCGACCGAGCAGACCGAGTGCCCGCGGGACGGCCGTACGGCGGGGCCCACCGGTCTCGCCGCGATGCTCGACGCGGCCCGGGTCTCCCTGCGCGACGCGGCGTACCTGATGGTGGCCGTCAGCGACAACACGGCGGCCGACCTCCTGCTGGAACGCGTCGGCCTGGACGCCGTCAACGACACCACACGGCGGCTGGGCCTCACCCGTACCCACGCCACCCAGACCTTCCGGGAGTTCCTCGCGACCATCAGGGAGGACGCCGGAAACGGCGGTCCGCGGGCCCTGGCCGACCCCCAGGTCGTCGCCCGCCTGCGCGCCGTGGACCCCGCGCGCACCAACCGCAGCACCCCGCGCGACATGACCCGCCTGCTCGGCGCGTTCTGGCGCGACGAGGCATGCACCCCCGAGCACGGCGCCGCCATCCGCCGTCTGCTCGGCCTTCAGGTGTGGCCCCACCGCCTGGCGTCGGGCTTCCCCTTCGACGACGTACTGGTCGCCGGAAAGACCGGCAGCGCACCCACCGTCCGCAACGAGGTCGGCGTCGTCGAGTACCCCGACGGGGGCCGCTACGCCGTCGCGGTCTTCACCCGCGCCGCCAGCCCCGCCGCCACCCTCCCGGCGGCCGACGCCGTCATCGGCACAGCGGCCCGCATCGCCGTGGACGCCCTGCGCACCCCCGGCCCGCGCGCCACCGGCCGGGGCACCGTATGGGGAGCCGACGCCCCGCAGGCCGGAGGGACCGGACTGCGACGCCGGACCTACGACACGGGCCTACGACGCCGGACCGGCCGCGTCCAGCAGGGCGTCGAGCGCCGCCGCCACCTGTCGGCGGAGCTCCGGACCGGTGCTGATCCCGTCCGCGCCGACGGTGTTCCGGTCGAGCGCGACCCGTACGCAGGCGGCGTCCACGATGGCCGCGCCGGTGTAGCCGAGCACGGTGCGGAGCGTCGCCGAGGCGCCCTCCCCGCGACCGGGCGCGGCGGCGTTCAGCCAGGCGGCGGGCTTGTCGCCGATCTCGGTGCCGCCGACGGTCCAGTCCAGCAGGTTCTTGAACGACCCGGGGAGCGTCCCCGCGTACTCCGGGGAGCAGATCAGCAGGGCGTCGGCGGCGGCGATCGCGGCCCGGAGTTCGGCCACCGGCTTCGGCAGCGGGTCGGTGTCGTCGTCGGGGTTGAAGTGCGGCAGATCCCCGAGTCCGTCGTAGAGGACGGTACGTACGGTGGCGGGCGCCACGTCCTGGGCGGTGCGCAGCACGGTCTCGTTGGAGGACCCGGCCCGCACGCTTCCGGACAGCAGGAGAATCACGCGTGGTGTTGGCATAACCGCTCAACTCCGAGCGGCACCGGACTGTTCCGCTCCGCCCCGACAGGTGCGTGCCGTCAGGGGGCCGTGCGAACGGCAGCGTGAGAGGCGGCCACCTCCCCGGACTGCGGGGTCCGCCGTCCGGCACGGTCCAGGCTCAGCCGGACCAGCATGACGACCAGCGCGGCGATGGCGAACCCGGCTCCGACCCACGGCAGCCGGCGGGCTCCCGCGGCGGACAGGACCCACCCGCCGGCCGCAGTGCCGAGGGTGATGCCGAGATTGGAGAAGGAGATGAAGAGGCTGTTGCCGAACTCGGGTGCGTCCCGTGCATCCCTGCCCAGCCAGCTCTGGGTGACGACGAGCCCGCCGGAGTGCACGGCTCCCCAGACCAGGACGCCCAGGACCATCGGGACGAACCGTGGCCCGATCGCGTACACGAGTACGTAGACCAGCAGGCAGAGGGCCGGATAGGCGAGGGCGGTGCGGACGAGGTTCCGCTGGAGCAGGCTGCCGAAGGCGAAGTTGCCGAGGATCATCACGATGCCGAACGCCATCAGCATGGCGCTGACCCAGGAGCCGTCCATGTCGGTGACCTGGCCCAGGTACTCGGCGAAGTAGCCGTAGACGGAGAACATCGCCGCGAAGATCAGGACGACGGACGTGATGGTCAGCCACATCCGGGGCTGCCTGAGCACGCTCAACTGGGCTCCGTACGAGACGCGTTGTCCGACCGGCAGGCTCGGGAGCAGGCGCAGGATGCCCAGGAACGCGATCAGATTGACGAGCGCGCCGAACCAGAACGCGGCAGGGAGCGAGAGGTGTTCGGCGAGGTACGAGGTCAGCGGCACCCCGAAGGCGAACCCGACGGTGACACCGGCGAAGACGGTCGTCGTCGCCCGGGTGGCGGCCTTCGCGTCCTCGCCGTCCTTCGTCACGACCATGCGCGCGGCCGTGGCCAGCGCGACCGAGAAGAACACCGGGTGGAAGACGGCAGGAATGATGCGGAAGGCGAGCATCACCTCGTACTGGGTGGTGAGCGCGTAGACGGCGTTGGAGAGGGCGAACACCGCGATCGAGGCGGCGAGGACCTTCTTGCGGTCGATCCCGGAGGCGAGCAGTGTGGTGAAGGGCCCGGTCACGGCGATCACCAGGGCGAACGCCCCGACGAGCCAGCCGGCGGTGGAGGGCGGGACGCCGAGTTCGGCGGAGAGCTGGGGGAGTACCCCGACGATGCCCATCTCGGTGGTGATGATCCCGAACACGCCCAGGGCGAGCACCAGGACGGCGGCGGAGGTTTTTCTCATGGTGATCTTTCTTTAAATCTAGAAAAGTAGATGCGTTGAGTCATGGGTGCGCCGTGCGGGGCTCAGCTCTCTGCGGTCACGCCTGGAGGACGGGGCGGCTACAGCTCGTCGCGCACATGGGCGGCGAACTCGGCGATCACCGGCTCGTTGCGGCGGTAGTACGTCCACTTGCCGACGCGCTCCGAGGTGAGGAGGCCCGCGTCCCTGAGGGTCTGGAGGTAGCCGGACACGACGGACTGCGCGAGCCCGGCCCGCTTCTGGATGTCACCCACACATACGCCGATGTGGAAGCCCAGCCCCTGCTGCGTGTACGAGTCCTCGTCGAAGTACTTCTCGGGGTCGCGCAGCCACTGCATGAACTGCAGACGGGCGGGGTTGGCGAGGGCCTTGTGCACGGCCAGCGGGTCCATGGGGGCCTCTCTGTGAATCCTTGGGGGCTGCCTTCGGGCCTCTTGCTCTCCCGGGTACGCATCTAGCTTTCTGGATATGTAGGGGCAAGTCAAATCGCCGGCTCCGGCGACGGTGGCGGGCGGGTGCAACGGGGGC
>NZ_JAFMPZ010000052.1 GCF_017353455.1 Streptomyces laculatispora
GCGGTGGTGTTCGCGCCGCGGTCGCGGGTGGTCGAGGGGGTCCGGGCGTACGGGCTGATCGCGGCGATGTGGCTGCGTTCGACGATGGCGTACCGGGCGTCGTTCGTGATGACGGCGGTCGGCAATTTCGCGGCGACGGCGTTCGATTTCGTCGCGATCATGCTGATGTTCTCGCACGTGGATGTGCTGGGCGGTTACACGCTGCCGGAGATCGCCCTGCTGTACGGGGCCGCGGGTACGGCGTTCGGCCTGGCGGATCTGGTGATGGGGTCGATGGACCGGCTGGGCCGGCGGGTGCGGGACGGGACGCTGGACACGCTGCTGGTGCGGCCGGTTCCGGTGCTCGCGCAGGTGGCGGCGGACCGGTTCGCGTTGCGCAGGCTGGGGCGGATCACGCAGGGGCTGCTGGTGCTCGGCTATGCGCTGGTGACCCTGGACATCGGGTGGACCGTTCTGAAGGTGGTGATGGTGCAGCTGATGCTGCTGAGCGGGGCGGCGATCTTCGGGGCGGTGTTCGTGGCGGGGGCGGCGTTCCAGTTCTTCGCGCAGGACGCCTCGGAGGTGCAGAACTCCTTCACGTACGGGGGCAACACGCTGCTCCAGTACCCGCCGACGGTCTTCGCGAAGGATCTGGTGCGCGGGGTGACGTTCGTCGTGCCGCTGGCGTTCGTGAACTGGCTGCCGGCGCTGTACGTGCTGGGCCGGGAGTATCCGCTGGACCTGCCGGACTGGGTGGCGTTCCTGCCGCCGGTGGTGGCGGTCGGGTGCTGGGTGGTCGCGGGTCTCGCCTGGCGCGCGGGTCTGCGGGCGTACCGGAGTACGGGAAGTTGACGGACATCGAGCGGGGCGGGGTACTGGACATGGGCGCGGACACCGGCGTCGACAGCGGCTTCATCGAACTGAACGGGCTGGAGAAGGTCTTCGACGTCCGCCGCCGGACGGGCTTCATGCGCAGCGAACGCCGTGAGGTGCGGGCCGTGGACGGCATCAGCTTCCGGGTGGCGCGTGGTGAGATGGTCGGCTACATCGGCCCGAACGGGGCGGGGAAGTCGACGACGATCAAGATGCTGACGGGCATCCTCACCCCGAGCGGCGGTTCGCTGCGGGTGGCGGGCATCGATCCCTCCCGGGAGCGGACGAGGCTGGCGCACCGGATCGGTGTGGTCTTCGGGCAGCGCACCACGCTCTGGTGGGACCTGCCGCTGCGTGACTCCTACCGTCTGGTCCACCGGATGTACCGCGTCCCCGACGCCCGGTTCCGGGCCAACCTCGACCGGTGTGTCGAACTCCTCGATCTGGAGGAGCTGTTGGATGTCCCGGTGCGGCAGCTTTCGCTGGGGCAGCGGATGCGCGGCGACATCGCGGCGGCACTGCTGCACGATCCGGAGGTGCTGTACCTCGACGAGCCGACGATCGGCCTCGATGTGGTGTCGAAGGCCAAGGTCCGTGGATTCCTGCGGGACTTGAACGCGGAGCGCGGTACGACGGTGCTGCTCACGACCCATGACCTGACGGACATCGAGCAGTTGTGCAAGCGGGTGATGGTGATCGATCACGGCCGTCTGATGTACGACGGGGCGCTGTCCGGGCTGCATGAGGCGGGGGAGAGCGAGCGGATGCTGGTGGTCGATCTGGACCGTGAACTCCCTCCGATCCGGCTGGAGTCGGAGCCTTCGGTGCGTACGGTGAAGGTGGAGGGGCCGCGGCAGTGGCTGGCGTTCCCGGCGTCCGCGTCGGCGGCGCCCCTGGTGGCGCGGATCGCCGCGGAGTACCCGATGGTCGATCTTTCGGTGCGGGAGCCGGACATCGAGGCCGTGATCGCGAAGATGTACGCGTCGGCCACGGGCACTTGGATCGGTGACGGGAACGTACGCGTTCAATAGGCTGCGCGGTATGACTAGTGAACATCCGGACATGCGTGCCTCCGACGCCGAGCGTGAGCGCATTGCCGAGATTCTGCGTGAGGCGGTGGCCGAGGGCAGGCTGGAGATGGAGGAGTTCGACCAGCGCCTCGACGCCACCTACAAGGCCCGCACGCATGGGGAGCTGGAACCGATCGTCCGCGACCTTCCGGCCGTCGGTGCCGCGGTGGCGCCGGTGGCCGCGGGGCAGCCCCGGACCGGTTCGATGGCCCGCTGGCAGGACCGGGTGGGCGGGCCCGCGACGTCGGGCGGCGCCTTCGCGTTCTGGGGCGGTTTCCGCCGCCGGGGCAACTGGACGGTCGGCCGGAAGTTCACCGCGTTCGCGATGTGGGGCGGCGGTGAGATCGATCTGCGCGAGGCGAACTTCGAGGACAGCGAGGTGGTCATCCGCTGCTTCACGATCATGGGCGGTATGCAGGTGACGGTCCCGCCGGACCTGAATGTCGAGGTCCGGGGCGTCGGCGTGATGGGCGGCTTCGGGGAGAACGGGAAGGACGAGGGCATCCCGGCACCGGGTTCCCCCCGGGTGCGGGTCACCGGCTTCGCGCTGATGGGCGGCGTCGGCGTGGAGCGCAAGCGGAGCAAGGCGCAGAAGCAGCAGCTGCGGGAGACGGGGCGCTCGCGCGGCCGGCTGGAGAAGGGCGACGGCGGCAGGTGACGGGGCGTTCGCCCCGCCCCGTCGTCCCTCAGAGCGCGTCGGACGTCGGCCGGACGCGTACCAGGTCGGCCAGGTCCACCAGGGAGCCCAGGCGCTGGTAGCCCGCGTCGTTCAGGTGGAGATGGTCACCGGAGTCGTAGGCGGGGTGCAGCCGGTCCGGGTGGGCCGGGTCGCGCATGTCGCGGTCGAAGTCGAGGACCTGGTCGAAGATTTTGCCGGCCCGGATCGTCTCGTTGACCCGGTTGCGTACGGCGTTCTGGGCGGGGGTCCAGCTTCGGTAGCCGTCGTACGGCATCAGGGTCGCGCCGACGACCCGCATCCCGCGCGCGTGGGCCCGCTGCGCCATGGTGCGCAGGGCGTCGGTGATCCGCTGCGGGTCCTTCTCCTGGGGGAAGCCCTGCACGTCGTTGATGCCGAGGGCGATGATGACGGTCTTCGCGCCGGTGACGCCCAGCACATCGCGCTCGAAGCGGTCCAGGGCGCGCTGCCCGATGCCGTCGCGCAGGATGCGGTTGCCGCCGATGCCCTGGTTCACCACCGCGTAGCGGCCGTTCAGCCGGTCGGAGAGGACGTCGGGCCAGCGGCTGTTCGCGTCGGTGGTGGAGCCGGTGCCGGCGGTGAGCGAGTCGCCGAGCGCGACGACGGTCCCGGCGGCGGTCGGGCTGTGCACGTCCACGGCGGTGAGGTAGCGCCAGGCGGTGCTGCGCCAGGTGCCCTGCCCGGTCTCCACGTAGGAGCTCTGGTGGCTGTTGGGGTGCACGGTGACGGGGCCGCGGGCGGTGGGGGTGCGCAGGGTGACGACGAGGTCGGCGTCGGCGGCGACCGGGACGACGACGGGGTCGCTGACCAGCTGCCTGCCCGCGCCGACGATCGTGGACGGGGCGCCGCGGAACGTCACCGGGCGGGTGTTCACGGTGACGTTGTCGATCAGCAGCGGCTGCTTGCCGAAGAGGTTGGAGAGGGTGACGCGGGCCGCGTTGCCTCCGACGCTGGTGTGCACGACGTTGCGGATGGTGCGGTGGACCAGGTCCTGGCCGTGGTTCGGGTCGGCCGCTCCGAGGACGGGTGCGGCGGCCCAGGTGGCGAGCCAGAGCCCGGAGGAGTGCGCCGGTGCCGCGGGCGTGCGGGCCGTGCTCTGCGGCCCGGTGGCGGCGGACGCCTTCGCCCGGGGCCCGGAGAACAGCAGCGACCCGGTGAACGCCACGACGGCGGCGAGCGCGGCGGTGCCGGCCACGAGGGCTATGAGCAGGGCGTACCCCTGGCGCCTGGGCATGGGCGGTGTGTCTCCTCTGTTGGTGGGTCGGTTCCATGATGCGGCAGGGCGCGGGGAACTCAATGTGCGGCCCGGGAGTAGGTCAGGCAAGGACAATGTGTACGGGGCGCCGGGGGGCGACGCGTACGCGGACAGGTGGAGCGGATGGAACGGATCGAAGGCACCGGACCCGGCGAGCGGGGGGCCGGTACGGAGGCGGGCGAGGGCTCGGCCGAGGCCGCGGGGGGCAGGGGCGCGGGCACCCGCCGCTCCGCCTCCCTGGCCTCGTTCTCGTACACCGCCGCGGACGAGGAGAAGCGTCGCGGCGTACGCCGTATGAAGACCATGGCCTCCGGCCTCCTTCTGCTGGTCGCGCTCGTGTACGTCCTCGCCACCTGGGCGAAGAACGAGGGGGTGGGCGGCTGGCCGGGCTTCGTCGCCGCGGCCGCCGAGGCGGGCATGGTGGGTGCGCTGGCCGACTGGTTCGCCGTCACGGCACTCTTCAAGCGTCCGCTCGGCCTGCCGATTCCGCACACCGCCATCATTCCCACCAAGAAGGACCAGCTCGGGGCCTCACTCGGTTCCTTCGTGGGTGAGAACTTTCTGTCGGGCGGTGTCGTACGGGACCGGATCCACTCCCTCGGCATCGGCGGCCGCCTCGGTGCGTGGCTCGCCGAACCGGAGCACGCGGACCGGGTCACGGCCGAGCTGTCGACCGCGCTGCGCGGCGCGCTGACGGTGCTGCGCGACTCGGACGTGCAGGCCGTGGTGGGTGAGGCGATCACCCGGCGGGCGAACGCGGCGGAGATCGGCCCGAGCCTCGGCAAGATGCTGGAGAAGGTCGTCACCGACGGCGGCCACCGCAAGGTGGTGGACCTGGTCTGTGTCCGGGCTCACGACTGGCTGGTGCTGCACGGCGACTCGGTGATGGACGCGGTGCAGGGCGGCGCGCCGGGCTGGACCCCGCGATTCGTCGACAAGCGGGTGGGGGAGCGGGTCTACAAGGAACTGCTGCGCTTCATCACGGAGATGCGCGACATGCCGGGGCACCCGGCACGCGGTTCGATCGACACGTTCCTGACGGACTTCGCGGCCGACCTCCAGACGGACTCGGAGACCCGCGCCCGGGTGGAACGGCTGAAGTCGGAGGTCCTGGGACGCGGCGAGGTCCAGGACGTCATCGCGTCCGCCTGGTCGTCGGTCCGCACGATGGTCATCGCGGCGGCCGAGGACGAACAGAGCGAACTGCGCCTGCGCGCCCGCGCCTCCCTGATGTCGCTGGGCGCCCGCCTGGCGACGGACGGCCGTCTCCAGGCGAAACTGGAGGGCTGGCTGGAGGACGCGGCGGTGTACGTCGTGACGACGTACCGGGCGGAGATCACGTCGCTGATCAGCGACACGGTGGCCGGCTGGGACGCGGACCAGACATCGAAGAAGATCGAGGCGCACATCGGCCGCGACCTGCAGTTCATCCGCATCAACGGCACGGTGGTGGGTGCGCTGGCCGGGCTGGCGATCTATACGGTGTCACGGGCGCTGGGCGGGTAATCGGCGAATCCCGCCGCCGGCCGTTCCGGGACCGAAACGGCTCATCGGTCGAACGGATGAGCTGTCAAGAAGGATCGAAGCCAATTCCGGGGAGTTGTGCGCCCGTGGAGCCGAATAATGTGCGCCATCGCAGACAGGTGTTGTCGCGCTCGTGTCAAACTGTGAATGCAAAGGGGAACCTGCCGACGGCTCCGGCATTCCCCTCGGACACGGCATTCCGGGAACGGGTACGGGGGTACCGTCATTTTGTCATTGTTTTCGGAAGGGATCTTCACTCCGCACACACTTCGTGACGAACGCGCTATCGATATTCTCTCGGCGGCGACGCAGCGCTGCGCGGGTATGGTCCGTCCGAGTGACATCCTGTACGCCGCAATCGACTCCGGTGACCAGGGAGTTCTGTCGGTACTCGCGCTCACGCTCGACGAGGGCGCCAGGCCGCGGCACCTGCTGGAGACCATCGCGGTGTACAACCCGGGGAGCCGGGACGGCGGGGACTTCGATTTCGACGGACGGCGTGAGCGGTTCGCAGCCGAGACGCTGACCGCTCTGGACGGCTTCGCCGCGGAGTTCGCCCAGGACGAGGACCGGCTGCGCCCGGTCTGCCTCGAACTGCTCATCGCCTGTGTGCTGGACCATCCCGACCCGGGGGACCAGCAGTTCCTGCGGATCCTCGACGCCGCGGCCGCCGCCCGGGCCCTGCGCGACCAGGTCCGCATCAGCACCGAGCCGCCCCCCGCCCTGCTGGACGACACCGGGCGGCTGCGCTCCGAGGAGTTCTCGGCGGACGCCTGGGCGGTGCTGGAGCAGGCGGCAGGCCGCGCCGGTGAGCTGGGGTACGACCGGCTGCTGCCGCCGCACTGCTTCCTCGCCCTGCTCGGCGAGACGGAGGGGCTGACCGAGCGGCTCGTCCGGCTCCAGATCCCCCCGCAGCTGGGCCTGGCGAAGGTCGCGGAACTGCTGAGCGGCGCCTTCCGGCTGTCCCAGCACGGCAAGGACGCGCCGCCGCTGCACCGCGACGGCCTCGGAGAGCCCCAGCTCGCCCTGCTCCGGCGGGCCCAGCGGGCGGCCGTGGTCTGGGGCGCCGAACTGGTCGACACACCGCATCTGCTCGACGCCCTGCTGGAGGACCCGCCGCCCAGGCTGGCATCGGTGTTCGAGGCCGCACCGCTCCGGGTGGACCTGGCCCGTATGCGCGAACTGCTCGCCCAGGCCGTCCGGGAGGCACGCGCCACGGGGCCCCGCGAGGTCTCCTTCCGCTTCCCGCCGGAGCTGCCTCCCGCCGAGGACCTCACCTGGCTGGCCCGGACCCGGGGGATCGCGCCGGCCCGGCACCTGGAGCGCTACTTCGACACGCTCGGCCGGGCCCTGCACCGTACGACCGGCAACCATGTGCTGATCACCGGGCCCGCCGGGGTCGGCACCACCAGCCTGGTGCGAGAACTGGCCAGGCGCGCGGCGGCGGGAGAGCTGCCCTTCCTGCGGCGCAAGCGCCTGCTGCACATCGACTGCCGTGACGTACCGGAGGTCGAGAGCGGCGCCAAGCTCGCCCGGATCATCGGCCACGTTGCCGGGCGCACCGACCTCATCGTGTGCCTGGACGGGCTCGGAGCCATCCTCCGCGGCCCCGGCGGCACCGACCACGTACCCGCCCTGCGCAGCGCGCTGAAGGAGCGCCGCATCCAGCTCGTCGGGGTGCTGTCCGGCCAGGAGTACGACGACCTGCTGGCCGCCGACCACGCCCTGCGTGAACTGACCACCCGCATCGAGATGACCGAGCCGGACCGTGCCTGTGCGCGGGACATGGTCCGCCAGGCGGCGGACGCGCTGGAAGCGGAGTTCAGGACCGAGGTCGACGACCGCGCCGTCGACCGGGCGGTCGTGATGTCCGGGGACTACATCCTCAACCAGCGGCTGCCGCTCGCCGCCGTCAAGGTGCTCCGACGGGCCTGCGAGGACCTGGACTACCGCCGTACGCAGCTCGGCGACACCCGGGCCGTGGTGAACACCGAGGACGTGGTGCGGGTCATCGCCGAGGTGTCGGGCGTGCCCGCCGGGCAGATCGCCGGCACGGGCGGCGAACGGACCGACTACGCACAGGCGCTGGGCGGCTCCGTCTTCGGCCAGCGGGAAGCGGTCGAGGTCGTCGCGAGCGAGCTGCGCCGCATCAAGTCGGGCCTGGCCGGGGCGAGCGGCGGCCCCGCCTCCGTGATGCTCTTCGCCGGGCTGACCGGGACGGGCAAGACCGAGCTGGCGAAGACCGTCGCGAGCTTCTACTCCTCCTCCAAACGGCTGCAGACCTACCCCATGGAGAACTTCTCCGAGGCACACAGCGTGTCGGGCATCATCGGCTCCCCGCCGGGATACATCGGCTACGAGCGCGGCGGCCGCCTCATCAACGAGCTGAACGCCGACCCGTACTGCGTCTTCCTGCTCGACGAGGCGGAGAAGGCGCACCCCGAGGTCTGGCGGCCCTTCCTCAACCTCTTCGACGAGGGCTGGATCGTCGACCAGCGCGGCGTCAAGGCCCACGGTGACCGGGCGATATTCATCCTCACCAGCAACGCGGGCCAGGAGATCATTTCCCGGATGACCCGGGAGGGCCGGTCCGACGAGGAGATCGTCGCCCGGGTGAAAGAGACATTGCCGCAGATCGGGAACCGCACGCGGAGCGGACCTGTCTTCTCCCCCGAGTTCCTGGCGCGTATCCGCCGGATCATCGTGTTCCGCCCGCTGGGCCTGGACGCGATGACCGGAATCTGCCGCGGACTGGTCGACCGGCAGTGCGAATTCTGGCTGGACAAGAGGGAGAAAGAACTGATCGTCCCCGATTCGCTGATCCTCTACACCGCAGATCGGGGACATCTGATGAACGAGAGATCGGGCGGCAAGGAAGGCGGCCGCATCATCGCGAAGATCCTTTCGGACCTGATCGAGAATCCCATCCTTCTCGAACAGGAGCGCCGGGAGGAGGAGTTCCGGCGGTGCGCCCGCATCGAACTCGACTTCCGCCCCGTCGGACCCGGCGGCGGACCTCGCACGGACGTCCGCTTCACCCCCGCACCGGGGCCGGCGGCGGACACGGGGACGAGGACAGGCCATGAGTGACGGAGCCGGGACCGATCTGCGGTCGTTCGAGGGCCGGGTGATCAACGACCGCTATCTGCTGACGAAATGGATCGGCGGCGGCGCCTTCGGCGCGGTCTTCCTCAGCGAGCAGCGCATCCTCGGCCGCCCCGTCCGCCGGGTCGCCTGCAAGATCTCCCGGGACGCGGGGATGACCGAGACGGATGCCCAGGAGAAGTTCGCCGACATCCTGCGGCTGGCCGAGGCGATGGACGGGATGACCGATTCCGAGGCGCGCCGCCACCTCGTCCACGTGTACGACGGCGGGCTGGCCCACGACGCCGGAGGCCGGGCGTTCCTGGTGATGGAGTTCGTCCAGGGCACCACGCTCGCCGCCCAGTTCGAGACCCTGAAGACCGTTCCCGCCAAGCTGCTGTTCAACTGGGCGCGGCAGATCTGTGTGGCGCTGCGCGGACTGCACGCCCTGGAGCAGCCGTTGCTGCACCGGGACCTCAAGCCGGACAACGTCCTGCTGGGCTCGGACCTGACCGTACGGCTGATCGACTTCGGCCTCGCCGCCAGGCTGCTGGAGTCCGGGACCGTACCCGGAGTCGCCGGCACCCTGACGTACATGGCACCCGAGACCTCCCAGGGCCAGAGCGTGCCCGCCTCCGACCTGTACTCGCTCGGGGTCCTGATGTACGAGGGGCTGACCGGCCGGCTCCCCTTCGCACACCTCATACCGCCGCCGGGGATGCCCGACACCCTGCACGGCGACTGGCTCTACCGGCAGAAGAAGGACGGCCGGGGGGTGACCCCGCCGTCGCGGCTGAACAACACCGTGACGCGCGAGACCGACGCCGTCGTCCTGCGCTGCCTGGAGTTCGATCCCGCCAGGCGCTTCCGCAGCGCGGCGGAACTCCTGGACGCGCTCGCCGGGGCCGAGGCCGGAACACATCGCCCGCCGCCCGGCGAGAGCGCGCTGGAGCGGGCCCGCGAGCAGGCCGCCGACGGCGATCCGGCCGCCGCGTGCCACACCCTGCGCACCTGCCTGGACTCCGCCTCGGAGGACCTCCCGCCCGCCGTCCGGCTGGCCCTGCGCGGCGAACTCGCCCGGCTGCTCGACGCGCAGGGTGACCCCGTCGGCTCCGCCCGGCAGCTCGCCGAAGCCTGGAAGCTGGTGCGCGGCAGCACCCTCCTGCGGACCCGGAAGGAACGCTGCGCCCTGCTGGAACGTACGGCCGACGCCTACCGGCGGGCCGGGAACGCCTTTCAGAGCGCCCACTTCGAGGACCTCCTGCGGCGCGAGCAGGGCAGGGGGTGAGCGCAGCGGCATGAGCCCGCCCTCATCCTTCGGTGACCTCCTCAGCCCTTCGGGGCGGCTGCGCAGGCAGTGGAAGGCGGCCCTCGAAGACCCGGACCCGCACAGCGGCCTGGTACGGCTGCGCGAAGTCCGCGAGCGGATGGAGAAGCGCCCCGAGGCGGCCGTTGAGATGTGGACCGACTTCTTGCGGTCCATCGTCGGACAGCCGTTCCGGCAGCTGCTCACCGAGCCCGACTTCGAGGCGCTGGAGCGGATCGGCGGGCTCGTCGCGCAGGCCGGTGCGCTACCTCTCGACCAGGCGGTCCGCCCGCTGGCCACGGCGCTCCTCGGGCGCGGCGAGGAGCAGCGGGCCAACGCTCTGCTGACCCGGCTGTACTGGGCGGAGTCGGTCCAGGACGGGGCCAGGGCCGCACTGGCGGACGATCTGGCCCGCTCCGGCCAGCGGGACGTGCCCTCTCTGGAGATCTACGGGGACCTGCTGGGCCGGCCCGGTCCACGGCCCCCCTCGGTCGTCGAGCTCGCCATCGATGTGCTGCGGGTGGATTTCTCCTCGGACCCGGTGCGGCTGCGGCAGGCGGCCGCGCTGGCGGCGGCCGGACTCCCGGGGGCGGACCGCGCGGCCGGGCTCTACCGGCTGCTCGTCACGGCGGACACCGACGCGGCCCGGGACCACTTCCTCGACGCCTGCGCGGCGGACCCGCGCGACGAGACCGCCCTCCTCGGACTGCTGGTCTCCTACGTACGGGACGGGCAGGCCGCGAACATTCCGCAGTGGGCGTTCACCGCCGCCCGGGGAGCCGCGCCCGAGGTCGCCGCGGCGGCCGAACTCGGCCTCGTACTGGCCTGGTTCGACGCGGACACGGACGTACCCGCGCCGCCCGCCGGCCGGCTGGTCGCACTCGACCTGACCCGGGAGGCGGGTCTCTGGCCCGCCTACGCACTGGGCCGCCTGCACCTGCTGGACGGTGACGCCGCACGCGCCCGCGATCTCCTCGTCCCCCTGGCGTCGGACGACTCCTCCCTCCCGCAATGGCGCTACCACGCCGCCTGGTCGCACCTGCTGTCCGGCGACCACGCCGGACTCCGGGCGCTCACCGGCACCGTGACCGGGAGTCCCGACGACTGGGCGCTCGCCCGCCTGCTGCTGGACACCGGACCGGACGCGGTGCCCGGCGCGGAGGCGGCGCACGCCGCGGCGGCCGCCCCGCCCGGCTACGAGCGGATCGCCCGGGTCCGCCAGGACCTGGCCACGGGGATCAGGCCGTCCGCCGGCCCGGACAGGTCCGGGTCCGGACCCGGGCTGCCCGCGGAAGGCGGCGGCCGGCCGGAGCGGCTGGAGGCGTTGCGCACGGCCCTGGGCGAGGCGTACGGCCGGGCGACTGGGGCGGCTGGGGCGGCAGACATGGCGGCGCTGGTGAGGGAGCCGCTGTACCGGCGGCTGCCGCGCGCCGACCGGCTCCTGTGGTCGGGGCTGCTGGCGCTGCGCGAGGAGCCGGAGGAGGGGCGGCGGTTACTCGGTGCGGCCCTGGCGCTCGGGCACGAGCGGGCGGCGCTGGTGCTGGCGGCGCACCACCTGGAGGAGCGCCGCCCGGGCAGGGCGCACCGGCTGCTCGCCGGACGGAGCGGCCGGAAGGCGGAGTTGCTGAGGGTGTGGGCCCAGGAGGCCGGAGGCGGACCGGACGAGGCCGTCGCGGACCCACTGGCCGAGGTGGCGGACCGGCGGATTCCGCAGCTGCCGTACGCGCTCGGCGCGATCCGGCTGCACCAACTGGCCGGGGAGGGACCGTTACTGGACCCCGACGACGCCCCGTACCACGCCCGGCTGGCGGCCAGGGACCTCGGCAGGGCCCTCGCCGCCGGGCCGGACGCCCTGCCCCCGGACGCCGCCGAGCTGCTGCGGGCCGCGCGGACGGTCGCCCACGGGGTCACCCCCGGGCCGGCCGGACCGTCGCCCGCCGTCCCGCGACACCCCTGGGCCGAATGGGTCCTGGGCCTGGCGCGGCTGGCCGAGGACCCGGAAGCCGTCGGCCTGGGGCTGTGCGGGCGGCTGATCGCCCTGGTCGACGAGGCCGACGAGCCGGACCCGCGGACCGTGACCGCGCTGGCCGCCGCGCTCGCCCGCGCGGGCATGATCAGCGACGATCCCGGCCGCCGGAACGCCCTCGCCCTGCTGGTGCGGGACCTGGCGGACCGGCACGCCCTGCCGGAGGTGCACGCGCTGGCCGACCGGGTCACGGCCGCCGCGCTGGCACGGCCGGCCGCCGGGCGCCCCCCGCTTCCGGCGCCGCGACCGTCCGGCACCGTGCAGCCGGTGCTGGCCCTGGCCCTTGCCTCGGGCGAGCTTGCGCGGGGCGACCAGGGAGGCGCCGTACGGCAGTTGAGGGCCGCTCCCGCGGACAGCGCCGTATGCGCCCTGCTCGCCGACACCCTGGACGGCCGCCCGCCCGCGGCGCCCCCGCCGGACGGTTCCGGGGAGCAGGCCGCCCTGCTCCGTGTCATCCGTGCGGCGGGGCTCGTCGAGAGCGATCCGAGCCGGTGCCTGGGCCTGCTGTCCGCAGCCGCGCCCGACTGCGATCTGGCCGCCGTCACCGACGTCAACAGGCTGCTGCCCGGTCTTCTGTCGCGCTCCCAGGGCAAGCCAGGCAGCAGCGGCAAACCCGGCCGCCCCGCAGCCGCCAGGAACCGTTCCGGCCAGGGCCACCCGCTGGCCGGCCTCGTCAAGCGGCTGACCGGCACCGGCGCCGCCGGATTCGACCCGGCGCTCCTGGCGGGCTGCGCGACCGCCGTGGGGGAGTACGAGCTGGCCGAGGAGCAGTGGATGCTCGCGTACCACGCGGCGCACCAGGGGGAACACGACGTCGGCCCCGTCCGCGTGCAGTACGCCCGGCTGCTCTGCTACAAGGCCGTGACCGCCCGCAACGCGCAGGATCCGCTGCGGGGAGCGAAGCTGCTGCGCCAGGCCGCCGACCTGCTGCCGGCGGCGGGGCCCGCGCCGAAGGGCGTCCCGTCCCGCGGCCGGGCCGAATCGCTCGCGCGCGGCCTGGAACTCGACGTCCACGTCGGCCGTCTGCTGGGCGCCGTCTTCCCCGGCGCCGAGCGGGAGCGGGTGCCCTGGGAGCGGCCCGGCCGGTACGCGGCCCTGGAGGCGGTCGTCCAGAACGATGCCAAGCTGCTCGGCGCCCTGAGGTCGGGCGGGCGCAAAGGGGTCCGGCGGAGCTGGGAGGACTCCGTGAGGAACCGGGAGTACGACGTCCGCGTCCACCACACCCTGGCCCTGCTGTACCGGGGCATGGCGCTCGGCGAGCCCGCGTCCGCCGCGCGGGCGGGCGGACACCTCGCCCGTGCCACCGTGCTGTGGACCCTGCTGCTGGCCTCGGAGGAATTCTGGGAGCAGCACGGCGGGACGCCCGCCGGGCCCCAGGCGCGGACGCGGCTGCGCGCCACCGTGTGCCAGGAACTGTTCGACCTGCATCGCAAGCTCGGTGCCGAGGCACTCCAGGCGGGGGAGAAGGGCACCGCCCGGCTGCACCTGCGGGTGCTGGAGGCCGCCCGTACGGGGGAGCCCGCCGTCGACGGCCTGCTGCGCGAGTTCGGCATCCCGTGGTCCGTGGCGGTCGACGCGGCGCTCTGGGCCGAGTCGTCCACGCTGGCCGGTTCGGTCATCGACGCCTGGTGCGCCGAGGTCATCAAGAGCGCCGAGAAGACGCTCAGGGACCCCGCCGCCATCGCGAAACTGTCCGACGGGATCGACAAGGACTACGAATCCGGCATCCGCGGGCTGGAAGCACTGATCGGTCTCGGAGTGCCGCTTCCCCGCCTGCTCCAGACCGGACTCCACTGGTACAACGAGCTGCAGAACTGCCTCTACAGAATGGGCAGAGCCGACGAGAACCGGAAAGTGTCCGGAAAGGCGCGCAAGTTCGCCGACGCGCTCGCCCCGCTCTGCACTCCGGGCAAGGGATACCTTCCGGCCAACAGCGCGCTCGGCGAGCATTTCGTGTACCGCGGACTGTACGTCGCGCAGGACGGACGCACCGCCGCCGTGGCGTACGAGACGTCACTCAAGTGGGACCCCGGCAATGTGAGCGCCCCCCAACTGCTGGCGGAGGCACCGTTTTTCGGCGCCCTGAAGGCAGGCATGCGAAACCTCGAAGCGGGGCGCCATTCGGCCGCCCTGGCCCTCGCGCGGGAAGCGCACGAGCTGGCCGACAACGACAGGAACCGTGCACACGCCCTGATCCTCCAGGGCCAGAGCCACTTCGGTTCCGGAAACCGGCCCGAAGCCCTCGCGTGCATGCGACGGGCCATGAGACTCGACTCCTCGTCCGAGGTGGCCCGCACCCTCTATGACCGGTACAGCACGTGAGGTGAAGGAGACCCGTGAAGCGTGGAGGAGACCTATGAAGCCCAATCCCTTTCATGTACTCGGACTTCCCGTGTCCGCGAGCGAGCAGGAGGTGGCGGAGCGATTCCGGGAGCTCGCCGTGATCGGGGAACAGGACGCGGGCGCGCTCGCCGAGTGGGCCAAGGACGAGTTGATGGGCCTGGCGGAGACCCGGGAGCTGCACGTACTGCTGGAGGCGCCGGGTGCGGACTACCGCGGCGAGCGGTGGGACGACTTCGCCCGGCAGTACGGGCGCCCTCCCGTCGCGTTCGACGCCTCGTCCGCGGGGGTGGAGGCGCCCCGGGCGGCGGACTTCGACCTCGCCGCCGTGGCCCGGCTGCTGCTGGACGGGATGCTGGCCCCGCCCGACGTCGACATCCGTCCCGCCCTGGACCACGCCCCGGTGCCGCTGCACCTGGAGCGGCCGCCGCTGGAGGTGCGTGATGTCCTCTTCGGCTGATTACCCTTCCGCGGCTTCCGGGCCCGCCTCGACCCCCGGTGACGCGCCCTCCGTTGACGCGCCCTGCGTTGACTCCGGTGCGACTCCGGCCGGGGCCGATGCCGACTGGGACGGGTTCGAGGAGCGCCCGTTGCCGGAAGGGCTGGGCGGGCCGGAGCAGCCGGACCCCGTCAGCCCGGGGCGTGAGATGGCCGCAGTGCTCCAGCGGTACTGGGCGGACCTGCAGAGCGAGAGCAACAGGGCGGAGAAGGAGGCGGCGGCGACCCGGAAGGTCCTCACCGAGCTGGCCGTCCACGTGGCCCGGCTGGACGGGCTGCTGCGGGAGGCGGCCGGTCCGCTGGAGGCGATGGGCGCCAAGGCGCTGGGCCGCCGGCTGCACGTGGCCAGAAAGCAGGTCCTCGAACCGCTGCACGCGATGGACATCACCACACAGGACCCCACCGGCAAGCCGTACGAGTCGGTCGCGGACGTCGTCGACATCGCCGGGTGGCGTTACGGGCCCGAGTTCACCGCCGAAGTGGTGGCGGAAACCGTGGAGCCGATCGTGCTCGACCGCGGCACGGTCGTACGGCTGGGACAAGTGATCATGGGCGCCCCGCTGAGCGCCGGAATGGAGAACGACGCATGACGCAGTACGTGAGCAAGGCCGTCGGGATCGACCTGGGGACCACCAACAGCGCCGTGGCGGTGATGAACCCGACCGACACCGGCATCGTGATCCACCAGGGCGGGATGAACGCCCGCACGACGCCGAGCTGCGTGTGGCGCAACCCGCGCAACGGCGAACTGGTCGTCGGGCGCAAGGCGTTCGCGCGGGTGGGGAGCGAGCCGGAGCCGATCACCTCCGTCAAGCGCCTCATGGGCTCCCGCAGGACGGTGACCCTGGCGGGCGAGGAGCGCACCCCCGTCGAGATCTCGGCCGAGATCCTGCGGGAGATGAAGCGGCAGATCGAGGAGGACATCGCGAAGTTCAACACCCCGGACGTGAAATGGGTGGTCGACCGTGCCGTCGTCACCGTCCCCGCGTACTTCGACCAGCCGCAGATCGACGCCACCCGCAGCGCCGCCGAGGCCGCCGGTCTGCGGGTGGTGGACCTGCTGCACGAGCCGACGGCCGCCGCGAGCCACTACTGCTGGCGGACCGGCACCCGGGACGGCACCTTCCTGGTCTACGACCTCGGCGGCGGCACCTTCGACGTGAGTGTGGTGCGCTGCAAGGCGGCCGACTTCCGGGTGCTCGGCATCAGCGGCAACACCATGCTGGGCGGGGACGACATCGACACCGCGCTCGCCCGCCACCTCCAGCGGCTGATCCAGGACGACGACTGGGCGATGGAGCTGGACCTGGAGAACGACGCCGAGGACCGGCTGCGCTTCCGGCGGCTGAAGTCCCTCGCGGAGTCCGTGAAGAAGGGCTTGTCGAACAGTACGGAGTTCATGCTCCGGGACTCCGGAGGGCTGACCGACAAGGACGGGCAGCGCGTCGTCATCGACACCGTGATGGAGCGCGCTCAACTGGACGAGATCGCCCGGCCCCTGCTGGAGCGCACCTTCCAGTACTGCGACGAGGCGCTCGACCAGGCGACCAGGGAGTCCGGGGTCACCCTGGCCGACGTGGACCAGATCATCCTGGCCGGCGGGTCCACCCATCTGCCGCTGGTCCGGGAGATGGTGCGCAGCCGGCTCTGCTCGCCCACCGCCGGGTCCGCGGCTCCCGACTCGCCGCGGGCCAGGTGCACCGAGCCGGTGTACGAGCAGGTGGACACGGTCGTCGCGCTGGGCGCCGCCGTGCGTGCCTCGGCGGTGGGCGGCCTGGACATCCTGAACGAGGAACGGACGGTCCGGGTGGGCTTCCGCGGCACGGTGGTCACGGCCGCGGACCGCACGGTGGTCGGCGGAAGGGTCGAGGCGCTCGACCCCGATCTCGATCTCGGCGGCGGCTCGGTACGGCTCAGCACCGAGGAGTACGAGGACGAGGCGCAGCTCAAGGCGGGCGGCAGCTTCGCGTTCACCCGGATTCCCGTGCAGCCGGACGCGCAGAGCCTGCTCACCATCGAGGTGTTCGACGCCGAGGGGGAGCTGCTGGCGACCGTGGGACGCGCCGTCGTCCACGACCGGGACGCCGGGGCCAAGCCGGTGGGCAACCCGGTCAGCGCGGCCATCAACGCCAAGCCGATCCTGCTGGAGGTGTCCCGCGAGGGGCGTACGGAGCGCGAGGAGCTGATCCCCGCGCTGCGGTCGCTGCCGTTCAAGGAGCGCTACGAGTTCAGCCACCCCGGTGACACCGACACGGTGGAGTTCCGGCTGTACCAGCAGGCCCGCCAGATCCAGGTGATCACCGTGCCGGTGCCGTCCTCCACCTCCAGGGGCACGGCCATCGACCTCGATGTGGAGATGGACGTGCACTCGCTCATCACCGTGCGCGGCTCGATCGGTGACCACCCCTTCGAGGCACTCGTCGAGCTGCCGCCGGAGGCCGAGCTGCCGGACGAGGAGAAGGTGGCCGAGCTGAAGCGCGCCTTCGAGCAGGGCGTCGAGTTCCTGCCGGCGGGCGAACGCAGCGTGCAGAAGGCCAAGATGGAGATGGCGCGGAATGCCTTCTCCCAGGCCCTCGCAGGCGGCGAGAAAGCAGTCGCGGGTCACGAGTTCGAGGAGATGCAGGCGATCGCCGAATCCGTCGGCAAGCCCCAGGACGGAGCTCTGCAGCCGCCCAGGTCGGACTTCGAGGAGCTCGTCAAGGACTGCGGCGAGCTCAACCGGTACGTGGCCACGATCAGCGACAGAACCGAGGCCCCGCACGACGAGCGGGAGATCGCGGCGGCCGTCGAGGCCCAGCGGGAGCAGGGCGAGCGGGCCCTCGACGCCGGTGACCAGCGGTCGTACTCGGAGGTCATCACCCAGCTCCAGCACGTCTTCGACCACCTGCGGTCGGTGGCCTACCGCCACCAGCAGGAGAACGATCCGGTCGCCCCGACCGAGATGGCCGCGTCCCGGCTGCGGAGCGCCCTGGACATGCTCGACGAGGTACGCAGGCTGGTGCAGGCCTCCGGTACCGCGACGGCCCGGCACCGGCAGGACGTGGAGGACATCGGGCAGCGGCTCGCCGGACTGCAGGCCCTCATCGCCCAGGACCCGAACCGGGTCCAGCAGGAGGCGGCGCAGGAACGCCAGCGCCTGATCCAGGTGAAGAGCATCATCACGGGTTCGTCCGACGAAGGGCGCGGCCCCGCCATTCCCGAGGCCGTCAACCGGGGGCCGCGGCGATGAGCGTCCGCTGCCCGGTGCTCCTGTGCCGCGAGGAGAACGCGTACGGGGCGGAGGTCTGCGGGGGCTGCCGCACGCCGCTGTCCGGATACGCGCGGCTGCACATCTATCCGGCGTACCTGTTCAACCAGGGACTCGCCGCGGCACGCGCGGGCCGCCTCGCGGCCGCACGGGACTGTTTCGCCGCGGTGGTGCACTGGTGTCCGGGCGACACCGAGGCGCGCAACGCCCTGGCCCTGGCGGGCCTCCGGCTGGGTGACCGCTCCGAGGCGTACCGGCAGTGGACGGAGGTGCTCGACCGCAGACCGGGGGACCCGAAGGCGGCCCAGGGGCTCGCGCGGCTCGCGGAGCAGGCCGAAGCGGGTGGGAGCAGCGTGCCCGGCGACGTCAGTGGGGCCCGCGAAGTCAGTGGGTCCGGCCCAGGGACTGGATGAGCAGATCGGGGTCGACCCCGATCCTCCGCATCAGCTCACGCCCCGACGACTCCTCGTCCTGGAGCAGGGCGAGGAGGATGGCGGCCTCGCCGACGCGACCGGCGGAGGTGCGTCCGGCCGCGCTGTGCCGGCGGGCCCGGTCCAGTACGTCATGGACCCGGGGGGACAGGTCGCGGCGCCGGGGGGTGAGCATTCCGGAGAGCTGCCGGTAGGCCAGCTCCCCGGGCGTCCCCTGCTCGTGCATGCCGCGGCGCAGCACCTCGCTGCCCATCGCGCCGAAGGCGAGCAGGAGCGTGTAGGTGCCGATCACCTCGCCGCGGGTGTCGGCCAGCAGGTTCGCGAGCCGCACTATGCCCATGGCGCTGCGGCTCAAGTCGTCCATCGGCAGCCGCTCGTCGCCGTTCGGGGTGGGAGCCGGCAGGACCACGATGTCCTTGACCGGGGTGTCCGTCCCGCTGCCGGGCTCGCCGGCTGTTGCGCTGTCCGTCCCGCTGTCCGGCAGCAGCCGGGCCAGCGGGACCCCGCACAGTTCCAGCAGCCGGGAGGCGACGCCGCCGCCCACGGCGACGAAGGCCTCGGTGATGTCGGCCGTGGTGACGGCGTTCCTGCCGTCGGCGGCGGCGCGGGTGGCCGCGTCCGCGAACACACGGTTGACCGTGTCGGACAGAATGCTGCCGCGTGCGGTGCCACTGCCACTGCCACTGCCGGTGCCGCTGTCCGGGCCGGAGCTGCGGCTGAGGACCTGGCGGATCACCTGGTCGAGAGCCTCCATGACGTCCGCCCCGATGCTCTCCTCGATCCGCTGCCGGATGTCCGCCTCGCCGAGGAGCCCTTGCAGCAGGTCGACCGAGGCGACTCCGCCCCGGTCGGCGGAGGCCGCGCGCACCCGCCGCATCAGCCGCTGGGCGTCGGGGGCCAGTGCGGTCGTCAGGTCGTCGTCGGGCGGTCCCGGATGCTGGGGGCTCCCCGCGGTGACGTTCCTGGCGATGCCCGCGGCCGGGTCGCCGTACAGGATGAAGGACGCCCAGGCGGCGTCCGGCCGGTCGCGGAGCGCGGTGCGGGCCGCCCGGACCGCGGCACCGGCCGGCTTGCCCGCGAGCAGCTGCCCGTAGAACTCGGCGGCGAACTCCCAGGCACCCTCGTCGGCGACATCGGTGCGGGTGCCGACGACGGTCTTCGCGCCCAGGACCATGAAGGACATGCACATGTTGGCCACCTCGCCCTCCCCGGCGGAGGCGCAGCCGTTGATGAAGGCCACGGGTGGCGCACCACGTGAGGAGAGGGTCTGCAGGACGACCTCGCCGAGCAGTTGGCGGTCGTGCATCATCAGCCCGGTCGTGCCGGAGCCGGTCGCCACATGACCGCAGAAGTGGAAGAGATCGTAGGGCGTGTCCTCCGAGGCCAGTTCCGTGACGACGTCGAGCAGGGTGGCCTCCTGCCCCAGCAGCACCGTGCACGCGATGCCGCGGTCGCCGAGCCACGCCGCGACCTTGGCCACCTCCTCACGGGCGGAGGGCAGGTCGCCGAGGGTGTCGCCCACGATGAGCGCGCGGCGGACCCGGCTGATGCCGCGCCCGCCGACGACGGGGCGTTTGCCCATCAGCCGGCGCCCGAGGTCGTGTTCGAGGCCGAGGAAGTCCGTACCGTCGTGCAGCAGTTCCCACGGGACCTCCTGCTCGTTCGTACGGACCAGGAGGGGACCGGACGACGCGTGCAGCCGGGTCACCAGCTCGGCCACACTGCCCTGTACCCGCGGGAACAGATGCTCGTGGAGCAGCCTGCCCCACTTGGCCAGCTCCTTGGCGGGGCCGGGGCCCGGGTCCGATTCGCCGGCGGCCGCCTTCGTCAGGGCCTGGTCGATCCGGGTGCGGCAGCCTCTCACCAGTCCCGGGTCGACCTCGACCGTGTACTCCATGTCGAGCGGAGGGCTGTCGCCTGCCGAACCGCCGACCCGCAGGTCGTATTCGTAGCGAACGGTCATGCCCTGTGCGGTGACCCGGACGTTCAGTGTGTCCGGCTCGCTCATGCCGGCTCGCTCATGACGGGCTGTGCCGCCGGATGAACGCCTCGACGAGCCGCTCCTCGGACGCGGTGGAGGGCTGAATGATCTCCACCTGGTCGTCCCCGATGATGACCGTGATCGATGTGACGCCGCCGGTCCCGTCCGCCCCGCCCGTGCCGTTCCCCGAAGGGGCGTTGCGTCCCTCGATCAGCCAGCCGCGGACCGTGTCGATGATCGGGACCAGGGTTCCGGCCCAGGTCACCACAAGGGTGGCCACCTCGACGACACCGCCCGAGCGCCGTCCGGGCGCGGGCCGTGAGGCGTAGGCCGGTACGACCCGCTCGGCCCCGTTCTCGGACAGCTTCCGGCCCAGATCGGCAGTCGCTTCCGCTCGTGCATCCCCGTTGAGGACCAGTTCGCAAGCGAACCTTCCGTCGGGCTTCGGCTCCACCACGTAGGACCTCCGTCTCTGCCCATAACCCTATGACGCACCGCCGCCGTACGGGAGTTCTTCGGGTACATGCGAGGCGGTACGAGGCGTGCGGGGCTGCGGCGATGCCGACCCGGCCGTCCCGGTGGACGACGCGTGGAAGACGATTGGAAGCCGGGTGGACGGCGTGGAGGGCTCGGCGCTCAGGCCGCGCGGCGGGTGACCGCCCAGGACGCGGCGGCCACCGTGCCCGCCACGGTGAAGACCGCCGGCCACGCGCCGATCTTCTTGGCGAGCGGGTGCGATCCCGCGAAGGCGGCCACATAGGCGGTGGTCAGACCGGCGGCGGCGCGCGGCCCGGCCTGCCGGTTCCACTCGTACGCCGCGGCGGTGCCCGCGGCTGCGAGGGCGACCCCGCCCAGCGGGCGCTTCCTCGTCCACCGTGCGACGGCGTAGCCGCCGACCAGTCCGCCCGCCGCCACTGCCGCTGCCGGGATCCTCGCCATCGCGGCCACCTCCACCTGTTCGTCCGTCGCCGGATCCGCTTCTCGGATCTGCTTCTCGGATCCGAGGCTAACGCGGCCTCCGGGCGCCCCGTCGCCGAGGGGGTGTACATGCGTTTACCCTGAGGGTGAACGCATGTACACCCCTGCCTTGACGCCGAGCACCGTACGGAGAGACATGCCCGCGGACATACCGGTCCCCGTCGATCCCGAGACCCCCGCAGTCCAGGCCCCGCACCCCCGCTTCGCCGTCGGCGTGCTGGCGTTCTGCGGTGTGGTGGTCGCGGTCATGCAGACGATCGTCGTCCCGCTGCTGCCGCACATCCCCGAGCTGACCGGTGCCACCCCCGCCGCCGCGAGCTGGCTGGTCACCGTCACGCTCCTCACCGGCGCGGTCTTCACTCCGGTCCTGGGCCGGGTCGGCGACATGTACGGCAAGCGGCGGGTGCTCGTCGCCTCGCTCGCGGTGCTGGTGGTGGGCTCGGTGCTCTGTGCGGTCAGCTCGCACATCGGGGTGCTGATCACCGGCCGCGCCCTGCAGGGCGCGGCGATCGCCGTCGTACCGCTGGGCATCAGCATCCTGCGCGACGAGCTCCCGCCCGAGCGCGTCCTGTCCGCCGTCGCGCTGATGAGCTCCACGCTCGGGATCGGCGCGGCCATCGGCCTGCCGGTCGCCGCTCTGGTCATCGAGAACTTCGAGTGGCACACCATGTTCTGGGTCTCCGGCGTGATCGGCCTCATCGACATCGCGCTGGTCCTGCGCTGTGTGCCGGAGTCCCCGCTGCGCAGCCGCGGCCGCTTCGACGCCGTCGGCGCGCTGGGCCTGTCCGCCGCGCTGGTCTGCCTGCTGCTCGCGGTCACCCAGGGCGCCGACTGGGGCTGGGGATCGGTCCGGACGGTCGGCCTGCTCGCGACCGCCGTCGTGGTGGCGCTGCTCTGGGGCGTGTACGAGCTCCGCGTCGCGACGCCCATGGTCGACCTGCGGGTCTCGGCCCGTCCGGCCGTACTGCTCACCAATGTCGCCGCCCTGCTGATCGGCTTCGCGTTCTACGCGAACTCGCTGGTCACCGCCCAGATGGTGCAGGAGCCGAAGGCCACGGGCTACGGGCTCGGCGCCTCGCTCGTCGTCAGCGGACTGTGCCTGCTGCCGGGCGGTGTGTCGATGGTGGCGCTCTCGCCCGTCTCCGCGCGGATATCCGCCAGGCGCGGCCCGAAGGTCAGCCTGGCGCTGGCCGCCGGGATCATCGCCGTCGGCTACGGGGTGCGGTACTTCACCAGCCACAGCCTCTGGATGATCATCGCCGGCGCGACGGTCGTCGCATCGGGCACGGCGATCGCCTACTCGGCCCTGCCCGCGCTGGTGATGCGCGGAGTCCCGGTCAGCGAGACCGGGGCGGCCAACGGACTGAACACCCTCATGCGGTCGATCGGACAGGCCTTCTGCAGTGCGACGGTGGCCGCCGTCCTGGCCAACATCACGTTCCAGGCAGGGGGCCGGACGGCCCCGACCCTCCACGCGTACCAGCTGGTCTTCGTGATCGCGGCGGGTGCGGCGCTCGCGGCCCTGGCCGTCGCGCTGTTCCTGCCGGGCCGCAAGCCTGCCGGGGCGGGTACGGTCGGGGAGAGCCGCAAGGCGCCGGGCATCCGCGAGGGCGGTGTACGGACAGCACCGATCCAGGAGGGCGCATGACCGGCGGCCAGGCCATCGCACCGGCTACCGGGTCCGCGGACGCGGGTACCGGCCGGGGCGCGATCCTGCGCGCGGCGCGGCGGGCGTTCACCCAGCGCCCGTACGCCGAGGTGACGATCCGCCGGATCGCCGCGGATGCCGGGGTGAGCCCGGCCCTCGTGGTCAAGCACTTCGGCCGCAAGGAAGAGCTGTTCAACACGGTGGCCGACTTCGGTCCGGCCGCCGCGGAACTGTTCGACGCCCCGCTCGGCCTGCTGGGCCGCCACATGGTCGTCACGCTGGTGACCCGCCGCCGCGAGCTCAAGTCCGACCCGCTCCTGCGCGTGGTGTTCTCCCTCGGCAACCAGGACGAACGCTCGCTCCTGCGCGACCGGTTCCACGAACAGGTCACCGACGCGCTGACCGCCCGGCTCTCCGGCCGGGACCGCGCGTTGCGCGCCGAGCTCCTGGCCGGACACCTCCTCGGCCTCGGCGCGACCCTCAGCCTCCACCGCGAGGGGGCCGGCGCCCTGGCCACCCCGGAACACATCGCCGACCTCTACGCGCCCGCGCTCCAGAAGCTGATCACCGGCTGAGCGGCCGGGTAGGGTCTGGGAATTCCGACGAGGGGGGCCTCTCATGTCTGTCCGTATCCGCGCCCGCAGACACGCTGCGGCACTGGCGGCTGCTGCCCTGGTGACCTCCCTGGCGGGCTGCTCCGAGGCGGCCACGTCGCGGGGGCCCGGAGACGATGTCCCGCAGGTGGCCCGGTCGACGCACGAGTCGGCCGACCGGGCCAGGACGGCCGAGGCCGCCCCGGAGACGGCGGGCGCGGGCGCCGACGCGCAGGAGGACCCGGCCGGACCCGAGAAGGTACGTGACGCCTTCGCCGGCCTCCAGGCCACCCTCGACGACACCTGCACCCCCGGTGCCGGGGACTGCGCCTACCTCCTGGGCCGGGTGAACGAGGAACTGACCGGGCTGGACGCGTCGATGAAGGCCGACCAGCAGGGGCCCGGCCACTTCAAGGAGCCCCTGGCGTGGACGGCCGCGCTGCGCACCACGCTGGCCGGTGACACCTCCGCGGCCAACCTGGAGAGGCACCACAAGGACCTGATCGGCACGCGCGACCGCATCAACACCTGGATGCAGAGTCACTTGGAGGACTACCGCTGACCCCGGGGCCCCGAACCGGGCGGCCGCGGAGTCACTTGCCCAGCTTCGCGGCCGACGCGGCACGCCGGGCGAACACCTCGTCCTTCGAAGCGGCCATCTCGCGCAGGGCCGTCTTCCGCTCCCGCCGGCCGAGCCGGTCCAGATAGAGGTGGCCGCGCAGGTGGTCCGTCTCGTGCTGGAGGCAGCGGGCGAAGTAGCCGCGGCCCTCGATCACCAGCGGACTGCCGTCCTTGTCCCGGCCGCGTACGACGGCACGGTCCGGGCGGGGTACCACGCGGTAGGGGCCGGGGACGGACAGGCATCCCTCGGACTCCTCGACCAGCCGGCGCTGCTCGGGCGCCACCTCGTCCAGAACGGGATTGGCGATGTGGCCGACATGGCGTACCCCCCAGTCGTCCGTGATGTCCCACATGAACAACCGCAGGTCCACGTCGACCTGGTTGGCGGCGAGTCCGGCGCCCTCCGCCGCCTGGTTGGTGGCGAACATGTCGTCGACCAGCCGCGAGAGTTGCGGGGTCCCGAACTCGGTGACCTCCCGGCACGGGCGACGCAGGATCTCCTCCCCGACGACGGTGATGCGGCGCACCGCACCCCGCTCGGCCTCCGGTGCGAACCGGGGAAAGGACTCGACGGGTACGCCCTGCACGCGGACCCGGCGGTCCTGTGAGCCGTCATCGAACCGAGCGGCCATGAAGCATCAACGCCTTCCGCGCATAAGGGAGTCGGCCGGGTGCGGCCGACGGCGACCGGCTTGACCGAATGCTTTGCAAAGTAGCACTCTTTGCAAAATGAGCGATGAGAAGCGTCAAGCAGCATCCACGGACCGACTGCCCCACCGCGCCCGCAAGCCGCTCCCGGACCACCCCGTGCGCGTGGCCCTGCTGGACCTGCTCGCCGAGGTCGGCACGGTGACGTCCACGGAGGCCGCCGCCCGGCTCGGCCACAGCTCCGGTCTCTGCTCCTTCCATCTGCGCCAGCTCGCCGCGCACGGCCTCATCGAGGAGGCGCCGCACAAGGGCGGCCGGGTGCGGCCGTGGCGGCTGCGCTGGGAGCCGGCCCGTGAGCCGGGCCAGGAGGCGCCGGAGGGGTTCGACGTGCTCGCGCGCGGACTGGAGGACGAGAGCTACCAGCACTGGCTGAGCCATCGCGACCAGGCGCCGGCCGAGTGGCAGCACGACGAGTCCTTCAGCGCCGTGGTTCATCTCACCCCGGCGGAGACGGCCGAACTCGCGGCCTCCGTACGCGACTTGCTGGACGGCTACCGGGAGCGGGACGAGCGCCCCGGGACGCGCCCCGCAGGCGCGGTGGCCGTGGCCGCGGTCACCAGGCTGTTCCCCCTGCTGCCCGACAACCCCGGTCGGCCGCCGAAGGTCTGACGCGCCGTCGGGCCTTCATGCCCGGCCCATGTCTGCCCATGCGGTCCGGCCTGTCTACGGGCGCGGGGCGGCCGGTCCAAGCTCCAGCTCGGCGACCACCTGGTCGCCGCTCAGCTCGCCGGTCGTCCGGAATCCGAGCTTGCGGTAGAACTCCTCGGGCCCGTGCGCGCCGGGGACGTACGAGACGGTCGTACGGGTCTGACCGCGCCGCCGCAGCTCGTCGTTGACGGCCTCCACCGCGAACCGTCCGTACCCGCGCGCCTGCTGTTCGGCGGCGATGTTCAGCCGCCAGAGCCCGGAGCGCAGCCGGTCGTCCGGCTGCTCGGGATGGAATTGGACGTCGAGGAAGGCCATGACGAAGCCCACGAGCTGCTCACCGTCGACGATCAGCCGGGGCCATGCGGTCGCGGGCGTGGCATAGGCCTGGGCGAGCGACCAGGCGACCGGTTTCACCAGTCCGTCCTGGTCCGGCCGGACCTTGAGCGCGCAGGCGTCCTCGACGTTGTCGGAGGTGACCGGTACGAGGCGGAGTGGGGAAGGCATCCGTGCAACCTACCTTCCGGTCCGGAACCCCGCCCGGCGATATCGGCGGCCCCGCCCGTTCCGCACGCACCGCCACCCCGTACGCACCGCCGCCGCCCCACGCGGAGGATGCGCGGAGCGGCGGAAGGAGGGAACAGGGAGGCACCGTGAACGCGAACGGCACACCCCGGATCCGGGGCGATCCGGATCAGCTGAAGACGACCGACCGGAGCTTCAGCCGGCTGGAGGCGTGGCCGCCGTTGGGCCGCAGGGTGTAGTGGGCGCCGTCGCAGTCGGGGCCGGTGAAGACCGTCGCGGTCGAACCGGTGTTGTTCGAGGGCGTGTCGGCCGGGTCCGAGGTGTCCGGGTCGGCCAGTCCGGGCAGGGTGACGCACTCCCGGCTGGGCGGGTCGAGCAGGGCGACCGTCTGCCGGTAGCCGTGGGACGTGGTGTACGTGTACACGAAGTCGCCGTCGGCCGCGCTCGCGGAGCCGGGCAGGCTCACGATGAGCGCGAGCGCGCCGAGGGCAGCAGCCGCAGTGGTACGAAGTCGCATGGTGGGGGCACTCCTTGTGGAATTCATCGCGCGGTTCATCCGAGGTCGGGCCGGAACGGGACAAGATCGTTCCGACCCGAGTCTGTCCCGGCGCCCAGCGCGCCGAGCCACGGATTCACCCGCACGCTGTACGCGCTCACCCGAACGGGAACCGCCGCATCGGTTCACTGTCGGCCATGTGGGTCACGCCCCGGACGGACCGCCCGGAAACCGGCCGTGTTGTGCAACCCGCACGACCGCGCCAGGATCGGCACCGCAGCGCACTGTCCTCATCGCACCGCATGGAACTCGACCTGGAGGCCCCACCGTTCATGAGTGACTTCAGCATCCACCGCGGACAGGTGCACCACGCCTGGGACCGGACGGTCAAGCCCGTCGCCACGCTCGCCCCCGGTGACGAGGCGGTCCTGGAGTTCCAGGACGCGAGCGGCGGTCAACTGGCCGCCGGATCGACCTCCGCAGACCTCGAAGAGCTCGACTTCGGCACCCTCAACCCCGTCACCGGCCCCCTGTACGTGACCGGGGCCGAGCCCGGTGACGCGCTGGTCGTCGACATCCTCGACGTACAGGTCGGGGAGTGGGGCTGGACGGCCTGCCTGCCCGGATTCGGGCTGCTCGCCGACGACTTCCCCGACCCGCACCTGCGCATCTCGGCGATCGCCGGTGGCTACGCCGAACTGCTGCCCGGCCTGCGGGTCCCGGTGGTGCCGATGATCGGGACGATCGGCGTCGCCCCGCCCGAGCCCGGACCGCACTCGGTCATCCCGCCCCGCCGCTGGGGCGGCAACATGGACATCCGCCACATCGGCCCGGGTGCCCGGCTCATCCTGCCCGTCGGGGTGGCGGGCGCCCTGCTGTCGGCGGGCGACGCGCACGCCGCGATGGGTGACGGCGAGGTCTGCGGTACGGGTGTCGAGACGCAGGCGACGGTGCGGCTGCGGGTGGACGTCCGCAAGGGGGCGGCGCCCCGCACCCCGGTCATCGAGACGGACCCGGTCAGCGCCCGGACCGGCGCCGCCCTGGCCACGACGGGCATCGGACCGGACCTGATGGAGGCGGCGAAGGACGCCGTCCGCGCGTTGATCGACGAGATCTCGGCCCGTACGGGGCTCGTACCGCAGGACGCGTACCTGCTGGCGAGCGTGGCGGCGGACCTGAAGATCTCCGAGATCGTGGACGCGCCGAACTGGGTGGTCACGGCCCATGTGGAGCGGGCGCTGCTGAACGGGGCGCAGGCGCAGACGTAGGCCCGGGGGCAGGCGTCGGGCGGTGCGGCCGGACCCGTCTGTGACCATTGCGGTCATGCCGCACTTGGTTGCTCCCGCGATTCCTGCCGGTGCACTGGCCGCGACCGGCCAGCCCACCCTGCCCGTCGCCGCCGAGGCGCTGCTGCGCCCCTGGCTGCTCACCGACGCCGAAGCGGTACGGGAGGCGTTCCGGGACCCGGCGATCCAGCAGTGGCACCTGCGGCGGGCCGATTCGGTGGCCGAGGCGCGGGGCTGGATCGAGGCGTGGCAGAGCGAGTGGCGGTCGGAGACGGGCGCCCACTGGGCACTGGTCGACGCGGAGAGCGGCGGGCTGTTGGGCAGGGTCGCCCTGAAGTCCTTCGCGCTGACCGACGGCACGGCTGAAATCGCCTACTGGACCGTCCCTTCGGCACGCGGCCGGGGCCTGTGCCCCCGGGCGGTCACGGTGCTCGCCCAGTGGGCGCTGTACGAGCGCGGGTTCCACCGCATCGACCTGGAACACGCGGTGGCCAACCACGCGTCCTGCCGGGTGGCGGCCAAGGCCGGATTCGAGGCGGAGGGCATCCGGCGCCGGGCGTGGCTGCACGTGGACGGCCGGCACGACGTACACCTCCACGCCCGGGTCCGCCAGGACTGAGGAGAGGCGCGGTGGCTGACGACGGGCCCGGTGGCTGACGACGGACACGGTCTCCCGCTGTTCCCGGACGCCCGGGCGGCTACTGCTTCGGTGGGTTGAGCTTGCGGAAGTACGTCCAGCTGGTCTCGTTCGGCTCGCTCCACTTCTCCGGGGCCTGAGCGAACTCCGGGTGGTGGTCGGCGACGTAGGCACGCGTCCGCTCGGGGACCTCGGCGTACGAGCCGAGCTTGCGGCCCCGGCAGTGGAAGGTGAGGCCGCCGGGCCGCTGTCCGCGGGCCATCCACGGGAGCCACGGCGACATCCGGGTCCACGACATGGTGGCCGGGACACTGGGTGCCGGGCCGGCCAGGTCGGCGCGGTCGGCGAAGAACTGGAAGAGCTCGAGGGCCTTGTAGGTGTCACCGGCCGAGTGGACGGGGTACTGGGCCACCGGCAGCGGCGAGGGGTAGGCGAGCGGGATCTCCAGGCTGAAGCAGACCTGTCCGCCGAGCTCGGTCGTCGGGATCGGGAAGGGGCGCCACTTCTGGTTCGCCGGGTCGTTCCAGACGTGCACCACCGGCAGGTCCTGCCAGGTCTCCAGGATCTCGCGACCGACGGGGTCCAGGTAGAAGGCGGCCTCGCGGGTGAGCAGTTGGTAGGCGTCCGGCCCGGCTTCGTCGTCCTGGACCAGACGGGCGACGTTGAGCCCCTCGAAGCCGAAGACGCGCTGGTAGGGCTCGTCGGGGGACCAGGCGTACACGTCTCCGGACCACCAGTACGTAACCTCCTCGCCGTCGAGCGAGGCGCGGGTGCGGGCGAAGGAGCGGAGCAGCTCTGCGGGTGTCGTCATACCCACTACTCTGCGCGGCCGCTGCCGACGCCGGGCGGGAAACACCCCGGCCGGGGCCGAAGTCGCCGGGAAGAGCCGCTCCCGGACCGGGCCGCGGCAAGACCCGAAAGAGACATCGGAGTCGTTGTGGCACCGATTGCCTCTCCCCGACATCTGTATCAGGGACCGGGAGAGGACTGAGAACTGTGCATCCATCGCATCGCTTGTGGTGTCTCGCCCTGTCCTGCGTCGTGCTCGCGGCCGTGACCGTCTCGTCCTGCACGCGGTCGGCGCCGGTCAGGGACGAGAAGCAGACGGCACGGGACGCCTACGCGGACGGATACGCGAAGGGCCGGGCGGTGCGGGAGTCGCGCGGCAAGGGGGCGTCGATCGCCGAAGTCGTCTGGGGAGGCTGTACGCGACGGGCGCTCGACGCCGGGCGGTTGGCCGAGGCGGACCGGGGGGCCTGGGTCGGGGGATGCCTGGACGGTGTGAGCGAGTTCGCCGAGGACCCACCTGCCGGCCGGGTGACCGTGCGGACGCAGGAGAAGGGGCTCCTTCCCGAATTCCGGGAATGGCTCGGAGAGGACGATCGCGCGCTCGCGACGCACGTCAGCGCGATCACCGTCGTGGAGCTGGGGACGTCCGACTTCGACGTCGAGCTGACGACGGACTACCGGCCCAGCGCAGCCGACAGGTTCGACGCCGAGGAGATGTCGGCCGAGTTCGTCGAGTGGTGGGACGGGGACGACGGGGACGGGAAGGCCCAGAACCTCGTCGTCCGTGGATCCCATGGGGAGAAGATCGCAGCGCGCAGACTGTAGGGCTGAGCTGGGCTGACCTCAGCTGGGCTCGGCGTCAGGGTGCCTTGAGCAGTTCCCGCAGACGGCCGACGTGCGCCTGGATAT
>NZ_JAFMPZ010000471.1 GCF_017353455.1 Streptomyces laculatispora
GCCGTACCCGCACCTGCCGTAGCGCCCCGCCCCGCCGTCCAGGACGCCGATCCGGAGTTCGGCTGGGACGAGGAGCCGCCCGAGTACGAGTGAGCCCGAGGCGCGGCGGGCGGCGGCCGGTCTACTCGGAGGCCGTCGCCCGGCGACGGGAGACGATCGCGGTCAGGTCGAGGTCGACGGGGAAGGGCGCGGACACCTTCATCCGGTCATGGAAGATCCCGGTGGAGGTGTAGGCCCCGGTCGCCGGCTCCAGCTCGAAGACGTAGACGACGGCGCGGCCGTCCTGGTTCTCCACCCGCCAGTAGTGCGGGATCTTCGCCCGCGCGTACTTCACGGGCTTGGTCTCGCGGTCACGCGTGATGGACTCGTCGGACACGACCTCGATCGCGAGCAGCACACTGCTCGCGGGGAACCGGGTCTGCCGCAGACTCTCGACCGCGTCGGCGCGGACGACGACCACATCGGGCTCGGGCCGGTTCTGGAAGTCGACGTCGATGGTGAATTCCCGAAAGACCTCCAGGTCGAGCGGCGCGATTGACTGCAACTGCCACTTGAGATAGTCGATCGCGCGCTCGTGGAATACGGTCTGCGGACTCACGAAAACCAGGCTCCCGTCGATCAGCTCCGTGTGCGGAGGCAGATTCGGAAGCGTGTCCAGGTCATCGGCGGTCCAGCCGCCCACGGGCGGGACCGCCCACCGCGGCTCGGAGGCCTCGGGTTCGATGCTCATCAGTGCTCCCATGGACGCAGTCTCGCGGGAGGTTTCAGGGTATCCGCCGGGAACCGGATGAGGCTCCCCCGAACGTGTGAACGCCTCCCGCAGCGCTGACCGGCGCCCCTCGCGCGGGCACCCGCCGGCGCCCGCGCCGGGCGGATACCTACCCGCCGCCCCCCGCCTGGTCCGCCTTGTCCCGGCGGACGTTGCGGCGCACCGCGTGGGCCGGCCACTGCTCACGGACCAGGTGGCGCATCGCGGTGCGGCTGGTCCGGTCGGTGCAGACGAAGCGGGACAGGTCCGCCGCCGAGACGAGTGCGGCGAGTGCCCGGCTGCGGTGGTCGGGGAAGCCCGCCTGCTCGGCGGCGACGAAGCGGTGGCGGGTCTGCCCGGCCAGGTCCGTCGCCACCACCGGGTGGCGGTGGTACGGCAGCAGGCCGAGGAAGCGGCGGGTCTCCCGGCGCAGGATGCCGCGCTGCACCAGGGCGTCCAGATACAGCCCCCCGACCTGCCGGCCCGCGTGCCGCACCCAGCCCCGGGCCGGTACGCCCGAACCCCGGCCCTTGCCGGGGGCGGGCAGGCTCCGCATCAGCGTGGCCAGCAGCGGGTCCGGCGGCTCCAGCGGGTTGACCACCTGGGCCAGTCCGCGCTCTTCGGTGATCCACCCCTGGAGTGACAGCTCGGCCAGGGCGGCCCCGGCCATCGCGTACTCCAGGGAGCGGTTGCCGCAGTACGGTCTGCCGCGCCGGGGGTCCAGCGCGAGCAGCAGCAGTTCCTCGGGCAGCGTCGGTCCGGGCGGCGGCGGGGTCATGGCGCGGAGACGATCCGTCCGGTCACCTCGCCGAGACCGACCCGGGTGCCGTCCGGCCCCGGTGCCCAGGCCGTCAGCGTCACCGTGTCGCCGTCCTCCAGGAACGTCCGCTTGCCCTCGGGGAGTTCCAGCGGATCGCGGCCGTTCCAGGTGAGTTCGAGCAGCGAGCCGCGCTGGGCGGGCTCGGCGCCGCTGATGGTGCCGGAGCCGTACAGGTCGCCGGTGCGCAGCGAGGCGCCGTTCACCGTCATCTGCGCCAGCTGCTGGGCCGCCGTCCAGTACATCGTGGAGAACGGCGGTTCCGCGACGACCTGGCCGTTGATGGCGACGGAGAGCCGGAGGTCGAAGCCGCCGGGCTGCTCCTCGTCCGTGTCGTCGAGGTAGGGCAGCAGCGGGAAGTCGCGGGCGGGCGGGGCGGTGCGGGCGGCGTCCAGGGCCTCCAGCGGGGTCACCCAGGCCGATACCGAGGTGGCGAACGACTTGCCGAGGAAGGGTCCCAGCGGTACGTACTCCCACGCCTGGATGTCGCGCGCCGACCAGTCGTTGAGCAGCGACAGGCCGAAGACGTGCTCGCGGAAGTCGGCGAGTGCGACGGGACGGCCCTGCTCGGAGCCGGTGCCGACGACGAATCCGACCTCGGCCTCGATGTCCAGCTTCACGGACGGGCCGAAGACCGGAGCCGGGTCGGCGGGGGCCTTGCGCTGGCCCGACGGGCGCGCCACATCCGTGCCGGAGACCACGACCGTGCCCGCCCTGCCGTGGTAACCGATGGGCAGGTGCTTCCAGTTGGGCGTGAGCGCGTCACCGTCCGGGCGGAAGATCCGTCCGACGTTGGTGGCGTGGTGCTCGCTGGAGTAGAAGTCGACGTAGTCCGCCACCCGGTAGGGCAGGTGGAGCGTCACGGAGTCCACCGGGTGCAGCAGCGGCTCTATGTCCGCGCGGTGGGCCGGGACCGTCACCCACGCGGTCAGCGCCCGGCGCACATCGCTCCAGGCGGTGCGGCCGGCCGCGAGCAGCGGCATCAGGTCGGGCTGGGCCAGTAGTTGCGCGTAGGGCGAGCCGAGGGCCAGCGCGGCCGCGCCGGCGTCCAGGACATGGCTGCCGATGCGGACGCCGACCCGTCGCTCACCGGGCCGGTCGGGGGCGGAGAAAACGCCGTACGGAAGGTTGTGCGGGCCGAAGGGATCACCTTCGGCCAGTTCGAGCGGGCTGCTCTGCTCGGGCATCTGTTGCTGCCTCGCTTTCCAGGTCGCTTGAGGGACACGTTACGTCGGGGGTGTCACCCGGCGGCAGAGCCCCAACGGTCCCCCGATGCCCGGAAAGTGCCGCTGTATCCCCGCGCATCCGGAGGAACGCGGGGATACAGCGGCATCGTTCAGCCCGCGGTGCGCGGGATGCGCTTCTCCCAGGTCCGGTGGAAGACGACATCGCCGCTGTCCTTGCAGACCACCTCGTTGGAGGTGATGAAGTGGGTCGCGTCGGCGGAGATCTCGGAGCGCGTCTCGATCAGCGTGTCCCAGGCCATCTCCGGCCGGTGCAGCCGGACCGTCCAGTCGGAGCGGGTGCGGGCGGAGAGCGGGTCGCTCTCCTGGATCGTGTACGTCTCGACCGCGTCCTCGGTGAATTCGAGGCCGTCCGGGTAGACCCGGGTGCCGCCGTAGCGCGGGTCCACCTCCATCCGCCACTCGCCCTTGGCGACATCGCGGATCACCAGGCGCTCGGGGCGCTGCTCGTCGAGCGTGGCCGGGTAGACGACACCGAGCGGCTGCGACTGTTCCGGCTCCTCGAAGTGGATTGCGGGGTCCTCGGTGTGCCGGCGCACCGGCAGTTCGACGAAGCTGCCCTCGGCGTCCAGCGTGAAGCCCGCCGAACCGGCCTGCGGCCAGATCCAGGGCCAGTACGAGGAGGAGACCGCGAGCCTGATCCGGTGGCCGGGCGGGAAGGTGTGCCCGATGCCGTTCAGTTCGAACGTCACGTCCTCGGTCGCCCCCACCGGCCAGTCCTGGGCGCGGTCCCGGCCGTGCCGGGCGGCGAGGTTGAGGACGCCGCGGGTGACGAGCGTGGAGGAGCCGTCGGGGGCGACGTCGCAGAGCCGGGCGACGGCCTGGCCGCGCGGTACGTCCATCCGGATACGCAGCTGCACCCAGGGGCGGCCCAGGATCTCGATCGGGGCGTCCTCGACCGGGAACTCGAAGCACACCGACTTGGCGTCCTCGTCGCGCTGGTCGGGCGGCAGGTCGGCGTCGTTGCCGAACGGGAAGAACCGGCCCGCGTCCACCCCGGTCTGCTGCGGCGAGTCGACGGTCTGCGGCCCGCCCTTGAGGGCGTACGCGACGGGCGCGACGTTCTCCGACGGCCAGCTGGTGTCCCCGACCCAGCGGCCGGGCAGCGTCTCGTAGACCGTGGCGGGCCGGTGCGACTCGCTGATCCAGGAGCGCAGCAGCGGCTCCGACATGACGCCGGTGTCCTTCTCCTTCAGGTGCTGGTCCCACCAGCGCAGCGTCTCCTGGAGGAAGCCGATGCCGGGCCCCGGCGGCAGACCGCGGTCGGGGTACTGGTGCGACCACGGCCCGATCAGCCCGCGGACCTTCGCCGGGTCCAGGTGCTCGACGAGCCGCAGGACGGTGTCGCGGTACGGGTCGTGCCAGCCGCCGACCGCCAGGACGTTCGCCTTGATGGCGGAGTAGTCCTCGCAGACGCTGCCGTGCTTCCAGTAGTCGTCGCGTGTCTGATGGGCCAGCCAGGTGTGGATGAAGGGGTCGACCGCTTCGAGCCGCTGCAGCCACATCTCCTTCCACGCGTCGCCGACCTGGGCCGGGTCGGGCGGCCGGCAGACGAAGGCCAGCATCGTGGCGGCCCAGGCGTGCATGTCCACGGCGAGGACCGAGCCGCCCATGTAGTGGACGTCGTTGTCGTAGCGGTCGTCCGTCGAGCACACGGTGACGATCGCCTTCAGCGGCTCGGGGGCGAGCGCGGCGATCTGGAGGGAGTTGAAGCCGCCCCAGGAGATGCCGAACATGCCGACGCGGCCCGAGCACCACTCCTGCTGGGCCAGCCAGTGGATGACAGCGACGCCGTCCGCGAGCTCGGCCGCGTCGTACTCGTCGCCCGGCAGCCCCTCGCTGTTGCCGTGGCCGCGCACGTCGACGCGCACCGAGGCGTAGCCGTGGCCCGCGTACCAGGGGTGGCGCTGCCAGTCGCGCGGCGCCGTCCAGTCGCTCAGCCGGTAGGGCAGGTACTCAAGCAGGGCGGGCACCGGTTCATCGGTGACCGGCCGCCAGATCCGGGCGTACAGCCGGGTGCCGTCCGGCAGCGGGATACGGATGTCCTCGTGGGTCGTCTCGTACGGGAGTTCGGTGCGGATGTACATGGGGGTACCTCATCGGACGGGGTGCATGGTGCGCTTGAGCCAGGGGGCGGCGGCGACGACGGCCAGACCGGCCGCCACCGCGATAGCGCCATTGACACCGAAGTAGGCGGGGTTGGAGACCTCGCCGTACAGCTTCACGATCTGGGCCTGGATTCCGTTGGCGAGGGCCAGTGAGAGGAACCAGAGCGCCATCGTCTGGCTGGCGAACGCCTTGGGGGCGAGCTTGGTGGTCGCGGACATGCCGGAGGTCTCCAGCAGGATGTCGCCGAGGCCGAGCAGCAGGTACGAGCCGACGATCCACCAGGCGGCCATCTTGTAGGTGTTGTCGGAGTGCCCGGAGGTCGGCAGGACCATCAGCAGGAACGAGAGCCCGCCGAGGATCACCCCGATCGCGATCTTGTTGGACGCGTGCGGCTGGCGCGGGCCCATCTTCGCCCAGACGGCGGCGACCACCGGAGCGAGTGCCACCTCGAACGCGCCGAGCGCCGAGGCGTACCAGCTGGCCGGGAAGTGGAAGCCGAAGATCTCCGTGCGGGCGTTGGCCGACGCCAGCAGCATCATCGTGGAGTACGCCTGGAAGAGGATGAAGTTGAAGACGACGGAGGCCAGGAACAGCACCACGTACGGGCGCAGCCTGCCGCGCTCCTCGGGGCTGACCCGGGGGCTCCTGAACATCACCACGAAGTACACGACCGGTGCGATCACCGAGATGAGGGTGAGCAGGTCGACGAAGCGGTCCATGGTCAGCCAGCCCGCCAGCGCCAGTGCGGTGGCGAGCGCGGCGACCACGACGACGCCGATGACGATGAGCCGGACGGCCCGGCGCATCGGTGCGGGGGCCAGGGCGAATTCGGCGGCGTTCTTACGCCCGGCCAGGTGACGCCGGCCCAGTACGTACTGGATCAGGCCGAGCGTCATACCGAAGGCGGCGGCCGAGAAGCCCCAGTGCCAGCTCGCGTGGTCACCGAGCCAGCCGGTGACCAGCGGGCCGAGGAACGCGCCGATGTTGATGCCCATGTAATAGAGGGCGAAGCCGGCGTCCCGGCGCTCGTCGGCGGTGCGGTAGAGCTTGCCGACCATGGTGGCCACATTGGGCTTGAGCAGGCCCGTTCCGGCACTGATCAGGCCGAGGCCGACCCAGGTCATGGCGTTGGTCGGCACCGCCATGGCGTAATGCCCGATGGCGATGAGGATGCCGCCGTACAGGACGGCGCGGTACGAGCCGAGAATCCGGTCGGCCAGCCAGCCGCCGGCCACGGAGACCAGGTAGACGAGGGTGCCGTAGGCGGCGGAGACGGACGCGGCGGTACCGGCTGCCATCCCCATTCCGCCGTTGCTGACGGTGTCGGCGAAGTAGAGGACCAGGATCGCCTGCATGCCGAGGAACGAGAACCGCTCCCAGACCTCCAGGCCGGACAGGGTCATCAGGCCCCGTGGCTGGCCGAAGAAGGCGTGGTCGTCACCCGGCGGGGGCTGTGCGGGTTCGGTGTCGGTGGCGGTGTGGGACAAAGGGACAACTCCTGATCGTATGAGCTGATCCCGAACATACCGGCGGTGGCGGGAAGCCGCCCACGGTGATCCAAAGGGGACCGGATACGCTGACTTGAGTGATGACAGCGACACATCGACATTCCGTGTGATCGTCAGCAGACAGGAGATCCCCTCGTGACCGTCGTCGGGCCGTTCGGACTGAGCGTGCGGGACCAGGCTCTTGAAGCCGGTGTCCAGGCCGGTTTGGCTGCTGTCGAGTCGGGGCTGCTCGATGCGACCAAGAGCGAGGTGCCCTTCATCACAGAGGCCGCGCAGCACCTCGTGCACGCGGGGGGCAAGCGGTTCCGCCCGCTGCTCGCGATGCTGGCGGCCCAGTTCGGTGACGCCGAGGCCCCGGGCGTGGTGCCCGCGGCCGTCGTCGTCGAGCTGACGCACCTCGCCACGCTGTACCACGACGACGTGATGGACGAGGCCGACGTCCGGCGCGGGGTCGACAGCGCCAATTCCCGCTGGGGCAACTCGGTGGCGGTGCTGACCGGCGACTTTCTCTTCGCGCGCGCGTCGCACATCCTGGCCGACCTCGGCCCCGAGGCCGTGCGCATCCAGGCGGAGGCGTTCGAGCGCCTGGTCACCGGCCAGATCCTGGAGACCGCGGGCCCGCGCGACGGCCGCGACCCGGTCGACCACTACCTCGAAGTGATGCGCGGCAAGACCGGTTCGCTGGTCGCCGTGGCCTGCCGGTTCGGCGCGATGATGGCCGGTGCCGGCGAGTCGGCGACCGACACCCTCACCCAGTACGGCGAACGGCTCGGCGTCGCCTTCCAGCTCGCCGACGACGTCCTCGACATCGCCTCCGACTCCCACGAGTCCGGCAAGACCCCGGGGACCGACCTCCTCGAAGGCATCCCGACGCTGCCCGTGCTCCATCTGAGGGCCCAGGCGGAGGCCGACGGCAAGCCGGACGACCTGGCGCTCGTCGAGCTCCTGGACGGCGACCTGACCGACGCCGGCCGGCTCGCCGAGGCGCTGCGCCGGCTGCGCGCCCACCCGGCGCTCGAACAGGCCCGGCGCGACACCATCCGGTACGCCGAGGAGGCGCGGGCCACGCTGGCGCCGCTGCCCGGCTGCTACGCCAAGTCCGCCCTGGAAGAGATGTGTGACGCCGTGGTGCACCGCGCGGGCTGAGAGCCTGTCGGAGCCGGCTCCGCCCGCCACCCCCTACGGGTTGGCGGAGCGACAGCCCCTCGGTGTCATACCGAAGAGGTACGAGGAGTTGCTCCCCCGGGCTGACGCTTACGGCTCCCCGATTTGGTCAGATGGAGAACAACCACTCCTGACCAAAACGGGTGAGAATGGCGGCACGGAGTGGACGAGTGCATCCGGACGGAAGCCGCCGACCACGGAGGTAGGGCACACATGGCACCGAACGACAGCGCAGGGACCAACGGCACGGCCCCGCACGGCACCACGGGTACCGTCGCGGGCCGCCGGAAGGCGGTGCGCTACATCGTCCCGGTAGCGGTGGCGGGAGTGGCGGCCGCGACGATCGGGCTGGTCCCGGCGCTCGCGAGCTCGGGCGACCCCGATCTGCCGGAGATCACCGCACAGGAACTCATCGAGAAGATCGCCGCCTCGGACGCGCAGCAGCTGTCCGGCACGGTGAAGATCAGCACCGACCTCGGCATCCCGTCGGCCGGCGGCCTGGCAGGCTCCTTCATCCCGGACGGCGCGGGGGACAAGGGCTCGGCGAGCGCCGACCCGCAGGCGAAGCTGACCGAGCTGGCGTCCGGCACGCACACCCTCCGGGTGGCCGCCGACGGCCCCGACAAGCAGCGGGTGTCCATCCTGGACGACGCGTCCGAGTACAGCCTCATCCACAACGGTGACCAGGTCTGGGCCTACGACAGCAAGTCCAACGCGGTCTACCACGCGAAGGAGAAGGCCCCGGCCGCTACGGAGCGCGGCGGGCACCCGGTCCCCGACGGCGTACCGACCACGCCGAAGGCCTTCGCCGAACAGGCCCTCAAGGCCGCCGACGGCACCACGTCCGTGAAGGTCGGGGGCACCGCGCAGGTCGCGGGCCGCGATGCGTACCGGCTGGTCATCAAGCCCGAGCAGAGCGGCTCCACGATCGGTTCGATCACCGTCGCGGTGGACGCGAAGACCGGCGTGCCGCTCAAGTTCACCCTGCTGCCCAGCAGCGGCGGCAAGGCGGCGGTCGACGCGGGGTTCACCTCGGTCGACTTCGGGAAGCCGGACGCGTCCTCGTTCTCCTTCACCCCGCCCAAGGGCGCCGAGGTCACCGAGGCGGACAGTGCCGGAAACCGCGAGAAGGCCCGGAAGGCGGAGAAGGCCGAAGGCGGCCTGGGCGCGCTCAAGGGCATGAACACGATCGGCAAGGGCTGGAACACGATCGCCGAGATCAAGACCCCCGGCGGCACCGGCATCCCCTCGAAGGCATCGGGCGACGTACCGGCCGAGGCGCAGCAGTTCCTGGACTCGTTCGGTGACAAGGTCACCGGCACGTTCGGCTCGGGCACGGTCTTCAAGACCCGCCTGGTCAACGCGCTGATGACCGACGACGGCCGGGTGTACGTCGGCGCGGTCACGAAGGACGAGCTGGTGAAGGCGGCCGACAACGCCGGCTGACACCCGACCGCGCGCCAGCGCGTGCACCACGCATCCGCCCCGCCGTAGCCTCCGTACGGCGGGGCGGACGCGGTCCGCGCCCGCTGCCGCGTATCCGCTCCGGCGCATCCGTTCGGCGAGTCCGCTCCGGCGAACCCATGGGGAGTACGCATGACCGAGTCCGAGACCCTGCCGGTGACCGGCCCCGGGACCGTGAGCGGTCCACGGCCGGCGACGGAGGCCGCGCCGGTGATCGAGACCCGGGGCCTGACCAAGCGGTACCGGGGCGGCCAGCTCGCCGTCGACGGGCTCGACCTCACCGTCCCCGGCGGCAGCGTCTTCGGCTTCCTCGGCCCCAACGGCTCCGGGAAGACCACCACCATCCGGATGCTGATGGGGCTGATCGATCCGACGTCCGGCACCGCGAGGGTCCTGGGCCGCCCCATGCCGGACGCGGCCCGCACCGTGCTCCCGCACGTCGGGGCGCTGATCGAGGGGCCCGCGCTGTACGGATTCCTGAGCGGCCGGGACAACCTCGTGCGCTACGACCGCGCCGACCCGACCGCCGATCCGCGCACCCGACGCGCCCGCGTCGGCCACGCCCTGGACCGGGTCGGCCTGGCCGCCGCGGGCGGCAAGAAGACGCGGGCGTACTCGCTGGGCATGAAGCAGCGGCTCGGCCTGGCCGCCGCCCTGCTCCGGCCCCGCCGGCTGCTCGTCCTGGACGAGCCGACCAACGGCCTGGACCCGCAGGGCATGAGGGAGATCCGCACCCTGGTCCGGGAGCTGGCGGCCGAGGGCACCACCGTCTTCCTCTCCTCCCACCTCCTGGACGAGATCGAGCAGGTCTGCACACACGCGGCGGTCATGGCACGGGGCCGGCTGCTCACCCAGGGCCCGGTCGCCGACCTCGCGGCAGGCACCCGCGGCCGGCTCGCCGTCACCACCCCGGACCCGGCCGGTGCCGCCCGCATCCTGAAGGAACACGGAGTCACCGGGCTCACCCTCGACGGCGACCGGCTGCGGGCCGACGCCCCGCCGGGCTCCGTCGAACTCGCCGACCTGAACGCCGCCCTGGTGCGCGGCGGAGTACGGGTACGGTCCTTCGGCGTCGAACGGGCCTCGCTGGAGGACGCCTTCGTCGCGCTCACCGGAGAGGGATTCGATGTCGCAGGCTGAACAGGTACGCGAGGAGGCCCGCCCGCTCCGGCGCAATCCGCTGTGGACGCTCGGCATCCTGCGCTCCGAACTGACCACCACCCTGCGCCGCTGGCGCACCATCGCCCTGCTCGGGGTGCTGGCCGCCGTCCCCGTACTGATCGGGATCGCGGTGCGGATCGAGACGGCCAACGGCTCCTCGGCCGGTCCCGGCGAGGGCGGGGCCGGGCCCGCGTTCCTCTCCCAGGTGACCAACAACGGCCTCTTCCTGGTCTTCGCCTCCCTCGCCGCCACGCTCCCGGTCTTCCTCCCGATGGCGGTGGGCGTCATCGCGGGTGACTCCGTCGCGGGCGAGGCCAACGCGGGAACGCTGCGCTATCTGCTGGTCGCGCCGGCCGGCCGGACCCGGCTGCTGCTCGCCAAGTACGCCACCACGCTGGCCTTCTGCCTGATCGCGACCCTGGTCGTGGCGGCTTCCGCGCTGGCCGTGGGCGTCCTGCTGTTCCCCGTCGGCGACGTCACGACGATCTCCGGCACCCGGATCGGCTTCGGCGAGGGCCTGTTCAGAGCGGCGGTCATCGCGGTGGCGGTCGCGGCGTCACTGATCGGCTTCGCGGCGCTCGGACTGTTCGTCTCGACCCTCACCAACAGCGGCATCGCGGCCATGGCGGCGACGGTCGGGGTCCTCATCACGGTGCAGATCGTGGACACCATTCCGCAGCTGCACGGGATTCACCCGTATCTCTTCCCGCACTACTGGCTGTCCTTCGCGGACCTGCTGCGCGCCCCCGTCTACTGGGACGACCTGGTGAAGAACCTGGAGCTCCAGGCGCTGTACGCGGCGGTGTTCGGCTCGGCGGCCTGGGCGCGTTTCACGGCGAAGGACATCACGGCCTGACCGCGACCGGGACCCTCACCCGTACCGTCGGCCGGGCGAGCCGTCCCCCGATCGGCTCGTCGCGGCACGAACGGCACGAACGGTGCGAAGGATGGGAACGAGCCGACACGGTACGTTCCGTTTCCGCTTGAGCATTGTTCGACCTCTGGCGACGGACTGTCAACAAGGATTGGCTCGAACAGCCCTATGCTCACCGAATGATCACATCGCCGAGTTCATTGCGCCGTAGCGAGAGCTCACGCAGGGCGACCCTGGAAGCCGCCCTCGACCTCTGTACGGAGAAGGGCTACGGCCGTGTCACCGTCGAGGCCATCGCGGCGCGGGCGGGTGTCAGCAAGAAGACGATCTACCGCTGGTGGCCGTCGAAGAGCGCGGTGCTGCTGGAGGCGTTCACGGAAGCGCTGGTCCAGGCCACCCCGTCCGCCGACACCGATGACATCGCCGCGGACCTGCGGACCCATGTGACCGGCGCGGTCGGCGTGCTCTCCGTACCGCCCTACGGCCCCGCGTACGCCGGAATACTCTCCGAGGTCCACCACGACGACGAGTTGGCCGAAACGGTCCGCACCCAGCTGATCGAGCCCCGCTTCGAAGCGGTGGTCAGCCGGCTGCGCAGCGCCCAGGAGCAGGGCCAGATCCCGCCGGGCGCCGATCTGCGGCTGGCGGTGGAGATGCTGTACGGCCCCGTCTACTACCGCCACGTACTGCGCAAGCCGATGCAGGGGGCGGAGGCGGTGGCGTCGCTGGTCGACCATGTGCTGCGCTCGCTGGGGGCGTTGACGGACTGACGCCGGCGGCGGGGGGTGCGGTTCGGCCGGCCCCGCCGGGTGCGGGGCGGCCCCGGCGCGGCGTCCTTCCCCGCGAAAGCCAGACGCCAAGTACCTGTAGCCGTCAACAATGGTGGTATGACCATCGCCTCGCAGTCCCTCTCGTTCGACACGGCTGCCGCCGACTACGCCGCGAACCGTCCCTCGTACCCGTCCGGACTGCTCGACGCGGTCGAGGAACTCACCGGCCGCCCGCTGGACGGTGCTCGCGTCGCCGACGTCGGAGCCGGCACCGGACTGGCGACGACGCTTCTGCAGGCCCGCGGTGCGAACGTCATCGCCGTCGAGCCCGGCCCCGGGATGGCCTCTCAGTTCCGTCTCGGCCTGCCCGGAGTCCCCCTCGTGATCGGGAACGGCAACAACCTGCCGCTGGCCTCCGACTCCGTCGACCTCGTCACCTATGCCCAGGCCTGGCACTGGACCGATCAGCGCAAGTCCGTCCCGGAGGCGCTCCGGGTCCTGCGCACCGGTGGTGCACTCGCCCTCTGGTGGAACGACTCGGACAGCACCATCGCGTGGATCGCCGACCAGGACGCGCGCCTGCGCCGGCTCTTCGGCGCCGAGGACAGCCCGCACGACCCCCTGGCCCGGTTCCGCCGGCTGCCGGACGAGCTCGGCTTCGTCCACCGGCACGTGCCGTGGACCCGGAGCGTTCCTCTCGACATGCATCTGGCCAACCTCGCCAGCTACTCCGACTTCCTCGTCCTCGGTAAGGAGGCGACGAACACCTTTGTCGCCAAGGAGCGCGACCTCCTGACCGACGTCTTCCCGAACCGGATGGTCGAGGAGCGCTACGTGGTCAGCCTGGCTGTCGCCATCCGCTGACACGGCGCTGCGACAGGGGGGTGCCGGTCAGCCGAAGACCCGCTCCAGGACCACCGCGACCCCGTCGTCCTGATGGGACAGGGTCACCTCGTCCGCCGCGGCCCGAAGGAGCGGATGGGCGTTGGCCATCGCCACCCCGTACCCGCAACTGCGGAACATCGGCAGGTCGTTCGGCATGTCGCCGAAAGCGATCGCGGTCGCCGGGTCCAGCCCCAGGTGCTCGGCGGCGAGCGCGATCCCGGCGCCCTTGTCGATGCCGTACGGCTGGAGCTCGACCGTGCCCGGCCCGGACAGCGTGACGGTCGCCAGATCCCCGACGGCCGCGTGGGCGGCGGCCGCCAGCGCGTCGTCGTCGAGCTCCGGGTGGCGGATCAGCACCTTGATGACCGGAGCGGCCCACAACTCGTCGCGGTGCAAGGTCTGTCGGGCCGACAGCGCGGGGTGCGGCATCAGATAGCCCGGCTCGATCAGGGTCCGGCCGTCCGCCCCGTCCTGGTCCACCGCGGCGAAGACCTGCCCCACCTGGGCCTCTATCTTGCCGAGCGCGGCGGCGGCCGCCTCCCGGTCCAGGCTCACCGCATGGATCAGGCGCCCGGCCCCGGCGTCGTACACCTGCGTCCCCTGCCCGCAGACGGCGAGCCCCTGGTACCCCAGCCCGGCGAACAACTCCCTTACGGCAGGCACCGGTCGGCCGGTGACCACCAGGTGGCGGGCCCCGGCGGCAGCGGCGAGTCCGAGCGCGGCGCGGGTGCGGGGGCTCACGGTGTCGTCGCGGCGCAGCAGGGTGCCGTCCAGGTCCGTGGCGACGAGGGCATATGCGGGCGGGAGAGGCATGGGGCGAGCGTAAACGGTCGGATCCAGGCGCCCGCCGGGGGAGCGGGGCCGACGAGGAGCCCCTGACCCCTCGTGGCCCGGCCGAAGCCCCCTGGGCCTTCAGGTAATACGTCAGCGCTTCTCCGCCGGCCGCTTGTGCGGCCTCAGCGCGCGAGCCCGGGGGCCGTTTCCATGGGCAACGTGCGCATGGTTCGAAGCGGTGACAGGAAGTTGGGGAGGGCACTCGCGGTCATACCGGCCGCGCCGATCCACAACGTGCCTGTTGCTCCGAACGCAGAGCCGGACGCTCCGCCCAGAAGTCCGCCAAGAGGAATGCCGCCCCAGGACACGAAGCGGGTCGTCGCGCTCATCCGGCCCAGAAGCCGATCCGGTGTCATGGCCTGCTGGAGGCTTGACTGAGACACGACGCGGACGACTCCGCCCAGTGAGAGAGCCGCGAGTCCGATCGCGGCCACGCACACGCTCCAGCCCGGCCGCGCCAAGGGCATGAGGGCGGCCGGAGGGCAGGTGGCCAGTGACGCGATCCAGATGACCGAACCTTGCCCGACCCGCTTGGATATTCTCGTTGCCAGCAGCGCACCCAGCAAGGCACCACAACCCATTCCCGACAGCACGAGGCCAATGCCGAAGGGCCGCAGTCCCACTTCCCGTTCCAGGAACACCAGCAACATGCTTTGATACATGACCAGGAAGAGGTTGAATATCGCATCGCTGAGCATTATTGCGCGCAGGGTGGGGTATTTCAGAACGAAGTTCAAGCCCTCTTTGATCTCTCGGCCCAACTGATGCCGTCCGCTTGGCTCCGGCTTCTGTTCGCGCTTCCGGATAGTGAGCGCGAGCAGCCCCGACATGGCCATCCCGGCCGAACTCACCAAAAGTGTTACAGGGGCTCCGGCCAGGCCGACCAGCGGTCCTGCAGTCGCCGGTCCGCTGATGCTGGTCACCGAGCGTATGGTCGAAAGTCTTGAGTTTCCTTCCACGAGATTGCCGCGTCCCACCAAGTGCGGGAGATAGCTGATGTACGCGACGTCGAAGAAAACAGTGAATACCCCATGAAGCAGGGCGACTGTGTAGAGCCACCAGATGGTGAGAAGTCCGGCCCACCACGCGACCGGTATCGTCAGAAGAGCCAGTGCGCGAACGAGATCAGTGCTGATCATTACCGATCGCTTCCGCATGCGGTCCACCCACGCACCTGCCGGTAGTCCGACCAGGAGTGAGCCTGCCGTTGTCATCGCGGTCAGTAACCCGACCTGGAATTCGTCAGCATTCAATCCACTGATGGCAACCAGGGGCAACGCCAGAAAGTTGATGCGGTCGCCCAGCTGGCCGAGCGCGGTGGCGGCGAACAAACGCCCGAAGTCCCGGTCTCCCAGGAGTCCGAGCCGGGAGCTCTTCGACATGTGTGTCTCCTGCCGTCGGAAGTGAATCGCGCTGATCGCTCCACGGCTACGGACGGTCGGCCCCGAACTCGTAGACCACTTCCCGACGCGCGTCGGGAATGACCATGTCGGCGGTTTCCACCGGTCGTCCGTCGCTGTCGTAGATGGTGCGCTCGATCTGGAGTACGAGGTCCCCCACGCTGATCCCCAGCAGATGCGCCTGGGCCCCGGTGGCACGAGCCGGGCGTGGAACCTCGACCACGGTCGAGATGACCACGCCGATGGAGCGCATGCGCTCGACCACCCCCTTTCCCGCCAGGGGGCCCGTCTCGGGCAGCACGATCGGTGTTCCGTCCGTGATGGCCATCGGCTCCCAGGACTCGGAGAGCTGGACGGGCTGTCCGTCGGCGAGGAACTCGTAACGCGTGCTGACGCAGAGGTCTCCGGGGCTGATGCCGAGCCGCTCGGCGACTTCTTCAGGAGCGGGGACGCGCACCTGGCTGTGTGAGTCCCAGGCATTGGCCCTGCCGCGCTCCCTCGCCCCTGAGCGGGCGGCGGCGCCACCCCCGCGATCCCGGTGCCGCGAGCGGATCAGCCGCAGGCGCTCGCGTGGGATGCGGACGTAGGTACCCGAGCCGGTGCGTCCTTCGAGGAGGCCATCGGTGATCAGGCGGTCCATGGCCCTCTGCATGACGTTGCGCCCGACCCCGTACTCCTCGGCGAGCCGTGCCCGGGACGGCAGGCGCTCGCCGATCTCCCACTCTCCCGCGAGAATCCGTGTCCGCAGGACACCGGCTACTGCGAGGTACGGAGCTTCTCGGGGCATGCGTGATCCTCCGGTCGTTCTGCGCTGCGGCAGTGGGCGGTTCCCAGGGGGTCGTTGGAAAGTTACTGCACCCGGGCAAAGCTGCTGGAGTAGAAGCACGCTCGGTGATCATGCGCCCATGGAGGCTCCGCGGCACCGCGCCCGTGGCGGCCGGCCGCGAAATTGGATTGTCTGGCCGCGGACCATCGGATAGGACTGCCGGGTGATACGCAGCGGAAGCATCGGGCTTCGAGCCCGCCACGAAAGTGACGTCCAGGTCCTCCAGTCCGAGCTGTACGACGACGTGGTGACACGCTCACGCGCCGATTCCCGCCCTTGGCAGCCCATCGCGCCGGGATCGACGCACTCCCCCTACACGATCGCCGAACCCTCCGACGGGGCGGCGTGCTTCTCGGTGGTCGAGCTGTCCGCGCAGGAACTGGCCGGTGAAGCGCTGTTGTGGGGCATCGACAGCCACAACAGGACGGCGCACCTGGGGATCTCGCTGCGGCCGGACTTCCGGGGCCGCAACCTCGGCACCGACGTCGTGCGCGCACTGTGCGAGTACGGATTCGTGGTGCGGGGTCTGCAGCGGCTGCAGATCGAGACCCTCTCGGACAACCTTCCGATGATCAAGGCCGCGACCAGGTCCGGATTCATCCTGGAGGGCACGCTGCGCCGCTCGGCATGGGTGTACGGCGCATTCGCGGACGAGGCCATTCTGGGGCTGCTGTCCGAGGAGTGGAAGCCGCAGCCATGAGCGGTTGAGGCCGTTGTCGCCGTTGTCGCTGTACGAGGACGTGAACCAACGGGGGGATTCGGTCGTCACGGGATGCCCTTTCGCAACTCGCTGATCAAGGCCACGGGCGCCGCCTGTGACATCGCTTCGCCTTGTAGTTGATCAGGAACGCAACCCGTTCATCGGCCTGTTCGGGGGTGATCGCTCGTGCATAACTCCGCAACTGCACGACGACAGGGAGGCGACCCCCTGCCCGGCCAAGTGCATTGCGGGGCGGCATGGTTGCCGCCCCGCTCACGCCTACTGCACGCAGAACTCGTTCTCCTCCGGGTCGCTCATCAGGGTCCACGTCCCGCCCGGTTCCGCGAACTTGCGGAGCACCTTCGCGCCCAGCCCCTCCAGACGGGCCACCTCCGCCTCGCGGCGGTCCGGTCCGGCGTGCACGTCCAGGTGGAGGCGGTTCTTCACCGTCTTGGACTCGGGGACGCGCTGGAACAGTAGGCGACGCCCGCGACCCGTTCCGCTCTCCTGCTCGAACGGGTCGTCCGGGTGCCGGGCCGCCGCCAGGTCGAGCCAGGCCTTCCGGCCGTGCGCGGTCGTCGTGATCGCCTCCGGTACGGCTCCGAGGCCCAGGAGGCGTTCGACCAAGGGGCTGTTGTCCTCGATCTCGTAGCCGAGGGCGGCGGCCCAGAAACCGGCCTGGGCGTGCGGGTCCGCGGCGTCGATGACAATCTTCCAGTCAAGAGGCATGGCGCCATTCTGGGCCGTCCGGGCCCGCTTCGGAGTCGAATTGGTGTTCGGGCTTGACGGAATGTCAGCCTGCCCGGACCGATGCCAGCCGGGCGAAGGCCACCACGTTGGACTGGTAGCCGCCCGCGCTGCGGTCGTAGGCGCCGCCGCAGGTGAGCAGCCGGAGTTGGGCGTCCTTCGTCGGTCCGTAGACATGGGTGCTCGGGAAGTCGCTCTTCTCGTACTCCTCGATCGCGTAGACGCGGAAGGTCGCGATCTTCCGGTCCGCGCGGCGGACGTCCACGGTGGCGCCGGGCGGCAGCGCCTCGAGTCCGGCGAAGGCGGCCGGGCCCGTGGGGGTGTCGACATGGGCCACCACGATCGCGTTGCCCGGGGAGCCCGGCGTCACGCCGTCCCGGTACCAGCCGGCCAGGTTGCGGTCCGCCGGGTCGGGCACGCCGAGCTTGTCCCGGCTGTCCAGGGTCAGGTCCACCAGGGGCGCGCTGACGCCGAGTCCGGGGA
>NZ_JAFMPZ010000053.1 GCF_017353455.1 Streptomyces laculatispora
CGGCGCCCCCGGGGGCGCCGATTGCCCCGTCACCGCCGTGACCAGCACCGCGACCGGCGGATGCCCGTCCACCGCTTCCGTCACCGCGGCCCGCACCGAGCGCGCCACGTCGAGCGCGCGGTGGCCGCAGTCCGTCGCCAGCTCGACCCGTACGTGGTCCGCGCCCGTGTGCACCGCCGCGCCCAGCACCCGGGTCAGCGTCGCGACACCGGCCACCCCGGCGGCCGCCCGGCCCGCCGCGTCCCCGGGTTTCGCCGCCCGCACCTCGGCCGGCTCCGGCTCCGCCCGCTCCGGCGCGGTCTCCAGCAACTCCGTCACCTGGAGGTCCACCTCGGCGACCACCAGGCCGAGCCGCCGCGAGGCAGCCGCCAGCAGCGCCGAGCGCAGCGCCGCCGCGGCGACGGGCAGCGGCTGGTCGGCCGTCGCCGCCATGGTCGCCTCGATCCGCAGCGGGCCCGGCGGCAGCGCGCTCGGGGGCGAGGGCACCTGCGGTTCGCAGGCCGTCCCCGGATCGGCCACCGCGATCCTCAGCTCACCGAGCACCGGCCCCGCGCCGGGACCGCGTACCGCCCGGCGCAGCACCGCGACCGCGGCCCGTTCCGAGATCCAGGCCCCGTCCGCCGGACCACCCAGAGGGAGCAGCCGGCCCAGGCCGAGCCGTTGCCGAACCGCAGCCGTCCATCCGTCGGCCCTGTTCGGGCTGTCAGCCGTCGTCATCGCCCCAGCCTGCCGTATCCACGGCGCGAGACGGGGCAAGCGCACTTAATGTGGGCAAGGAAGTCCAACTCTGCCCCGAAGGGAAGAACGGCGATGACCGAGACCCCACAGCGGAACCGGCCCGAGAACCCCGACAAGGACGCGAGCACGCCACTGACCAAGCGTGGCGGGGGAGACCCCGCCACCCGCGGCCGCACGACGATCGCCGACGGCGTGGTCGAGAAGATCGCCGGAATGGCGGCTCGCGACGTGGTCGGCGTGCACGCGATGGGCAGTGGCCTCTCCCGTACCTTCGGCGCGGTGCGCGACCGGGTGCCCGGCGGCGGCAAGTCCGTCACCCGGGGCGTGAAGGCCGAGGTCGGCGAGTCGCAGACCGCCCTCGACCTGGAGGTCGTCGTGGACTACGGCGTGTCGATCGCCGATGTCGCGCGTGACGTACGGGAGAACGTTGTCGCCGCGGTCGAGCGGATGACGGGTCTCGAAGTCGTCGAGGTCAACATCGCGGTGAGCGATGTGAAGCTGCCCGACGAGGACGATGACGACGAACAGCCCGAGCCACGTCTCCAGTAGTCCTCCCGTCCGAGGTAGTTGAGGAGCGCACGATGAGCATGGCTGTGGTCGGCATGGTGGCGGGCATGGCGCTGGGATTCGCCGGATATTTCGGCGGTTTCGGTGCCTTCCTGCTGGTGGCCGCGTTGGGGGCGGTCGGCTTCGTCGCCGGTCGCTTCTTCGACGGTGACCTGGAGCCCGGCGACTTCTTCCGGAGTCGCGATCGCGGCGACCGACGGCGGTGACGGCCGTGTCGGGGGCGAGCGGCCGGGTCGCCGCCGCGGAGCGCGGGGAGACCCGGATCGCCGACCGGGTGGTAGCGAAGATCGCCGCGCAGGCGGCGAAGGAGGCAGTCGAAGAGCCGGCGAAGGACGGTGCGTCGCCGCGCGCCACGGTCACGGTGCACCGTGACACGGTCCGGGTGCGGGTGAGTCTGGAGCTCGGGTATCCCAGCGACATCGGCCGCCAGTGCGGTGCCGTGCGTCGCCGGGTCGCGATGCGGGTAAAAGCGTTGGCGGGGATGGAGGTGCCGGAAGTGGCCGTACAGGTCGAGCGCCTGCACCCCTCAGGAGCGAGTCTCGCGGCGCAGGGGAGGATCCGATGACCGAGCCCCAGAACCCGGAACACGGCACGCAGCGGCTGCCCACGGTCCAGCCGGTGGAGCACGGGGACGTGCTCGAACTCGACCAGTCGGCGTCGTCCGCGGCCTACGACCCGGTGCCCGCCAAGGAGCGGGGCGAGGGCGGCGGCGGCCGCTTCTGGTCCGCGCGCCGCGTTCCGGCCGGCGTCCTCGCCCTGGTGGTCCTCGGCGGCGCCGGAATCCTTCTGTACGACGTGGCGGCGGTGCGGGCCGGCCATCCGGCGATGCAGTGGCGCCGCTCGCTGGCCGACGAGCTGGCCCGGCGGCCGCTGAACGACGTCTGGGTACTGACCGGTGCGGCGGTCGCGACGGCGATCGGCCTGTGGCTGATCGTCCTCGCGCTCACGCCCGGACTCCGTGACCTGCTGCCGATGCGCCGCGACCACCCCGGTGTACGGGCCGCGCTGGACCGGACCGCGGCCGCGACGGTCCTGCGCGACCGGGCCGTCGAGGTGTCCGGTGTGCAGTCGGTCCGGGTCCGGATGAGACGGAGCAAGGTGAGGGTGCGGGCCGTCTCGCACTTCCGTGAACTCGACGATGTACGGGCCGATCTGGACACCGCACTCTCCATGGGCATCGGGGAGCTCGGACTGTCCAGGCCGCCGCGCCTGTCCGTCCATGTCCGCCGTCCGGCGAAGAAGGGGTGAGCGGCGTGCTCAGGACCGTCAACCGGGTACTGCTGGGCCTCGCCGGGCTGGTGCTGGTCTGCGTGGGCGGCGGAGTGCTGGCCGCCGCGGCCGGGCTCTCCGTACCGTCCTGGTGGCCCTGGTCCGGCAAGAACGACGTACTGCTCAGCGAGGCCGACCGGGGCCGCTGGCGCTCGGAGGGCTGGTGGTGGCCGACGGTGATCGCGGTCCTCGCCGTCCTCGTCGTGCTCGCCCTGTGGTGGCTGCTGGCCCAACTGCGCCGGGCCCGCCTCTCCGAGGTGCTGGTGGACAGCGGGGACGGCGAGGGTGCGCTGCTGCGCGGCCGGGCCCTGGAGGGCGTGCTCGCCGCGGAGGCGGGGTCCCTGGACGGGGTGGCCCGCGCCCAGGTCGTCCTCACCGGGAAGCGCAGTACCCCGCAGGCCAGGGTCCGGCTGCTGATGGAGCCGCACGCGGCGCCCGACAAGGCGCTGGGCCGGCTGACCGACGAGGCGCTGGCCCATGCCAGGGACTCCGCGGGGCTGGCGCGGCTGCCCGCGGAGGTGCGGCTGAGGGCGGTCAAGCACCGCGCGGAGCGGGTGAGCTGACGGACGGTACGGATACGCGGGCGGACGGTGCGGATACGCGGGCGGGCCGGAGCCATCCGCCCCGCCCCGCGCGTCGTTCGTCCGGCCGTGCGGCGGTGGACGGTTCAGAAGCCGTGCCGGGAGCCGCCGTCGACCGGGACCATGATGCCGGTCAGATACGAGGCGGCGGGCGAGAGCAGGAAGGCCGCCGTCCGGCCGAACTCCTGCGGGGTGCCGTAGCGGCGCAGCGGGATGCGCGCCTCGTTGGCCGTGCGCGAGGCCTCCGCGTCGCCGGAGAGCGCGTCCAGTTCGCGTACCCGGTCCGTGTCGATCCGGGCCGGCAGCACGCCCACCACCCGGATGCCCCGCGGGCCGAGCTCGTTGGCCAGTGACTTGGCGAACCCGGCCAGGCCGGGCCGCAGGCCGTTGGAAATGGTCAGACCGGCGATCGGCTCGTGGACGGAGCCGGAGAGCACGAAGCCGATGACACCGCCCTCGCCGAGCGCCGCGGCGGCCGCGCGGGCCAGACGCACCGCGCCCAGGAAGACCGACTCGAAGGCCGACTGCCACTGCTCGTCGGTGTTGTCCGCGACGGAGCCGGGCGCCGGACCGCCGACGCTGATGAGGATGCCGTCGAGCCGGCCGAACCCCTCCTGCGCGGCGTCCACCAGGCGCTGCGCCACGGACGGGTCGGCGTTGTCCGCGGCGAGCCCGACGGCGTCCGGGCCCAGTTCGTCGGCGGCCGCCCGGACGCTCTTCTCGTCCCGGCCGGTGATGATCACCCTCGCGCCGTCGTCCACCAGCGCCCGTGCCGCGGCGTTGCCCAGTCCCCGGGTCGCGCCGGTGACGATGTACACACGGTCCTTCAGTCCAAGATCCATGGCCCTATCCTGCCGCCTCGCCCGCCGCGGTGTCCGCAGGGGCCTGTGCCTCGGCCAGCGAGACGGCCGTCCCCACCAGCCCGACGTGGCTGAAGGCCTGCGGGAAGTTGCCGAGCTGGCGCATGGCGGCGGTGTCGTACTCCTCGGCGAGCAGCCCCACGTCGTTGCGGAGCGCCAGCAGCCGCTCGAACAGTTCGGTGGCCTCCTCGGTGCGTCCGGTCATCCGCAACGCGTCCGCCAGCCAGAACGAGCAGGCCAGGAACGCGCCCTCACCGCCGGGCAGCCCGTCGATCGAGGTGCCGTCGGTGCTGTAGCGGCGCACCAGCCCGTCGCTTCCCAGCTCGGCGCGGACGGCGTCCACCGTCCCGATGAGCCGCGGGTCGTCCGGCGGCAGGAAGCCGGTCCTGGCGATCAGGAGTGTCGCGGCGTCCAGGTTCCGTGACCCGTACGACTGGGTGAAGGTGTTGCGCACCGGGTCGTACCCCTTCTCGCACACCTCCCGGTGCACGGCGTCCCGCATCGCCCGCCAGCGGTCGGCGTCGCCGGTCAGTGACGGGTCCTCCTCCAGGCTGCGCACGGCGCGGTCGGCCGCCACCCAGGCCATCACCTTGGAGTGCACGAAGTGGCGGCGCTGGCCGCGGATTTCCCACAGCCCCTCGTCCGGCTCGCGCCAGGTGGACTCCAGGAAGCCGAGCAGGCTGAGCTGGATGTTCCAGGCGTGCGGTTTGTCGCCCAGGCCCGCCTCATGGGCCAGCCGGAGCGAGTCGATGACCTCCCCGTACACATCGAGCTGACGCTGACGGACCGCGGCGTTGCCGATCCGGACCGGGGCGGAGCTCTCGTAGCCGCGCAGCCACGTCAGCTCCGACTCGGGCAGTCTGCGCTCGCCCGCGAGCCCGTACATGATCTGCAGATCGGCCGGGTCCCCGGCGACGGCGCGCAGCAGCCAGTCCCGCCAGGCGCCGGCCTCCTCCAGGTAGCCGGCCGAGATCAGCGCGCCGAGGGTGAGCGTGGAGTCCCGCAGCCAGCAGAAGCGGTAGTCCCAGTTCCGTACGCCGCCGATCTCCTCGGGCAGCGAGGTGGTGGGGGCCGCCACGATGCCGCCGGTCGGACCGAAGGTGAGCGCCTTGAGGGTGATCAGTGAACGGATCACGGCCTCCCGGTAGGGCCCCTGGTACTTGCAGCGGGCGGACCACTCGGCCCAGTCGGACAGGGTGTTGTCCAGCGCCTCGAACGGGTCGACGAGATCGGGGCGGGGCGAGTGCGAGGGGTGCCAGGTCAGGACGAACGCCACCTGTTCCCCCGCGGAGACGCTGAACGAGGAGCAGGTGGAGAACTGCTGGCCCCAGGTCTTGACCGGCGGCTCGCTGCGCAGCCAGGCGGAGTCCGGCCCCGCGACCGCCACCCGGTGGCCCTGCGACCGGCGCACCCAGGGCACGACCGAGCCGAAGTCGAAGCGCAGCCGGAGCACGGAGCTCATGTCGACGGTGCCGCTGACACCCTCGATGATCCGCATCACATCGGGTTCCTGGTCGCGCTGCGGCATGAAGTCGATGACCTTGACCGTGCCGGTGCGGGTCTCCCAGAACGTCTCCAGGACGAGGGAGTCACCCGCGTAGGCGCGCCGGGTGCAGGTGTCCGCGCCCGTCGGCGCGATGCGCCAGTGGCCGTTGTCCTCCTCACCGAGCAGGGCGGCGAAGCAGGCGCCCGAGTCGAAGCGGGGCAGGCAGAGCCAGTCGACGGAACCGTTCTTTCCGACCAGGGCGGCTGTCTGGAGATCGCCGATGAGGGCGTAGTCCTCGATGAGTGGGGTCACGTTCTGGCGTGTTCCCGAACATGGCCCCCGCTAAGCAGCCGTTGTCCGACGTGAGGCGGGAGTCACCCCGGCGGGGGACGGTGCCGAAACGCCGTCAGGCCTTCGCGGGCTCGGGCTTCCCGGGCTCCGCCGCGGCGCCCCCCGCTTCGGCGGCCTCGGCCGCTGCCGTCACCAGGTCGCGCTTCTCCCGGCGGGCCAGCACCACATAGCCGACCGGAACACCGGCGGCGAACAGCCACCACTGCACGGCGTACGCCATGTGCGGGCCGATGGAGCTGTCGTCGGGGGCCTCGATCAGCTCGGGGGTGTCGCCGGCCGGCACGGGCCCGGTCTGTTCCAGGTAGCCGCCGAGCACCGGCCGGGAGAGCAGCTTGGCCTGCTCGGCGCTGTTGATCAGCATCACCTGGCGGTCCGGCAGGTCCGAGAGGTCCTTGATACCGCTGCTGCCCGTCGTCTCGTCGGCCTTGAGCCGCCCGGTGACGGTCACTTCGCCCTTCGGCACGGCCGGCACGTCGGGGAAGGCGCGCTGGTCGTCGGCGGTGGGGATCCAGCCACGGTTGATCATGACCGTGCCGCCGCCCTTGAGGTCGAACGGGACCAGCACATGGAAGCCGATGCTGCCGTCGGTGGCGGTCCGGCGCCGCACCACGACCTCGTGCTTCTCGTCGTACGTCCCGGTGGCCTTCACCGCGCGCCAGTAGTCCGAGCGCGGAACGGTGTGGCCGGGCGAGGTGAGCGCGGCGACCGGAACCGGCTTCGCCTTGAGGTTGTGCGAGATCAGGGCGTTCTGCGCGACCTTGTGCTCATGCCGGTGCAGCTGCCAGAAGCCCAGCTCGATCATCGTGGGAATCATGACGAGGGCGAGGAGGGCGAGGATCAGCCACTGCCGTGTCAACAGGAAGCGGTACACCCCATGACGGTACAACCGCGTCATGGGGTGCATCGCGCAGGGGGTGGGGGAAGGGGCCCGGCGCCCGGTGCTCAGACTTTGTCGATGATGCCCACCTTCCCCTCCGCGCGGGCGCAGTGACCACCGCAGAACCAGTGCCCGTCGACCTCGACGCCCTGGCCGATGACCTGGACCCGGCAGTGCTCACAGATCGGCGCCATCCGGTGAATGGCGCAGGAGAAGCAGTCGAAGACGTGCACCGCGCCCTGCGCGTGCACTTCGAAGGACATCCCGTAGTCGTTTCCGCATACCTCGCAACGTGCCATGCGCCA
>NZ_JAFMPZ010000054.1 GCF_017353455.1 Streptomyces laculatispora
GCTCCTGGACGAACCGGCCGACGAGTTCCTGGTCCGACGCGAGGTCCTCGCGGAGCAGTTTGATGGCGACGGGCCCCTCGGGGCCGTCGCCGAGCCACACCGTGCCGGCGCTGCCGCGCCCCAGGATCTGGTGGGCGGTGTACCGGCTGCCGATATTCCGTGCCAAGACTGCTCCCTCAGCGGCTGGCGATTGGGCCCTCGCGCAACAACCCCCGGTCGACAAAGTTACGCGGCGATCGGGGGGTTGCGTGCCCTGGATGGCACCAACCTTCACTTCTGCGTACGAATTGCCGTGGAATTGGCCCGCAGAAGTCGATATAGCTACAGAATTGACAGGGCGTCCGGCTGGATCGGCGGCGCCCCGCCCCGTCAGTTGCCGCTGCCGCCGCCCAGCTTCGAGATCCAGTCGGAGACCGTACCGGCGGCGTCACTGATCGCGTGCCAGTAGCTCTGGCCCTGGCCGATCCAGTCCTTCAGCGGGGTGAGTTCCCAGATCAGCCAGCTCGCGACGACGAGAAGGACCAGCGTGAACAGGCAGCCCTTCAGGCAGCCGAGGCCGGGGATCTTCATCGGGTTGGCACTGCGCTGCCTGGGCTCGCGGGCCGGGCGCTGAGCAGGCTGCTGGGGCTGCTGCGGCGGCGCGTACTGCTGGCGCTGCTGCTGCGGCTGGTACTGCTGTTGCTGGGGCTGGTACTGCTGTTGCTGGGGCTGGTACTGCTGTTGCTGGGGCTGGTATTGCTGCTGCTGTTGGTATTGCTGCTGCTGAGACTGCTGCCGGTTCTGCGGGGGGTACTGCTGCTGCCGGCGCTGCTGCTGTTGCTGCGGGGGCTGCTGACGCTGGGGGCGGCGGCGCAGCGGGTCCTGGCTCGGGTCGAGGTACTGGACCTGCGTCTGGTCGTTGCGGTCGCGGGCGGCCTGGAGCTGGGACTGCCAGGGGTGCGGTCCGTCGGGCTGCGGGGCGCCCTCGGGCTGCGGCGGGACGGGCGGCAGGACCGCGGTCGGGTCGGCGTGGCCGCCGCCCTGTCCGGCGTTCTGCTGCATGACGCTGGTGGCCGCGTTGGCGTCGTACGAGCCGGCGTTGCTCGGCAGCACCTGCGTCGGGTCCGCCGCTCCGGGCGTCTCGGGGACGGCCGTGGGCGCCGGGTCGGGGGCGAGCAGGGCGGCCACCCCGTCGGCGGCCGCGATCTGCGCGGAGTTCGCGTGCACGCCGATGCCGGCGGCGACGGTACGCAGGGCGCGGGCCAGGTTCTCGGCACTGGGCCGCCGGTCCGGGTCCTTGCTCAGGCAGCGCTCCATGACCGTCCACAGCGGCGCGGGGACGGTGCTGGGGCGGCGGGGCTCCTCACTGAGGTGCCGCTGCAGGACTTCGAGCGCGGTGCCGCCGGCGAACGGCGGCCGGCCGGTGACCAGCTCGTACAGCAGGATTCCGGCGCCGTAGATGTCGACGGCGGAGGTCTGCGGGCGGCCCTCGGCCGACTCGGGCGCCACATAGGCCGGGGTGCCGACGAACTCGTGCGTCCGGGTCAGCCCCGGGGAGTCCGCGAGCCGGGCGATGCCGAAGTCGGTGAGCATCGGGTGCATCTCGCCGTCGCGCTCGGAGACCAGCACGTTGGCGGGCTTGAGGTCGCGGTGGACGACGCCGTCGGCGTGGCTGGCGGCGAGCGCGTCCGCGATCTGCGCGGTGAGCAGCGAGGCGGCGACCGGGGTGAGCGGGCCGTTGTCGCGGAGATAGCGGTGCAGGTCCGGACCGTCGATCAGGTCCATCACCAGGGCGAGGAGGTCCCCCTCCACGACCAGGTCCCGGGTGCGCACGATGTTCTCGTGGGTCAGCCGCAGCAGCACGGAGCGCTCGCGCAGGAACCGCATCACGACATCCGCGTCGTTGGCGAGCTCCTCCTTGAGGACCTTGATCGCGACGAGCTCGCCGGGCTGGCCGGTGACGGCCGCCTCGGCGCCCGCGGCCTCACGCTGGCGGGCGCGCCAGACGGTGCCCGTGGCGCCGCGTCCCAGCGGCTCCTCGAGCAGGTACTTGCTGCCTACCGGCCGCACGTCATGCGCTCCCTGCTGATCGTGGTGCTTGCGGTCCCCCGGATTCCTCCAGGAGTTTCCGGCCCACTCTAGAGCCTGTCCGGCGGTGGGTGACCGGGTCCGCCCGGTTGCCGCTTTGTCCGGAATTCCCGGAGGGCCGGGTCTCGCCGCCCCCGGGCGCACCGGTTGCGGAGGAAGACGCTCACTCCGGGCGGATGGTTGCCGCACCGGGGGGCGCGCAACGGCCGCGGGCGCCGGCCCGGACCGGATCGGCCGTGCCGCAGAACGGGCCAAGCAGGCACTTTTGGGCGCACAGCCGACCTTTCAAGATCACTTAGCGGTGACCCCCGGGCGTGTTGTCAGTGGCAGGTGCGAGGATGCCTCCAGCACAGAACCGTGGGGTCGGGAGCCCCGTGGTACGTGACGAACCTGTACCGGACGACGCGTCCGTGCCGGGTGGGGGGAATCACAGGGCGTTTCCCCTGCCGGGCACCTCGCGCAGAAGGGACCGCTGACGGCGATGCAGATCCGGCTGACCGTCCTCGCGCCGCCCAGCGGCCACACCCCGGCGCGCGCCTGCGACGTGCTGGTCACCGCCCCCGCGGGGACGGCGCTGGCCACCGTGGCATCCGGCCTGGCCGCGGCCGTCTCCGGGCCCGAGGGCTCCCTCGGCAGCGGTGCGGTGGTGCTGTTCGCCGGGCGGGAGCGGCTCGACGCGCAGCGCAGCGCCCTCGGTGAGCCGCCCCTGGTCGACGGAGCGGTGCTCTCGCTCCAGGTCCCGGGCGAGGACGAGTCGACGGACGACGCCGTTCCGGCGCAGCTGCACGTGATCGCCGGACCGGACGCGGGCGGGGTCCACCTGCTGCACGGCGGGCAGATCCGGATCGGGCGCTCGGCCGAAGCCGATGTCCCGCTCGACGACCCCGACGTCTCGCGGCTGCACTGCGCGGTGACCGTCTCGGACGACGGCCGGGTCGCGGTGGCCGACCTGGGCTCGACCAACGGCACCTCGCTGGACGGCGCGGAGGTCCGCGACCGTCCGGTCCGGCTGAAACCCGGTGCGCTGCTGCGGCTCGGCGAGTCGACGCTCCGGCTGACCTCGGGGGCGCGTACGCCGACGCTGGGGACGGCGCCGGACGGCGAGGGGCACCTGCGGGTGGCGGCCAGGGCTCCGGCCGACGCCGACCCGGGACACGGTTACGGGGACGGGGACGGCTCCGCCCACGCGTACAGCGCGGCCGTGCGCCCCGGGCCCGGGGCGCACGAGGAACCCGCCTTCCACGGCCACGAGCGCGGCGCGCGGGACGACGACCGGGCCGGGCACGCCGTGGCCCGGCCGCGGTCCGGCTCCGGGCGCCCCGACCGCTACCCGGACGAGGAAGCGCCCCGGCGGGGCATAGGCGCCTGGGCCCGCCGGGGCGCTTCCTCGT
>NZ_JAFMPZ010000055.1 GCF_017353455.1 Streptomyces laculatispora
CCATGGCGTCTCGCCCAGACGGACGTCGACCGGGCGATCGACGGGGTGCGGTGGTACGTCGACAACATCGACCGGATGCTCACCGACCGCACCCCGCTCCCGGGACCCGTCTCCAACATCGCCAGCTGGAACTACCCCATGTCCGTGCTGGTCCACGCGATGCTGGTGCAGGCCCTCGCCGGCAACGCCGTGATCGCGAAGGCCCCCACCGACGGCGGCGTCGCATGTCTGACCCTGGCCTGTGCGCTCGCCGCCCGCGAGGGCGTCCCCCTCACCCTCGTCAGCGGCAGTGGCGGCGAACTCTCCGAGGCCCTGGTCCGCTCACCGGAGATCGGCTGCGTCTCCTTCGTCGGGGGCCGCGACACCGGTGCCCGTATCGCCACCGCCGTGGCCGACCTCGGCAAACGGCACATCCTCGAACAGGAGGGGCTCAACACCTGGGGCATCTGGAACCACACGGACTGGGACGCGCTCGGCGCCGTCGTCCCGAAGCTCTTCGACTACGGGAAGCAGCGCTGTACCGCCTACCCGCGCTTCGTCGTGCAGCGCAGCGCGTTCGACGCGTTCCTGGCGGCGTACCTCCCGGCGGTCCGCGCCCTGCGCGTGGGCCACCCCCTCGCCGTGGCGGACCCGGCCGATCCGCTTCCCGCCCTGGACTTCGGCCCACTGATCAACGCGGCCAAGGCCGAGGAACTGGCCGACCAGGTGGCCGAGGCGATCGACCGGGGCGCGGTCCCACTGCACCGCGCCGGCGCATCTCCCGCGGACGGCCACTTCCTTCCGGGCCAGGACACCTCCGCCTACCTCCACCCGGTCACGCTCCTCAACCCGCCGCCGTCCTCCCCGCTCCACCACGCGGAGCCCTTCGGCCCGGTCGACACGATCGTCCTGGTCGACACGGAGGCGGAGCTCCTCGCCGCCATGAACGCCTCGAACGGGGCCCTGGTCGCCACCCTCTCGACCGACGACCCGGCTACGTACGAGAGGCTGGCCCCCCAGATCCGCGCGTTCAAGGTCGGCCACGGCGTGCCGCGCTCCCGGGGCGACCGCGAGGAGCTCTTCGGCGGCTTCGGCGGCTCGTGGCGCGGTGCCTTCGTCGGGGGTGAACTCCTGGTCCGCGCCGTGACCGAGGGCCCGCCGGGCGAGCGCCTGCCGGGCAACTTCCCGGACTACCACCTGATGCCGTAGAAGCGGAGTCCGGCTCACCCGATCCCCTGCCGGTCAGGAAGCAGCGCGAACTTCCGCTCGTCCGCGTCCGGCACCGTGCGCTCCACCGCCTGAATCAGCAGCGTACGGTGGCGGACCAGCGGCCCCTGCCGCTCGGGCGCCGTCAGCAGCAGGAGATCGTCGATCCCGGCCAGCAGCCGCCGGGTGACCTGCGGACTGCCCGCCGCGCACCGCCGGATCTCCTCGAAGCCGAGATCCACCAGATCCGCCCACCCCGGCACGTCCTGCACCAGCCGTACGACCCCCTTGCGGTCCCGGTGGTGGGCGGCGCCGAGGGGCAGGTCCGCGACTGCTGCCAGGAACTGCACGATCCGGTCCAGGCACTGCACGGCGGTGGTCGGGTCGTTCACGGCCGGCGAGAGGGCCCGCAGCGCGATGTCCGACAGCTGGCGCAGCCCGAACGCCAGATCCTGGTGCAGCGTGCGCTCGACCCCGACGGACACCGTGTACCGCAGCGCGTGCCGGGGCGGCGCGGCCCCGCCGTGCACCGCCAGCACCGGCGTCCCCGGCACGACGAAGTCCCCGAGCCGCGGGATCAGCCGGAGAACGACGCCCTGGCGCCGGGCTGCCCGCACCAGCCGTGCCACGTTCACGTCCCGCAGGACCCCGGCCCGCCCCTCGTGCACGAGCCGGCCGGTCTCGGCCGCGAGCGGCCCCTCCCGAGGCAGGCCGCCGGGCATCCGCCCCAGCACCCGGAAGGAATCCCGGGTGATGCGGTCGACGACGGGGCCGACCTGCATCAGTCGCAGCGTCGAGCTCACATACGCGATGAAGAGCAGCAGGCTGAGCCCGACGAGCGCGGCGGTCAGCACACTCTGCAGGAACGGCACGGAGACGACTCGGCGCGGGTCGGTCTCGCTCTCGTACGAGCTGAGGACCAGCAGCGAGAACACGAACGTCGCCAGGAAGACCGACAGCGTGAGCTTGCTGATCCGGCTCCGTACGAAGATCCGCACCACCCGGGGTGTGAGCTGCCCGCTCGCCATCTGCACGGCCACCAGCGAGATGCTGAAGACCACACCGATGAAGGTCATCATCGCCGAGCTGATCGTGACGACGATCGTCTTGGTGTCCTCGGCGATCGAGAGCAGGTCCTTGACCTCGTCGTACGCCCGTTCGTCCTGGAGGTAGGCGACGAGCTGCTCGTCGAGCGCCGAGGCGACGAACCAGAGGCCGATGGCGCAGACCAGTGTCAGGGTCGGAGCGAACCAGAAGGTCTCGCGCAGATGCTCACGCAACGGTGACAGCGCGCGGGGTGGCCGATAGCCGCGATCACTCATGCCGGCGAACGTAACCC
>NZ_JAFMPZ010000056.1 GCF_017353455.1 Streptomyces laculatispora
GCACGGTGTCGCCGCCGTCGGGCAGCAGCCGGGCGACCTCGTCCGCCGCCGAAGCGGCGAGGGCCTCGTCGACCGGGGCCGCGTCGTCGCGGGCCCCGGCCCGTACGTTGTCCAGCAGGCTGGTCTCGAACAGGTCGGCGTCGTGGTGGGCGACCAGGACGGCGCGGCGCAGCCCGTCGGGGGCGAGCGCGGTCAGCGGTACGCCGTCGAGCTCGATCAGCCCGTCGGCGGGATCCCGCTCCCTGGCCAGGCAGAGCAGCAGATCGGCCGCCGCGGCCGGATCCCCGGTGACCACTCCGATCAGTTCGCCCGGCCGGATGTCGAGATCGACCCCGCGCAGCGAGCCGAGCCGGACCCCGCTGAGCCGCAGATGCCCTGCGGCGCCGTCGGACACCTCGGACTCACCGCCCTCGACGGCCGCGGGCGAGTCCAGCACCTCGGCGATCCGGCGGGCGGAGGCGCGGCCCTGGGCGAACTCGGCGTTGACGTAGGTGAGCAGCTGGAACGGGCCGAGGAGGAACTGCGCGAGTCCCACCGCCGCCACCAGGTCACCGATGCTGATGCTGCCGCGCATGGCGAGGTAGGCGCCCACGATCCCGATGACCGCGATGAAGACGCCCGTGAGCGAGAGGACGGCGCCCTCGTGGCCGGCCCGGCTGCGGGCCGCCCGCAGCGCCGCGGCGAGCGAGTCCTGGCTGGTGGTGCGGTAGCGGGCCACGGCGGCCGACTCGGCGCCCATGCCCTTGAGGACACGCAGTCCGGCGACCAGGTCGGCGGCGACGCCCGAGGCGTGCGCGGCCCGTTCCTGCTCGGTCTCGCTGCGCCGTTCGAGCGGCCGGCTGATGCGGTGCCCGAGCCACAGCAGCGGGGGGATGCCCAGCAGGACGAGGAGCCCGAGCGGAACGGAGATCCTCAGCAGCGCCACCGAGCTGATCACCAGCGCGGAGGTCGCGGTGACCCCGTAGGCCAGGACGGTCGCCACCGAGCCCACTCGCCGGGCGTCGTTGGTGGCGATACTGGTGAGCGCGCCGGGCAGCCGGTTCGCGTCGGCGCCGCCGCGCGGATCGAGCACCCGGGCGCCGAGCTCCATCCGGAGCCGGTGCGCGGCGCGTTCCCCCGCCCCCTCGGCGAGCCGGGCGCTGCTCCGGTAGCAGTTCGACAGCACCAGGAACAGCCCCGCGAGCACCAGGAGCCAGCGCAGCAGCGACGGGGAGGAGCCGGTGGCCACCGCCGTGTCGATGGCCGCGCCGATGACGACGGGCACCAGGGCCTCACACCCCTGGTGCACCGTGCCGAGCAGGGACGCGGTGACGACTCGCCGCCGCTGCCCCCTGATCGCCCTGCGCAGGACGTGCCCCCCGGTCGGTCCTCCAGCTGGCATGCGGGCCTCCGCGAAGAGTCTGGGAAAGTTAGGTAAGGCTACTCTAAATGGGTGGTCTCGGTGGTACGTCGACCGCGACGTGCCCGGTCACGGTGGTGCACGCCATTTCCCGGGCGGGGGACGCGCGTTGACCGTGCGGCACTGTTCGGTTAGCCTCACCTAAGTTGAACCCGGGGTCCCTGCGTCACGTTCCGGCGCCCTATCGCTCGCGGTGCACCCGAACCGCCGTCAGGGGGAGTTGTCGTTGTCGGTCGAAACCCGGACGGCTCCCGAGCACCCGGCCGACGTCCCCGACGTCCCGAAGCCGGCCCGGACCGCCAACACCCTGCGGGCCCTGGGACTGCTCGCGGCGCTGGGCGCCCTGGTCCTGGTCGGACTGCTCAGTGTGTGGGTGGGCACCCGCGGCATCCCGTTCACCGCCACCTGGAGCGTGCTGTGGCACCCCGACGGCTCCGAGACCTCGATCATCATCCATGACTACCGCATCCCCAGGACGCTTCTGGGGCTGCTCGTGGGCATGGCCCTCGGCCTGTCCGGCGCGCTGATGCAGGCCCTGACCCGCAACCCGCTCGCCGACCCGGGAATCCTCGGCATCAGCCTGGGCGCCTCCGCCGGAGTCGTCGTGGCCATCGCCTTCCTCGGGGTCGGCTCGGTCCTGGGCTATGTGTGGTTCGCCTTCATCGGCGCGGCCGTCGCCTCCGTCGCCGTCTACCTCCTGGGCTCCTCGGGCCGCACCCTGGCCACACCCGACCGGCTGGTCGTGGCCGGGGCGGCGATGACCGCGGTGCTGTACGCCTTCAACTCGGCGGTGCTGCTGCTCAACCCGCGCGCCTTCGACCAGTACCGCTTCTGGACGGTGGGTTCCCTGTCCGGCCGGTACTACGACGTCATTCACGTCATCCTGCCGTTCATCGCCGTGGGCCTCCTGATCGCCCTCGGGCTCGCCCCCTCGCTCAACGCCCTCGCGATGGGCGACCAGCTCGGCCGCGCCCTCGGCCTGAACGTCGGCCGCACCCGGGTGCTGGGCGCCGTCGCCGTCATGCTGCTGTGCGGCGCCGCCACCGCCGCCGCCGGACCGATCGGCTTCGTCGGCCTCGCGGTGCCGCACGTCGCCCGGTTCGTCGTCGGCCCCGACCAGCGCTGGGTGCTGACGTACTCGATGCTGCTCGCCCCGGTCCTGCTGATCGGCGCGGACGTCCTGGGGCGGGTCCTCGGGGCGCCGGGCGAGGTCCAGGTGGGGATCATCACCGCGTTCCTCGGGGCGCCGCTGTTCATCGCCCTGTGCCGCCGTCGAAAGCTGGTCATGCTGTGAGCGCCGTACGGGAGAAGGGCCCCGCCGGGGCCGGTACGGACACCGCGGAGCCGCGGGTCGTCAGCGGACTGGTCCTGCGCACCGGGCCGGGCGGGCTGTCCGTACGGGTCCAGGGGCGCGTCCTGGTGGTGACGGCCGCGATGCTCGTCGCGCTCGTCGCGGTCGCACTCGTCACCCTCACCACCGGCGACTTCGAACTCTCCGTCGGCGAAGTCCTGCGGGCCGTCCTGGGCCATGGCTCGGGCGGCGCCGACTTCATCGTCAACACCCTGCGGATGCCACGCCTGTTGACCGCGATGTGCGTCGGCGCGGCCCTCGCGGTCAGCGGGGCCGTCCTGCAGAGCCTGACCGGCAACTCCCTCGGCAGCCCGGACATCATCGGCTTCACCAACGGCTCGGCCGTCGGAGCGCTCCTCGTCATCATCGTGCTGCACGGCAGCATGACCCAGATCGCGGTGGGCGCGCTGATCGGCGGCCTCGCCACCGCCGCCGCCATGTACCTCCTCATGCTGGGCAGAGGACTTCAGGGCTTCCGGCTGGTCGTCGTCGGCATCGGCGTCAGCGCACTGCTGCTCGCCGTCAACTCGTACCTGATCACCCGGGCGACCTGGCAGGAGGCGCTGGAGGCGCAGGCGTGGCTGATCGGCAGCCTCACCAACCGGGGCTGGCAGCAGGCGAACACCATCGGGATCGCGGTCCTCGTCCTGCTCCCGCCCGCCTTCTTCCTCGCCCGCCGGCTCTCCATGGTGGAGATGGGCGACGTCACCGCCATGGCGCTCGGGGTCGACGTGGCGCGCACCCGGGCGCTGCTGCTCGTCATCAGCGTGGCCCTCGCCGCCTTCGCCACGGCGGTGACCGGGCCCATCTGGTTCATCGCACTGGCGGCGCCCCAGCTCGCCCGGCGGCTGACCCGGGCATCGGGCCCCGCGCTGGTCCCCGCCGCACTCATGGGCGCCCTGCTGCTGGCCGCGAGCGACCTGCTGGCACAGCGCCTCTTCGCCCCCTCACTGGTCCCGGTGGGTACGGCGACCGGGACCATCGGGGGGCTCTACCTCATCTGGCTGCTGATCACCGAGTCGCGAAAGAGCCGCGCATGACCCGAAAGACGCCACGTACGACACGCATGTCCGAAAGGACCGGCCCGAGCGCGGACTCCGCGACGACGGAGGGGACTCATATGAACGGGACGCCCCCGGCGGCGGCCGCGCGACTGCGGGCCGAGGACCTGACGCTCTCCTACGAGCAGCGGACCGTGGTCAGTTCGCTCGGCGTCGAGATTCCCGACCGCTCCTTCACCGTCATCATCGGGCCGAACGCCTGCGGCAAGTCCACGCTCCTCAAGGCACTCGCACGGATGCTCAAACCCCGCTCCGGGCAGGTGTATCTGGACGGCGCCGGCATCGCCACGTACCGCTCGCGCGAGGTCGCCCGCCGGCTGGGCCTGCTCCCGCAGTCCTCGACCGCGCCCGGCGGCATCACCGTCGGGGACCTGGTGGCGCGGGGCCGCTATCCGCACCAGGGATTGCTGAAGCAGTGGTCCGCCGACGACGAGGCGGCCGTTCTGGAGGCGATGCGGCAGACCGGTGTGCTGGATCTCGCCGACCGCCCGGTCGACGACCTCTCCGGGGGGCAGCGCCAGCGGGTCTGGCTCTCCATGGTGCTGGCGCAGCAGACCTCGATCCTGCTCCTGGACGAGCCCACCACCTTCCTCGACATCGCCCACCAGGTCGAAGTGCTGGATCTCTGCGCCGACTTGCACGCCCGCAAGGGGCACACCGTCGTGGCGGTGCTGCATGACCTCAACCAGGCGTGCCGTTACGCCACTCACCTCATCGTGATGCGGCCCGGCGGCACGATCGCGGCCGAGGGCGATCCGGCCACCGTCATGACCGCCGAACTGGTCGAGGACGTGTTCGGGCTGCCCTGCCGGATCATCGACGACCCGGAGACCGGCACGCCCCTGATGGTGCCGGCCGCGCCGCAGCGGTACGTGCCCGAGGACGTCCCGGTCCGCAGCGCCGTCCCCGGGGCCCCCGCCGACTCCATGATGGCCGAGACCGGCCGGGGCGTGCGCTGAGGGCTCCACCGGCCCGCGAAGCCCGGTGTTCACGCCCGTTCGGGGTGTGCGGTGCCGCACCAACACCACCCCTGGAGTGCCGACTTGATAAATGAATTTAGGTAAGGCTAACTTAACTCATATGGTTCACCGGGGTGTGCGGCGATCCGGCCGCCCTTCGCGCACGGTGGAACCCGAGGAAGGAACGCCTTGATCACGGCCACTCCGCACCCCGCCGCCGCGCTGACACACACCCCGCACGCACCCCTTCCCGACGTGGTCCGGGTGCGCCGGGCGCGTCCAGCGGACGCCGCCGCTCTCGTCGCGCTCTCCGAGCCGTTCGTCCGCTCGGGAGAACTGCGCCGACGGCCCGCCCGCGTCTACGCCGCCCGGGCGGCCGACTTCCTGGTCGCCGAGGAACCCGATGGCGGCCTTCGGGGCTGCCTCGCGCTCGGTTTCCACCCCGGTGAGGATCACGGCGCGACCGCCGCGGGGGTCCTCTACAACTTCTGTGTCGCCCGGCAGCGGCAGGGCACCGGCCTGGGTGCGCGGCTGCTGGGCGCGGCACTCGCCGAGGCGCGGGCGCAGTCGCTGGGGGCGCTGTTCACCGCGACGACCGGCAGCGGGCGCCTCTTCCTGCGCCATGGCTTCGCTCCGGTCCGTCCGGGTCTGGCTCCGCGCGCCTGGGCGCGCACTCTGGATCCCCGGCGGGGTGCGCGCGTGCTCGCCCGGGCGCTGTGACGACGGTGGCGTGCCCCGGACGCCGGGGGCACGCCAGCTGGCACCTCAGGCGTCCGGGAGGACGGTGGTCCCGGGGCTCTTCTCGTCCAGGGCGCCGCGCAGTACGGCGTGCGGCACCCGGCCGTCCAGGACCTGCGCCCGTCCCACTCCGGCGCGGACCGCCCGCAGGCAGCCCTCCATCTTCGGGAGCATCCCGCTCGCCAGCCCCGGCAGCAGACCGTCCAACTCGGCTGCGGTCAGGCGCTCGATGACCTCGGTGCTGTGCGGCCAGTCCGCGTACAGTCCCTCGACATCGGTGAGCATCACCAGCCGCTCGGCGCCGAGGGCGACCGCCAGGGCCGACGCCGCGAGATCGGCGTTGACGTTGTAGACCTGCCCCCCGGTGCCGCGCGCGAGCGGTGACACCACCGGGATGCGGCCCAGCTCCAGCAGCGAACGGACGGTGTCCGGTGCCACGTTCACGATGTCGCCGACCAGGCCGATGTCCACCGGCAGCCCGTTCACCCGGGCGGACCGGCGCACGGCCGTCATGGTGTGGGCGTCCTCGCCGGACAGGCCCACGGCGAAGGGCCCATGTGCGTTGATCGCACCGACCAGTTCACGCTGGACGCGTCCGGTCAGCACCATCCGCACCACGTCGAGGGTCTCCTCGGTGGTCACGCGCAGACCGGCCTCGAAGCGGACCTCCAGTCCGAGGCGGTCGAGCATCGCGCTGATCTGCGGGCCCCCGCCGTGCACCACCACCGGGAGCAGGCCGCAGTGCCACAGCTCCACGACATCGCGCGCGAACATCTCCTGGAGCGAGCCGTCCACCATGGCGTTGCCGCCGAACTTGACCACCACCACCCGGCCCCGCAACTCCTTGGGCGGGTGCGGACCGGTGCGGGGCTCCGTCCGTATCCCGTTCCCGGGCCGTGGTGACTGTTCATGGACGCCGGCTCCGGCCGTCGCGACCCGTACGGTCATCTTGTTCCGTCTCTCCAGAGGTGGGGGACGCGGTCACGCGTCCCGGGGGACCCGGCCGAGCAGCAGATCGCGCAGCAGGCCGTCGGTCGTGCGGACCACCGCGCTGCGAGCCGCCCAGCGAAGCGCCAGGGAGTGCTCCTCCGCGGAGAAATCGGCCACGGCATCGGCGACGACAAAGGGCTGAATATCGTTCATGAAGGCGTCCGCGGCGGTCAGCATGACACCCAGATGGGCGTGCACACCGCACACGATGAGCTGATCCCGGCCCGTGGAGCGCAGCAGCCGGCCGAGATGGCTGTGCAGAAAGGCGTTGGGGCGCACATGGGGCAGCACGTGCTCGCCGGGCCGGGGCGCCAGGGTCTCGACGATGGCGGACTCCCCGGGGCCGTCGCCGATGCCGGGACCCCAGACGTCGGCGACGAGCCCCCGTCTGCCGGGCGATTGGCCGGCAGGCTCCGCACTGAAGACGACCGGGATGCCGAGTGTTGCGGCGAGCTCCCGCAACGCGCCGATGTTCTCGACCAGTTGAACGACCGGGGAGCGCCCCGGCGGGAACGCCCGCACGAAGTGGTTCTGCATGTCGTGGACGAGCGGTGCGGCCCGTCCGGGGTCGATGGTCCAGGAGGGCCAGGAGCGGGGGAGAGCCGTACCGTCGGGCATGTCGTAGGACTCGACGACTGGCAGGCCCATGACCGGCCCCTCCCCTGATGATCCGGTGATCCGGCCGTGGCGTGAGGACTCATTTCGACTTAGTGAAGCCTAACCTAAGCTGCCTGTTGTGGAGGGGGTCAGGGGTGTGAGTGGTGGTGCTGGTGCGCACAGCTCCGGGGTGCGGTGAGGAGTCGCCGGATCTGCTCACCGGCGTCGGTGGCGTCGCGTGCGAGTGCCGGAAAGAGCAACTGGAGGTCGCAGTGGCCGGATGCGTACTCGCAGCGCAGGGTGATGCCGTGGCGGTCCAGGGTGAGGGGGAGCGACCGGATCATGCCGCGCGGCAGCCGGGAACCAGCGAGTCCGAGCAGGCCGGCCATCAACTCCTCGTGCGAGTCGGCCAGATGGGTCAGCATGGCGGCCTCCTCGACGGCCAGCGGGTCGGGTTCGGCGAGGGCGATCTCGTCCAGCCCGACATCCGTCGCACCCGCCGGGGTCCGCAGGGAGACCCGCGCCGCGTCGAGCCGCAGTGCGTCGCCGCCCGCGGGCGCCAGCCAGCCGGAGACCGTCACCCTGGCGCGGACGCGGTCGCGCAGCGGGGTGGGGGCGATGTCGGTGAACTCCAGCAGGGCGGCAAGGCTGCGCATGGGCGCGTCTACGGCCTCCTGGGT
>NZ_JAFMPZ010000057.1 GCF_017353455.1 Streptomyces laculatispora
GTCGAAGCCCGCCCGCCCGGCCCGGCCCGCGATCTGGTGGAACTCACGGGCGCGCAGCGTACGCACCCGGGTGCCGTCGTACTTGGTGAGCGCGGTGAAAAGCACGGTGCGGATGGGGACGTTGACGCCGACGCCGAGCGTGTCCGTACCGCAGATCACCTTCAGCAGACCCGCCTGTGCGAGCTTCTCCACGAGCCGGCGGTACTTCGGCAGCATGCCCGCGTGGTGCACACCGATGCCGTGCCGCACATAGCGGGAGAGGTTCTGGCCGAACTTGGTGGTGAAGCGGAAGTTGCCGATGAGATCGGCGATCTTCTCCTTCTCCTCCTTGGTGCACATGTTGATGCTCATCAGCGACTGCGCCCGCTCGACGGCCGCCGCCTGCGTGAAGTGCACGATGTAGACGGGCGACTGCCGGGTGTCCAGGAGTTCGGTGATGGTCTCGGTGATCGGCGTCAGCCGGTACTCGTAACTGAGCGGGACCGGACGCGTCGCCGAGCGCACCACCGAGGTGGGGCGGCCGGTGCGGCGGGTCAGGTCCTCCTCGAACATCCTGACGTCGCCGAGGGTGGCCGACATCAGGATGAACTGGGCCTGCGGCAGCTCCAGGATCGGGATCTGCCAGGCCCAGCCGCGGTCCTGCTCCGCGTAGAAGTGGAACTCGTCCATCACGACCTGGCCGATGTCCGCGTACTTCCCGTCACGCAGCGCGATGGAGGCCAGCACCTCGGCCGTGCAGCAGATCACCGGGGCGTCGGCGTTGACCGAGGCGTCGCCGGTGAGCATGCCGACGTTCTCCGTGCCGAACAGCTTGCACAGGTCGAAGAACTTCTCCGAGACCAGCGCCTTGATCGGCGCGGTGTAGAAGGTGACCTTGTCCTGGGCCAGAGCCGTGAAGTGCGCACCGGCCGCGACCAGGCTCTTACCGGAGCCGGTGGGGGTGGAAAGGATCACGTTGGCCCCGGAGACCACCTCGATCAGCGCCTCCTCCTGAGCGGGATAGAGGGTGATGCCCTGCGTCTCGGTCCATGACGAGAATGCCTCGAAGAGGGCGTCGGGGTCGTCGGTCGGGGGCAGCTGATCGATTAGGGTCACGCCCCCATCTTGCCTGCCTTCCGCCCGGATCAGGGAACCGGACGACCGCACGAAGATCACGGACGATACGCTTCCCTCTCAACTCGGCCACACCACAACGACGGTGGCCCGAGCCCGGACACAGCGACAGCTGTCAACACTTTGTCAATACCTGGTCAATATCTACGGGGGCGGAAACAGTCATGATGGGACCGGCACACTCTCTGTCAGGGGCTGCGGCCTGGCTGGGGGTGGGTGCGGCTGCGGCAGCCGCGGGACACACCATGCCGTGGCCCGTCCTGGTCGTCGGCGCGCTGATCACCGCGGGCGCCGCACTGGCACCGGATCTCGACCACAAGTCGGCGACCATCTCGCGCGCCTTCGGGCCGGTCTCCCGAGGCCTCTGCGAAATAGTCGACACGCTCTCGCACGCCGTCTACAAGGCCACCAAGATGCGGGGCGACTCGAACCGCAACGGTGGCCACCGGACTCTTACCCACACCTGGCTGTGGGCGGTCCTGATCGGTGCCGGGGCCTCCGCCGCGGCGATCACCGGCGGCCGGTGGGCGGTGCTGGGGATCCTCTTCGTCCACCTGGTGCTCGCCGTCGAGGGTCTGCTCTGGCGGGCCGCCCGGGTGTCCAGCGATGTCCTGGTGTGGCTGCTCGGCGCGACCAGCGCGTGGATTCTCGCGGGCGTCCTGGACAAGCCGGGCAACGGCTCGGACTGGCTCTTCAACGCCCCCGGCCAGGAGTACCTCTGGCTCGGGCTGCCGATCGTGCTGGGCGCTCTCGTCCATGACATCGGCGATGCGCTGACCGTCTCCGGCTGCCCGATCCTCTGGCCGATCCCGGTGGGCCGCAAGCGCTGGTACCCGATAGGCCCGCCGAAGGCCATGCGGTTCCGGGCCGGCAGCTGGGTGGAACTCAAGGTGCTGATGCCGGTGTTCATGGTGCTCGGGGGAGTGGGCGGCGCGGCCGCGATGAACCTCATCTGACGCGGCCCGCACCCTGCTCCCGGTCTAGCCGGGCGCCGGATGCACGAGGCGGCCGTGGGCGATGAGGGAGGCGGCCTGCTTGAGACGGCGGACCCGGATGCTGACCCCGTAGGCGTCGACACCGGGCACGGCCGCGAGGCGGGTGGTCAGATAGCGGTAGAAGGCCTCGGCGTCCCGGCAGGTGACGATGGCCATCACGTTGTGGTCGCCGCTGGTGGCGCCGGCGAACGCGACCTCCTCGTGCCGGGCGATCTCCTGTCCGGTGCGCTCCAGGTGGACAGGGGCGACGCGCAGCCAGAGAGTCGCGTTGAGGTGATAGCCGAGACGTTCGGGCAGCAGGTCGATGTCGTACGAGAGTGTGCCGGACGATTCCAGGGCCTCCAGCCGGCGGGCGACGCGGCCCTTGGACCAGCCGGTGAGCCCGGCGAGCTGCGTGTGCGAGGCACGGCCGTCCTCGGCAAGGGCGTCGAGGAGCGGGACATCCTCGGCGGTCGGGGGCAGGAGAGGGCCGGCCGGGGCGGGGGACGGGCCCCCGGCCAGCACGTGTTGCTGTTCGGGGGTGAGGTGCCCGCCGTAGCCGGTCCACCCGGCCGCGCCGGGGCTGCCGAAGGGGTGGATGAGCAGATCGATGCTCATGTCGAGCACCGCGGCGGACCTGGGCAGCTGCTGGAGCAGCATGTCCTCGCGCTGGGCGGCCAGCG
>NZ_JAFMPZ010000058.1 GCF_017353455.1 Streptomyces laculatispora
GTGGGGGTGGCGGGCGGCCTTCTGGGCCGTCGCCCTCGTCTCACTCCCGGCGATCGCCGTCATCGCCGCGGCGATTCCGGCGGGGCGGCCCCCGTCCGCCCTGCCGAGCGCACACGCCGAGCTGCGGAGCCTGGCGGGGCGCGGGCTGCAGCTGACCCTGCTGACGAGCGCACTCGTCCAGGGCGCGACCTTCTGCGCGTTCTCGTATCTCGAACCGATCGCCACACATGTCACCGGGTTCGGCTCCGCGTGGGTGCCCGCCCTGCTCGCCCTGTTCGGGGTCGGCTCGTTCATCGGGGTCGCCGTCTGCGGCCGGATCATCGATTCCCGGCCGGTCGCGCTGACCGCGGCCGGGCTGGTGTCGCTCGCCGTCGGCTGGGCCCTGTTCGCGTGGACGGCGGGGAGCCCCGCGGCGGTGTTCGTGCTCGTTCTCGTCCAGGGGATGCTGGCGTTCGGCACCGGCACCGCGCTGATCTCGCACGTGTTCCGCCTGGCGGACGGTGCGCCCACCCTGTCCGGTTCGTTCGCCACCGCGGCGTTCAATGTGGGCGGCGCGCTCGGCCCCTGGATCGGCGGGCTCGCGATCGATGCGGGGTTCGGCTTCCGGGCACCGCTCTGGGTGAGCGCGCTGCTGATGGTCCTGGCGCTCGGCACCGCCGGAGCCGCGCGGGCCTGCCGCCCGGCCCCGGCACTAGGATCTGGCGCACACGCATACGAACAGGAGAGTCCGAGTGGCTGAGGACCGTGCCGGTGTGGTCGTCTACTGGCGGCCCGGCTGCCCGTACTGCATGAAGCTCCGGCTGCGCCTGCGGTTCACGAAGCTGGAGTACACCGAGGTCAACATCTGGCGGGACCCCGAGGCTGCCGCGTTCGTCCGCTCCGTGGCGGACGGGAACGAGACCGTGCCGACGGTCACCGTGGGCGGGAAGGCCATGGTCAACCCGTCGAAACGCCAGGTGGTGGAGGCCGTACGGGCTCAGACGCCCGGGGCGGGCGCCTGAGCACGGGCCGTGCTCAGAGGTCGAGGTCGACGACCACCGGGGCGTGGTCGGACGCGCCCTTGCCCTTGCGCTCCTCGCGGTCCACGTAGCTGTCCTTGACGGCGGCGGTGAACGGGGCGTTGCCGTAGACGAGGTCGATCCGCATGCCCTTGTTCTTCGGGAAGCGCAGCTCGCGGTAGTCCCAGAAGGTGTACGGGCGGTCGTACTTCAGAGGGCGCGGCATGACGTCGGCGAGGCCCTCCTCGCGCAGCGCCGCGAGGGCGGCCCGCTCGGCGGGGGTGACGTGGGTGGCGCCCTCGAAGAGGGCCGGGTCCCAGACGTCCTCGTCGGTCGGGGCCACATTGAAGTCGCCGATGACCGCGAACGGCAGCGCCCCCGCGGCGTCCACCGCGACCGCCTTCCGCAGCGCCTCGAACCAGCACAGCTTGTACGCGTAGTGCTCGTGCTCGACCTCGCGGCCGTTGGGCACGTACACCGACCAGAGGCGGACGGGGCCGCAGGTCGCACTGATCGCGCGGGGCTCCTGCACGGCGTCGTACTCGGGCCCGTCCGGTAGGCCCGTCACGACGTCGGACAGGCCGGCCCGGGAGACGATCGCCACCCCGTTCCACCGGCCGGTCGCGTTGACCGCGGACTCGTAGCCGAGCTCGCGGAGCGCCTCCGCGGGGAACTGCTCGGCGGTGCACTTGGTCTCCTGGATGCACAGCACGTCCGTGCCGGTGCTCTCCAGCCAGGCGAGCAGCCTCGGCAGTCGGGCGGTGATCGAGTTGACGTTCCAGGTGGCGATGCGCATGTACGTAAACCTAGCGGCTGCCACTGACAGCCGCCGGGCGCCGTCCCTCATACACCCATCGATTCCCCCGGTGCCAGCCGTCCGTGGTCGGTACCGCCGAGACCGTCGATCTGGGTGTCGTAGATCGGGCGGGCGAGATCGGTGAGCAGCGCGTCGTGGATGTCGATGGCGCGGCGCGGCTTGACCTCGCGGACGTAGTCGATGACCTCCGAGATCTTGTTCCACGGAGCCATCACCGGAAGCATCAGGGTGTCGACCGGCCGGTCGGGCACCGTGAGTGCGTCGCCGGGGTGGAAGAGCGAGTCGTCCACCAGGAAGCCGATGTTGGTGATCCTCGGGATGTCCGGGTGGATCACCGCGTGGAGTTCGCCGTGCACCTGGACGTCGAACCCGGCGGCCGTGAAGGTGTCGCCGTGGCCGACGGTGTGGACGCGCCCCGGGAACGCCGCCCCGAGCTGCCCGGCCACGCTGCGCAGGGTCCAGATCTCGGCGGCCGGGTTGGCCTCCAGACCGGCCCGCAGGCGCTCCTCGTTGAAGTGGTCGGGGTGCTCGTGCGTCACCAGGATCGCCTCGGCACCGACCGCGGCGTCCTGCTCCGAGAAGCCGCCCGGGTCGATGACGAGCGTGCGCCCGGTCTTCTCCAGACGGATGCAGGAGTGGGACTTCTTGGTCAGCGTGAGCGCGAACGGCTCGGGATTCACAGCGTTCATGTCTCCCATCCTGCTACGCGGGCGGTGTCGTTTCGGCCTGAATCACCGACTGCGCGATCGTGAAGGCCGCGCCCGCGGCCGGAATCCCGCAGTACACGGCCGTCTGCAGCAGGACCTCCCGGATCTCGGCCGGGGTGAGGCCGTTGCGCAGGGCCGCGCTGACATGCGCGGCCAGGCCCTCCAGATGTCCGGAGGCGACCAGCGCGGTGAGCGTGACGGTGCTGCGCGTGCGCCGGTCCAGCCCCTCCCTGCTCCACACCTCGCCCCAGGCGTAGCGGGTGACGAGCTCCTGGAAGCCGTCGGTGAAGTCGTCGGAGGCGGCCATGACGCCGTCCACATGGGCGTCCCCGAGGACCTCGCGGCGGATCCTCATGCCCGGCTGATACGGGTCGGCGCGCCCCTCGGAGGGCGCCGCGGGCTGCGCGGTCACCGCGGTGATCTCCGCTACGGGCAGCACGGGGGCGGAGAGCTGCGGGGCGACGGGGAGCACCGGGATGGCCGCCTGAGTGTCCTGCCAGGCCGCGGAGAAGTGGGTGAGCAGGAGGTCGGTGACGGCTCCTGGCTGCTCGACCGGGGCCAGGTGGGAGGCGCCGGGGACCAGGGCGAGCCGGGCGTCGGGTATCCCCGCGACCAGGGTGCGGGCGTCGCCGGGGCCGGTGACCTTGTCCTCGGCGCCGACCAGGACGAGCGTGGGGACGCCGATGCGGCCCAGTTCCGTACGGATGTCGAAGGCGGCGAGGGCTTCGCAGGCGGCGATGTAGCAGCCCGGGTCGGTGGTGCGGACCATCTGGACGGCCCACTCGACGATGGCGGGCTGCGCGGCGGCGAACCCCGAGGTGAACCACCGCTCCGGAGCGGTGCGGGCCATCGGCTCCAGTCCGTTGGTCCGGACGATCACCCCGCGCTGGCGGAATTCGTCGGCGCTGCCGAACCGGGCCGAGGAGGCCACCAGGGCCAGCGAGGCGACCCGGTGCGGGTGGCGCAGCGCGAGGTCGGCGCCGATCGCGCCGCCGATGGAGCAGCCCGCGTAGCCGAAGCGCTGGACACCGAGGCCGTCGAGGGTGGCGAGCAGTCGGTCGGTGAGTTCACCGACCGAGGTGGCCGGGTGGGCGGGTGCGCCGCCGTGGCCCGGGAGGTCGAAACGGAAGACTCTCCAGTGTTGGGTGAGCTCGGCTATCTGCCGGTCCCACATGTGCCATGTGGTACCGAGAGAGGTGCCTATCACGAGGACTGGGGCGTCTTCTGGGCCGTCAAAGCGGTATTGCAGCGTATTGATCTTGGTCTCGCTCACGGGTTCACACCTTCATCTGTCACGATCTGTCACACGCCCCCCTGCGAGACCTCCCCATGCCTCCGCTGCTGGAAGCAGGTCCGCCACGTCCGGCTTCACGTACCACTGCTTGGTCGTCTTTCACGTTGGTGTGCCCGGCCCACATGCAAGCAGGTGATCCGGCACCCCGTTATTCGCCAAGAAGGTCAAGCACGACGCCCGAGCATCGTACAGACGGACCCTGCGAAGGCCGTTTTCATCCACGATCTTGTAGGCCCGCACCCGGAGCTGCCGACCATTCAGCGCGTCTCCGAGTTCATCCACGAGCACGTACCCGCCGCTCTCGTACCCTTCGCCCGCTGCCAGGCGCTCCTTCGCCCGCGTGGCCCAGAACGCCTTCAGCGCGTCACGCACAAGCGCCGGAAGCGGCAACATGCGTTCGCCCGCCATGCCCTTGGTGTCCTTGGGGCGCGTACAGGCGGTCCCCCTCATCGCAGTGATGAAAGCACCCACCTCCGCGGCATTCCACGGCATGACGACCGCCTTCGTCTTCCGCTCCGCCTTCCTGGCCTTCAGCGGAATGTGCACTTCGCTCGCCACGTTCACGGTCACCACGCGGCGCGTGACGGCCCGGTTCAGGGCATCCTTCAGCCTGGCCAGGCTCATGTCCGTCGGTCCGCTCCTTTCCAGACGTGACAACCCCGCCCGAGAGGTTGAGCATCCCCCGTCCAGTCTTCGGCAAGTGGCATTGATCGATCCGAATTCGACGCCGTCCTCGCCGCCGAGCCCGGCACCCGCAGGTACTCCGGGTGCCGGGCTCGGTGGCGAGGCCGTGAGGCAGCAGGACGGTGATGTCGAGCCGGGCCAGCTGCCCGAGGGGCGCGCGTGCCTCTGATCAGCGGTCTGCCAATGCCCGCACAGGTGACATCACTTTTCGATCATCTCGGGCTTGACGAAGGGCATAGAGGCCCCCGTGCGAAGGACCTGACATGCCATTGGCTGGAGCAATGGTCGGCCTGAAGCGTTGCAGGGAAGCAGGATGGACCTCTTGCCCACATCATGTGCCAGGAGTCGCGCGTGTACAGCCTGTTTGAGTGGAGCCGCCAGGACAACGTCCGCATGCAGGCCCCCACGGCGGCTTCGTCCTCCGACTGGGCAGCTTCCGCGCTCGCGCCGCTCGCTCTGCGACGGAGTGAGCAGTGAGATGGCCGGGCCGCCCTAGGGCGGCGAGTGGCTGGGCAGCGCCGCCCGGCGGTGGGGGGCCGCAGGTGCCGCCCGCGCCCACGTGGATGCGGTGGCTGCCCGCCTTCTATGTCGCGGGCATCCTGGTGCTCGAACCCGTTACGCCCGTGCAGTGGCCGGTGAGCTTCCTGCTCATCGCCCTCCCCGTGATCACAGCCTTCGCCCACGGCCCCGCTGCCGTCGCCGGCGTCACCGTGTTCGCGATCGCCTTCGAAGGAGTCCTGGCCGGCACCCCTTGCTGCGCGGGCCGTCCAGTGAGCTACGTGTGGGAGCGCCACTACGTGGCCACCTACCTGAGCACCGCTGTGGTCGGTGTCCTCGGAGCATTCCTGGCTGCCCACCGCGCGCGCCGGGAACGTACCCTCGCCAACGTGCGCTTCGTGGCCGAGGTCGCGCAGCATGTCCTGCTGAGCCCGGTCCCGCACCGCATCGGCCCACTTCTGGTTGAAGCCCTCTACCTGTCCGCCGCTGCCGAAGCACGCATCGGCGGTGACCTGTATGAGGCCGTCCCCACCACGCACGGACTCCGCATTGTCATCGGCGACGTCCGCGGCAAGGGACTCCCCGCCGTCGAGACGGCCGCCACCCTCCTCGGCGTCTTCCGCGAGGCCGCCCACGACGAACCCGACCTCGCCGCCGTTGCCCGCCGGGCGGAGACGAGCATGAATCGCAGAGCCGCCCGCCTGGCCGGAAACGACGTGGGCGAGCGCTTCGTCACCGCTGTCTTCGCGGAGATCCCCCGCAGTCACATGGTCCGCATCGTCAACTGCGGCCACCCCCCACCCCTCCTCATCCGCTCCGACGGGGTCACTGAACTGGAGACGGCCGACCCCGCACCGCCCCTCAACCTGGGCATGCACCTCACGGAGGCCTACAGGATCGATGAGTACCCCTTCGGTCCCGGCGACCAGTTGCTGCTCTACACCGACGGCGTCACCGAAGCACGCGACCGCACCGGGGCCTTCTACCCCCTCAGCCGGCGTGTCGCCTCCTGGGGCCCTCTCCAGCCCCGGGAACTGCTCGACCGCCTCCACCACGATCTCCTCATCTACAGCAACAATCACCTCCACGACGACACCGCGGCCCTCGCCATCTACCACCTGCCCGAATAGAAGTGCCCTGAAGATCTTGAAATCGCATCCGCCTTGCATCGGTTCATACCGGCTGGCTTTCCGGTGATCCGGCCCGAACCTGACAGCGAGAGCGAGATCATCAGCGGTCCCCGCAGCCTCCCGATCCCGCAGATGACGCACCGTTGGGGCACTCGCTGCACGCCAAGGGGCAAGGTGATCCGGGCGGGTCAGGACGGCACGACCTGGTAGCAGGGTCCGGCTATGAGCGAATCGACCGGTACGTCGTGGGGAGTCGAATCCGCTGCCTGTCCCAGCACGTACCCCCACAGGGACCGGACCGCACGTAACCGGTATTCACCTGCGCGATGCCGGCGGCGCCGCCGCGTGGGCGCACGTTCCGCAGGCCCGGCAGGCGCATAAGGCACTCGGCCGCCCGGGCCGGTTCTGTGGGCCGTCGGTGGCACAGCGTGCTGCACCCGCTTGCGCCTGCCGTCATGCCCGCGCACAACGCTGAACAATCGCCCTGGTCGAGATGCACGAATCCATCTCAGAGGACTGAAGGGAACAGCACCGATGGGCGGATCAGAACGTCCGGATCGCAGAACGCTGCTCGCCGGCGGGCTCGTGGTCGCCTCGGCCGCGCTCACGGGGTGCTCATCGACGAGCGCCACACCGCCGACGGCCGGCACTTCGCCGAACGCGCGGCCGAGCACGCCCACCGAGGCGTTCGCGAGACTGATGGACGGCAATAAACGCTGGGTGAGCGGAGACCTTCGGCATCCCGACCGGGATCCGAACCAGCGCGAGTTCGTGGCCCAGAAGCAGGAACCCTTCGGGGCGATCCTCTCGTGCATCGACTCCCGGGTGCCGCCGGAACTCCTCTTCGACACCGGACTGGGTGACCTCTACGTGATGCGCACGGGAGGGGAGGCGGTCGGTCCGGTGGTCACGGGGTCGGTGGAGTACGGGCCCATGACGAGCGGCACTCCGCTCATCGTGGTCCTCGGGCATCAGCGTTGCGGCGCCGTCGCGGCAGCCTACAAGTCCATCCGTGACGGCAAGCCCCTTCCCGGCAACCTGAATGCGATCGCCAGGGCTCTGCGGCCGGCCTACGAGCAAGCGGTCCGGGAGGGTGGCTCCGATCCGGTCGAGACCATGGCCCGCGCGCAGGTCGAGTTGACCGCGGCCGACCTGCGCTCCAACCAGGACCTGGCCCCGCTCGTGGCGAAGGGCACCCTTGCCGTGGCCGGCGCCTACTACTCGCTCGACACAGGCAAGGTGGAAGTCCTGGCCGGCGCGCCTACCAGGCCGTAGACCCCGCGGACGGACCGGATCGACGCGCCTGGGGCACTGACTCATGTCGTACGACGCCGCCTGGCGGCTGGCCAGGGTCATCCGGCACCCCGCCGAGTCGGTGTACCACACCCGCCTTCCCGAGGATCCCGGAGACAGAGCTTCCTGAGCAGGAGACCGGCCGCACGACGGACGGCCGGCGGCGCCCGTGGCGCAGGCTGCACGCTTTCCCCATCCACTGCGCAGCCCCGTCCATGCCGGTGGTCTTCACCGGCGGAACCGGCCTCAAGGAACCGCGCCGGCCGGCGAGAGTCCGGGGAGTACGCACGGCGCTACCCACCAGGTCACTCCCCCGCACCCCTCCATGCTGGTCAGGGCTCCGCAACCACCCATCGGGCCTGTTGGTCCCCTCCGGGACAACTGACCGGCACTCCAGGCGACCGCCCACCGCACGAAAACCGATGGAAAGGCAATCAAGATCCGGACCATCCCCGGGCCGACAGAAATGCAACTGCTTCCGCTCATGCCATCTACGCAGGTCAGATCAATGCCGGTGAGTTAGCGCGTCCGTGCAGGTCAGACGCTCACTGATGGCGGGTTGGGGGTGAAATGCCCCCGGGTGAAGGTGCGTGTCGAGGTAATCCGGACCGAGGGCCGGCTTTTCCTTGGCCTGGAGAGACTTGAACGAACGGAGCGCATCCCCACACCGGTACCGGCGGGGGAAGCTCTCGTTTCTCGTCCATGCCGGCGAAGAACTCGGTGAGGCTCCGGGCGCCGGGGCCGGCAGGCGGAATGCCTTCTTGGTAGTTGCGGAACTCGGCCGGGTCAAGGTCCGGGTTGCGGTCACTCTCGTCGCGGTCCAGCACGGGTTCCTACCACCGCCACCACGCACGGCGCACCGCCGGCCGGCCCACGCGACCACTTGGCCACGCTCCGGCGGGAGCTGCCCGCCCATGTCGCGCTCGTCGAGGGGAGCCACCAGCGGGCCGTGGACTCCGCCGCATTCTGCTGACGGACTTCGAGGATGCGCGCCGTCTGCGTGCCCAGCTCGGAGAGAAGGCGCTCCCGGCCGAGCAGCGGATCGAGTGGACGGAGAAGCTGGCGGAAACGCGGTCCGCGGCCCAGGCCGGCGTGACGACGCTCGAACGAGTGGAAGCGCTGATCCTGCAGATCTGATCTCACCGGGCCGGCCCCGGCTCGTGCACGCGCCAGCCGCGGCTGTCGCTGCCCCGGCCCCGTCGACGGCGCGGTGCAGAACGAAGTAGCGCTTGCTGCACGACAGTTTCGGGCCGCATCAGGCGGGATCCAGGACGGGGCTGATGAGCGGGGGCGCGGCCGGTCAGATCGCTGACACGGCGCCCGCAGCCTCGGGAGCGAACCCGGATGGCACGCCGGACAGCAGCTGAACTCCCTTAACCCATAAGGCCACTTATGACCGCTATAAGCGGTGGCAGAGCGTGGCGGGATCCTCACTCCCTCAACTCGGCCGGTTTGATCTCCCCTGCCCGGCAACCTATATGCTCCGCGAATATGCCGCCCGGCACGGCCAGACCTGCTGGGCGTCCCATACGTCTGAGTGCAGTGTCCTCACACCGATCGTTCGCTCCGAAGGATTCAATGCAAATCTCCACTCCGCCTACGGCGGCGAGGGCCCCCATCGCCTGGTACAGCTGGTGGCTGATGCCACTGGGTCTGGGAGGCGGAACCGTCGCCGCCACGTTCATGAGTTCAGAGCGGATATCCGTGGCGGTCGCCGGTGCAGCGGCGACGTCCGCCGGCGCGTTGTGCGTGCAACTCCTTCTGCGCGCCCGCGCGCAACTGCGCCAGGCCAAGTCGGCTCACCAGACAGAACGAGACAGACAGGCGCACGACTCGCAGCGGCAACTGGCTGAGCTTCAGACGAGGTTCACCGCCCAGAGTGCCGCTCGCGAGGGGCATCACGCCGAGCAGACGAAGGCCCTCACCGCACAACTGTCCGACCAGAATGGTGCGTTCGAGTCCCGACTCGAAGAGCGCGATGGTGCCTGGGAGGAGCGGCTGAATCAGTTCCTGTCCGCGGTGACGCTGCTCGCCGACGAGCAACTGCCTTCGGGTATCGGGCGGTTGCGGGCCGGTGATTCCATCGAAGATATCCTGCCGGCCTCGGATCAGCACAGCGGTAATGACGACCAAATGCAGGCCGTTCTCACCAAGGTACTGCGCACCGCACTGACGGGCGTCGAGGCGGAGCTGAACCGCTCCACGTCCGCCGAGCAAGCTGTCATCGGTGTCGGCAACCGCATCCAGGTGCTGACCAGCCAGCTCCGTGGGCGGCTCCACGAAATGCAGGGCGAGCACGACCGGTCCCCCGCTGTCGCTCAGAGCCTCATGGAACTCGACCAGGCCGTCGGCCCTGCTGACTGTCTGGCAGCCAGCCTCGTCGTACTCGGTGGTTCTGACCGGCCTGGCCGCCAGTGGCAGGAGCCCCAGCACCTGCGGAGCGTCGTGCGCGGCGGCATCGGCCGCGTCAAGGACTTCCGCCGTGTGCAGGTGGATCAGCTGCCCGACCTCGGCGTGGACGGTGGCCTGGTGGATCACCTCACGCTGCTTCTCGCCCACCTGCTCGACAATGCCGCACGCTACTCGCCTCCCAGCGAGCTGGTCACCATCTCGGGCAAGGAGGTGCCCAACGGCGTCGGCATCCAGATCCAGGACCTGGGCAAGGGCCTGAGCGAGGAGAAGAAGCGCGAGACCGAACACGCGCTGGCGGGCACCTCGCCCGGAGCCGGTATCGGTGGCATCTCCGAGGACGCCAACGTCGGGCTGCGTGTCGTGGGCCGTCTCGCCCGCCGCTACGGAATCCGGGTCACGTTCGCCGACTCGCCGTGGCTGGGTACCTCCGTCGTGGTCGTTATCCCCCACAAGTACTTCAGCACGCTGCCCGGCCCTTCATCCGCCCCGGCTCCGGTGCCTGCCGTTCCCGCACCGAAGAGCCCCCCGGTGACGGACGTGGTCCGGCCTGCCGGCGAGGGCGCGGTGGAGACCACGCCAGGCGGTCTGCCCCGTCGCCGGCGCCGCACTGACCCGGCCCTCCAGTCTCCGCCGGCAGGGCCCACTGGGCGGACCGCTGACTCGGCCGTTCCGCCCGACTCCTCGTTCGCCGGCATGGCCGCCTTCGCCAACGCCGCGCGAGCACAGACCACGGCCGCCACGTCCTCGGAACCCGGGGCCGCCGGTGTCTCCGGTTCGACCGCCGGTGGTACGTCCGCCGAGCACCGCACGGAAGAGAGCGACAAGTGACAACCACCAACGACGTGAGCTGGGCGCTCCGCGACTTCGTCGAGAGCATCAGCGAGATCCATTTCGCCATCGTCGCCTCCAGCGACGGCAAGGCCATCACCTCCTACGGCCATGACGACCGCGATGAGGTGGACCGGCTCGCCGCGGTGGTCGCCGGGCTCCAGTCGCTGGCGGGGCCGGTGTCGGAGCACTTCGAGAAGGACGCCGGGGGGTTGCGGCTGGCGATGATCGAAGTCGACGGCGGGTACCTGTTCGTCGTCCGTGCCGGCCTGGAGACGTATCTGGGTGTCGTCGCGCGGGAGGGTCTGGACCAGGGTGTTCTCGGGCACCAGATGAACGACCTCGCTCGCCGAATGGGTGAACTCCTCGGCACCACGCCGCGTCTGGAGGAGCACTCTGGATGAGCGCTGCCCGTGGGACCGACCCGTCCGGTCTGGAGCGCTTCTACGTAGTGACCGGAGGGCGCAGCAAGCCGGGCGATGTGGCGTCGACCCTCGATGTGGCGACCCTCGTGCTCTCACGTGCCGCCGCGTCCCAAGGTATGCAGTACGAGCATGAGGAGATCATCCGGCGCTGCCGTGAGCCACTGTCGGTGGCCGAGCTCGGGGCCCATCTCCACCTGCCGTTCAACGTTCTCGCGGTGCTGCTGTCCGACCTGTTGCAGGCGGGTCGCGTCGAGGCCCGCGACCCTATCTCGGCGCATGACGCCGGTCGCGGGCCCGACCTCGCGCTCCTGGAGGAAGTACTCAGTGGACTCCAACGGCTTTGACCAATCAGGGCAGCAGCTTGCGGCTGCGGGCGCCCGCTCGGTGAAGGTGATGATTGCCGGGGGTTTCGGTACGGGCAAGACCACCATGGTTCGCTCGGTCAGTGACATCAGGCCGCTGACCACCGAGGAAACGCTCACGCAGGCCAGCGCCGACGTCGATCACCTCATCGGTGTAGCCGACAAGACGCAGACAACCGTCAGCCTCGACTTCGGCAGGATCAGCCTCAACGACACGTTGATGCTGTATCTGTTCGGAACGCCCGGCCAGGAGCGGTTCTGGTTCCTGTGGAACGGTCTGTTCAAGGGCGCACTCGGTGCCGTCGTCCTCGTGGACACCCGGCGGCTGGATTCCAGTTTCCGGGCGATCGAGGAAATGGAGCGGCAGAAGGTGCCTTTTGTCATCGCGCTGAACGTCTTCCCTGACTCCCAGGCCTACCCGGCCGAGGAGATTCGGGACGCGCTGGACATCCCCGCGCACACTCCGGTCGTCCGCTTCGACGCCCGAAGCCGATCGGCGAGCCGTGATGTCCTGGTCACCCTGGTCCGGCACCTGAAAGAGCACTCGGCGGCCGCCCTGGAGGGCCGATGAACGACCAGAGCTGGGCCCAGGGCGGCTGTCCCGTCGTCCACGGTGGGGACACCACCCGTCTCTACGGCCCCGATGCGGCGACTGATCCCCACACCATCTACGCGCAGTTGCGGCAGGACCACGGCTCGGTCGCGCCTGTACTGCTGGAGGGCGACGTCCCCGCCTGGCTGGTCCTCGGCTACCGGGAGGTCCGGCGTGTGCTGGACAACCCCTCCCACTTCAGCCGCGACTCGCGGATCTGGCGGGACTTCAACAAGGGCCTTGTCGATGCCACATCGCCCCTGATGCAGATGGTCGGGTGGCGCCCGGACTGCGTTTCGCAGGACGGCGAACCGCACCGGCGGCTGCGCGGCGCGGTGACGGACAACCTGTACGCCGTGGCCGGCCGGGGCATCCGCCGGCACGCCGCTCACTTCGCGAACCAGCAGATCGACGCGTTCGCCGAGGCGGGCCGGGCTGACCTGGTCGAGGATTTCGCCGAGTACCTCCCGATGCTGGCACTGACCCGTGTTTTCGGGCTGGCGGCGAGAGATGGCAGGTCTTTGGCGGAGTCCAGTAAGCAGGTCATCAAGGGTGGTGCGGACGCGCTCACCCATAACGAGCACATCATGACCATCCTGGGCGAACTCGCCGCCCGTAAACGTGCAAACCCCGGATCCGATTTCACCTCCGGTCTCATCGAGCACCACTCCGGTCTCGATGAGGACGAGGTCGTCAACCACCTCCGCCTCGTGCTGATCACCGCCCACACCACGACCAGCAACGTGCTGGCCAGGACTCTCCAGCTGATCCTCACGGACACCGACTGGCTGTCCGGGCTGATCAGCGGGCGACTCAATCTGTCCACCGTGGTGGAGGAAGTGATGTGGAACTCTCCCCCACTCGCGGTGCTCCCCGGGCGGTTCGCCACCGCCGACACGGAGCTCGGGGGCTGCCCGGTCAAGGAAGGCGACCTGCTTGTCCTGGGCCTCGCGGCCGGAAACCACGATCCGGAGATCCGCCCGGACGCCGGTGTCTCAGTCCGGGACAACGCCTCACACCTGGCCTTCAGCGCCGGCCCGCACGAATGCCCCGCGCAGAACATCGGTGCGGCCATCATCGAGACAGCGGTGGACGTCCTGCTCCACCGGCTGCCGGGGCTACGGCTGGCCGTGCCACCGCAGCAGCTGACCTCCACAGCCTCGACCTGGGAGTCACGGCTGGACTGCCTCCCGGTCGAATTCCCCATCTGACGCGAGTGCCCGGCCGGGACCGACCCGGCCGGGCACTGGTTCAAATGGTCAGCAGATCGTCCACTGACCCACGCCCGGCCAGCTCAGCCGTGGCCACCGCGCCCTCCTTGTCGGCGTACCTGCCGGACGTCAGCGCCCACTCGTAGTTGCCGTTGATCCAGTGCTGAATGGCCTCCACCCCCATCTCCACCCGTGCGCGCTCGCCCGCGTCGAGCCCGAGCTCGTCACACATCTGAGGAATCCGGGCCTCAAGCACGAGGTACTCCTCCAGGCACCGGGTCGTCATGCGGTGCGCCTCGTCCATGGCCTCCTGCCATGAGCAGTTCCGCTCCCGCTGCAGGACAGCAATGAGGTTGTGCCCGTCCCCCCGGCGCCGCTCGCGCTCGAAGGAGTGGACATCGTTCATGAACCCGATGGTGTCCGCCGCCAGGTCACGCATCCGTTCCATCAGCGGATGCGCCATCGCGGCCGGCGGCACCTCGAATGCGCGACTGCGCTCACCCGCGTCGATGCTGTGATGGATACCGACCGTCCGGCGCCGCAAGGCGGTGTATGCCTCAAGCCCGAGCGTCCCGGCACGCCCCTGGCCCGCGAGGTCCACCTCCTCGCAATGCGCCACCAGGAAGCGCCCCCAGGACGCGGCGAACCGCGTCTGCCAGGTCAGTGACATCCCCTGCGAGAGGTCTTCCCACACCTCAGCCCAGGCCACGGTGATGGGACACACCACCCGCGGCGCCGTGCCTGCGGGACGCAGCGGAGTGACGATCAGTTCCCGCGCCACCTCGGCTATTCGGTCCATCCGGTCCGGCCGCACGACGTCGAACTGATCATCGAAGAGGAAGGCCAACGAGAACCAGTTCATCAGGGTGCTCAAGTCCGCTGCCGAGGCGTGCGGGTAGGTGCGCGCCGCAGCCTGCGCAAGGTCCCAGGACCGGTACTCCTCGAAGCCGGCCTGACTGCGTACCAGGCCCCTGTCCCGCACCCACCGCAGATGGCGCTCTCGGGCACCTGCCAGATACGGGCTGACCGGGGTGTTGAAGGGAAGGTCGAACCGCACGTCCTGAGGCATGTTGTGTCCTTTCAGATGGTGAGACCTCGCGGCACAGAAGTCGGGGCCACCGCCGTCTCGAGTACGGCCGGCCCGGCCGCCTTGTAAGAACGGTGAAGTGGATCAGGCAAGGCAGCCACCACCGTAAATGATCTACAGGGCGGCCACTCGGCGAATGCGCCTACGCCCACCCGTTTTTGGTGGGGGCGGCCTGGCCGTCGCCCGGCCGGCGGCTATGCCGAAGCGTTACGACACCAAAGGTGCCTGGGCCTGTTTCACAAGTGGATCTTTGATGGGTGACTACTCGTCAGGATCCGAGCTCTTTGGTCGGAGTCATCGAATGGTCACGGTGCTGGTCAATGGGCTCCCAGGAGCGGGAAAGACAACGCTCGCGCGGTCCCTAGCAGCTGAGATGGGACTTCCGCTCTTCAGCAAAGACGCGATCAAGGAGACGTTGGCGGACACTCTGGCGAGCCTTCGGACGCCAGAGTGTCCCGACCACGAGTGGAGGCGCGTCCTGGGGATTGCCGCCGGGGAGAGCTTGTGGACGCTGCTCGGCGAGACGCGGAGCGGAGCCGTCCTGGAAATCCCGTGGCTGGCTCACATGCGGCCGATCGTGAAGGCCGGCCTTCAACGCGCGGGCGTGGTGCAGGTCCGTGCGGTCTGGTGCGAGGTCCCACGGGTCTTGACCCCTGATCCGGCCGCGGCGAAGGCCCCGGACCTCATCGGCCGGGACTCCACCGCCACCGAAGGGCCGCAAGCACGGGTCCAGCGAGCCCGACGCCGGCCTCGACGCGTTCCGCCGGCACCGCTACAACACCCGGCGCTGCCACGCGCGGTGCAACACCCGAGTGCAACGCACCCTCTGTTACGGGAACGGGAGTGAGCGGAGGAACTGTTCGAGGCAGACCCAACAGACACGGGAGCTCGACCCCCTGGCACGGACACGATTCTCACTGGTCTGCAGTCGAAGTCGACAACGCCGAAGCAGTCCACACCACCACCCTCTTCCAGGCCAAGGGCTGGGTACCGACGTGAAGAGCGACGCCACTTGCAGCTGCGGCAGCCGAGGTACTCCACATACGGCGCCGGCTCTGCAGGAACCATGGCCGGGTGCGCAAGAGAGCGTCCTGCGCTGAAGGCGCTCGCAGCAGGGTGTCAGCCGCGATCGGGGTGGGCGGTGGCGGAGTAGCCGTCGTGCCAGGCGGCTTTGGCGCCGGAGTCGCCGATCCGGTACACCTGCACTCCCGCGCCAACACCGACGACGAGGGAGAGTGCCGCAGCGGCGATGCGCGTCGGCGTGGCCACCGTGCCGCTGGTGGCTCCGGCTGCGTCGGGCGAACGACGGGCGGCACGGCGGTAGAACCACCACACCGCCGCGGCCGCCAGGAAGAGCGCGATGACCCAGGGAAGCAGTTCGTCGCCGAGCTCGGTGTGCTTGCGGACCAGGGCGTTGCTGTCCACGTGGCGCTCCAACCACTCGCCTGCGTGTGTGGTCAGGGGCACACTGATCAGGGCCACCAGCGCGAGAGCCGGGAGGGCGAGCCCGAATCGGCTCATGACCGAGGGCCAGATGGCGCAGAGGACGAGCGCCAGTGCGGTCAGCGGCACGAGAACCACGACGACGTGCACGAACAGGACGTGCGCGGGGATGTCGTTGACCAGGACGGGTCCCATGAAAGGCTCCTTCGGGGTATGCGTTGAACGCTTGACGTGGTGTGGGGCAGGCTGGCGAGGCGGCACGTGCGCTGAGGGGCAGTCCGCGTCCTCGCAGGCAGGCGGGGCACGGGTCCGCTTCATGATCAGTACTGGCTGAATCCTGGTGTCCGCCATTCCTCGCCGTCCGGCAGCACGGCGAGGCCTTCGTAGCCGTCCAGGGTCTCCAGCCAGTCGCGGGCGCCGTCGCCTCTGGCGAAGGCGGCGGTGGCGTAGGCGTCGGTCATGGTCAGTCGTGGGCCGATGACGGTGAGAGAGGCGAACGGGGTAACGGGGGTGCCGTGATGCGGGTGGAAGATATGGGTGCCGCGTTCGGCGGTGCCGGAGGTGGCGACGGCCAGGTCGTGATGGGCTGTGACGACGGTGGCGAGCTCACCTGGACGTAGCGGGTGGGCGACGCCGATGCTCCACGGGACGCCGGGGGCCGCCTGGCCGCGGAGTTGCAGGTCGCCGCCGCCGTTGACGCAGGTGTGGTGGGCCCCGGCGTCGTAGAGGAGTTGCGACGCGGCTTCGGTGGCCCAGCCTTTGACGAGGCCCGAGGGGTCGAGGGCGCCCGCCGGAGCGATGCTGAACCAGCCGTCGCTGTCGCGAGTGGCTAGGGCACAGAGGGACAGGACCTCGTGGACCTCGGGTGGGCAGTCGGCCAGACGGATCTCACCCCGGTCGAGTCGGCTGATGTGGCTGTCGGGCCGGTAGGTGGAGAAGACCGCGTCGACGTGGTGAAGGTGTCCTACTGCCTCGGCAAGGGCGCCGTGGATGGCGGCAGTGGGCTCGTCCCGGATATCGAAGGAGAAGACCGTGCCCATCACGTGCTCGACGTGACGCAGGCCGCGTGCGGCGTCAGGCATGGGCCTGGTCCAGGGCACTCTGCAGGGACTGCATGTAGCCCTGGCTGGTGTAGCTGGCGCCTGAGACGGAGTCGATGTGCGCACTCTGGGCGCCGATCGCCTCCTGTGTGAGGCGGGGCAGCGCGTACGCGGCGATCTGCTGATCCCGGCCGTTCTGGTCCGGTGCCTGGAGGACCTTCACCTCGATGATCTTTCCCTTGGTGAGGGTGACGGCGACCCGCACCGTTCCGTACTGGGTGTCGACGGGATCGCCGGTGAATGTGCCCGTCCCTGTGGACGGCCCCGGCGAGCTGCCGGTGGGGGTGTGGGGGGCGGACGAGGCCGCGGGCGGCTGCGGCGCACTGCCGGCGAGGACGGAGAGCTGGTGGGGTTTGAGAGAGAGCAGCGCGACGACCAGGGCGCTGATCCCGCTGGTGACGAGGACGGCTCGGCGCATGACGGTTCTCCTCAGAACGCGAACGACTCGTGGTGGATACGCCGTGCCGGGACGCCGGCTTCCCGCAAGGCACGGGTGGCTGCCTGTGTCATGCCAGGCGGGCCGCACAGGTAGACGTCGTGCTCGGGCAGGTCCGGCACCAGAGTGTTCAGTCCCTGAGCGGTGAGTGGTGACGTGTAGCAGGCGGGTTCGTCGACGACGTAGTGGACCGTGGCCCGTCGGTGGGCCGCTATCGCGTCGATCTCGGCGCGCAGGGCGAGGTCGTCACTCCGGCGGGCCCGGTAGACGAGGGTCACTTCGCCCGTCAGCGTCTCGAAGAGCGTGCGCAGAGGGGTGATGCCGACGCCGCCTGCCAGGAGGAGCACCTTGGGTGCGGTGCGCCGGTTCGCCGTGAAGCCGCCGTAGGGCCCCTCGGCCCACACCCTGGTACCCGGCGTCAGATGGGCGAGGGCGGCACTGTGGCCTCCGGCGGTCTTCACGGTGATGCGCAGATTGTGTGGGTGCGCCGGGGCGGAGAGGGAGTACGGATTGGCGGTCCACCAGAGCCCCGGGGCCAGGAAGCGCCAACGCAGGAACTGTCCCGGCTCGCCCCCCAGCTCGTCCAGATGTTCGCCGGTGAGGTGGACGGAGACCACGCCTGGAGCCTCGGGACGGACCGCGATGACCCGCATGTGGTGGCGCAGTCCGCGCCGCACGGGAACGGCGAACCGGTACCAGCCCAGCAGGGCGGCAACGCCGAGGAAGAGCGTGTACCAGGCGATCTGGGCCGGGCGGTTGCCGACGAAGTCGGCTCCGTTGGAGAGCTGGTGTCCGAACGTGAGGAAGACGGCCAGATATGTGGCGAAGTGCAGATAGTGCCAGGTCTCGTAACTCATTCTGTGGCGGGCGGCGCGGGCCGAGAGGACTCCGGTGGCCAGGAACAGCAGGAAGCCGATCGTGCCCTTGAGCAGGTCGGGGTAGTGGAGGACGAGGGTGGGCGTCTGGCTGACCACGTCCGTATGAGAGGCGAGTGAGTAGCCCCAGATGATGAGCAGGGTGTGGGCGAGGGCGAGCGAGATCATGCAGCGTCCACCCAGAGCGTGCTGGCGGGCGAGCCGGTCCGTGCCGATCGTGTGGTCCAGGAGCGGGATGCGGGCCATCAGGGCCAGCAGTACCGCGCAGGCGTAGCCGGCCAGCAGTCCGGTGATACGTCCCGCGCCGGTGAGCCAGCCCGCCGGGCCGACCACCGCCGTCGTGTCGCTCCACCACAGGGCCAGTACCCCTGCGGCACCGGCCCAGATCACCAGCGGTAGCAGGAACGGCACGACGCTGCGGCGGGGCCGCCGGCGACGCATTCCGCGGCTCGCAGACGCGGTACTGGTGGACTTAGTGATCACGCGGCACCTCCCTGTGGGGGATCGCTTCGGGCAACGAGCAGCCAGCCTCACAGTCCAACCTCTGTGAACCCTCTGAAACAGCCCCTCACCGGCCGGGCTCAGAGAAGATTCAGAGGAAACTCAGAGGTGCGGCCCGCCCGCGCGTCGGCCCGCAAGGGGGATGCTGAAGGAACCATGGACGAGCCGCACCCGACATCTCAGCTGCACCGCCCCGACGGCGAACCCGTCCGAGTCCTCGTCGTCGACGACGAACCCGACGTCATCGACGTCCTGGCCGGCGTGATGAGCGGCGAGGGCTGGCTGGTCCGCACCGCCGCGGACGGCGCAAGTGCGCTCGCGACCGCCCGAGATTTCCATCCCGACGCGGTGGTCCTGGACTGGATGCTGCCCGACCTCGACGGCCTGCAGGTCCTGCGCGCCCTCAGACGCGAGGCACCTCGCGTGTGTGTGCTCTTCCTGACCGCCCGCGACGCGGTCGAGGACCGCATCGCCGGCATCACCGCCGGCGGCGACGACTACGTCACCAAGCCATACAGCCTGGAAGAGGTCCTGGCCCGGTTGCGCGGGCTCCTGCGGCGGGCCGGCATGCCGGCCGAGCCGGGCACGCACCGGCTCAGCGTCGGGGACCTCACCATGGACGAGGAGGCCAGGGAAGTCTGCCGCGCGGGATCCACCGTGGAGCTTTCGCGCACCGAGTTCGAACTTCTGCGGTTCTTGATGCGCAACCCGCGCCGGGTGCTCTCGAAGGACCAGATCCTCGACCGGGTCTGGGCCTACGACTTCGGCGGACGCGCCCACATCGTCGAGCTCTACATCAGCTACCTGCGCAAGAAGATCGACGCCGGGCGCACCCCGATGATCCACACGGTGCGCGGTGTCGGGTACGTCCTCAAGCCGGAGTCCCCGTGAGGCGCATGCCGCCTCGCACCCTGCGTGGCCAGCTCACCGCCGGACTCGTCATCCTGCTCGCCCTCGCCTGCATTGCCGTCGGAGTCACCACCGCCCTCGCTTTGCGGGGATTCCTGTTGGGGCGCCTGGACGAGCAGCTCACAGCATCCGGCGGCCGGTTCTCCGCCAGCCTGGAACACGAAGTCGAACCCGACGCCGACAACCGCCCCGACACCCGAGGACAGGCGGACTCCACCTTCGGAGCCCGCCTCCTGAACGGCACCGTCACCCAGGCCGCCGTCGTCGACGACACGGCCGACCGCTCCCTCCCCCTGACCGCCGAGGATCGCCGCTCGCTGGCAGACATCCCTTCCGACGGTCACGGCCGCAGTATCCACCTCTCCGCGCTGGGCGCCTACCGCGTCGTGGCAGTGCGGGGCGATGACCAGGACGTCCTGATCACCGGCCTGCCCCTGCACCCGGTCGAGGCGACCGTCCACCGCCTCGAAGCAGTCGAAGCCGCACTGTTCGGCGCCGCTCTCGTCATCACCGGTATTGCAGGAGCCCTGTGGGTACGGATCTCCCTGCGCCCGCTCCGACGGGTCACCGCCCGCGCGGCGGAAGTAGCCGGACTGCCGCTCGCCAGTGGCGAGATCGCCATGCCAGGACCGCTTGCCGACACCGACGCGCGCACCGAGGTCGGCCAGGTCGGCGACGCCCTCAACCACATGCTCGGCCACGTCGAGGACGCCCTCACCCGGCGTCAGGCCAGCGAGGAGCGACTCCGCCACTTCGCCGCCGACGCCAGCCACGAACTGCGCACCCCCGTCGCCAACATCCGCGGCCACGCCGAACTCGCCCTACGCCACCACGGCCCCGTTCCTGGAGAAGTACGTCATGCTCTGGTGCGCATCGACGGCGAATCGCAGCGCATGACACGCCTCGTCGACGACCTGCTGCTCCTCGCCCGCCTGGACGCCGGCCGCCCGCTCGAACACCAGCCGGTCGATCTGACCCTGCTGATCCTCAACGCGACGGACGGCGCACGCGCTGCCGGCCCGGCCCACCGCTGGCTCCTCGACCTGCCCGAGGAACCCGTCACCGTCACCGGCGACGCCCACCGGCTGCAGCAGGCCATCGGCAACCTCCTCGCCAACGCCCGCACCCACACTCCGCCGGGCAGTGAAGTCACCATCAGGCTCACATCCGACGAGACCTATGTGTCCCTCAGTGTGAGCGACAACGGGCCAGGCATCCCCGAAGACCTTCAACAAGAGGTCTTCGGCCGCTTCGTCCGCGCCGATCACGCCCGCTCCCGCAGCACCGGGAGCACCGGACTCGGCCTCGCCATCGTCCACGCCGTCATCACCGCCCACGGCGGAACCATCACGGTCACCAGCAGCCCCGGACACACCACCTTCCACCTGGAACTCCCCCACTGACGGCGCTTGGCCGGCCGCAGCTCCCCGGGCACCAGTCGTGGATGCATGATGCATGGCTCAAGCCGTAGCCTGATCCGCCGAGCGTGGACCACTCACCGCGGGAGAGATTTGAACCCCCCAGAATTGCGACTCCGTGGTGCTGGGATGCACGCACTACCCCCTGGTGGCGCCAAAGATTCTACAGAGCCTGCCCACCGGAACCACCCTGTACGACAGCGCGGAGGCAGTCGCCCGCCAAACACTGCAGCGATTGGACAGAACCACGGAATCGCACAGCAGCATGGGCTCCATCGACGTGGTACTCAGCGGGAGCCCCGGAGATCTCCCGGCAGGCGCCCACGCCTACCCGGTGGGTCGCGCCCTTGCCGCCGCAGCGCGGGTGCCCCGCGAAATTCTCATCACTGCCGCAACTCGCGCCTCTATGGCTGCTCCAGCGATCTGAGCAAGCCCCGGAACCCCTTCCTCTCGTCGGCCAGGCGTACAGCCAGTCCGTTCGCGACAGACCCCGGGAAATCACGGAGCGTGACAACTGCATGATCGCCCAGGACTCTTCACCCGCGCCGACAGCTGACAGCCGGACACAAGGTGCTGAGCTGGTCCGCGCTACGCCGTCGAGGCTGATGCTTCTGCGCTGGGCATGTCCCGCAGCCCCAGGCGGAGGTGCTCGACGTGGAAGAGGGCCTGGTCGAGGAGTTCCGCGACGTGGTGGTCGTACAGGGCGTAGACGATCGAGCGGCCGTTGCGTTCGCCGGTGACCAGGCCGAGGTTGCGCAGTAGGCGTAGCTGGTGGGAGCAGGCGGAGGCTTCCATGCCGACGGCTTCGGCGAGGTCGCCGACCGCGCAGGGGCCTTCCTGGAGACGGGCGAGGATCCGCAAGCGGGAGGGGGTGGCCAGGGCCTGGAGGGTCGCCGCGACGTCGGTGGCACCCACGGCATCCAGGCGCTCGCGGGTGGTGGCGGTGTTCTTGGCATCGGCTCCGTGACCCATGATGCCATCATACTGGCGATACATGAAGACCTGTTCAGATGATCCTGTAAGGTGAATGTGTCGCCACCCTCTGCCCGCGAAGGGTTGTTTTGTCATGCCTTCCGTCCTGCTCCAGCGTCCCCGAGCGGCCACGCCGACCGCACCGGGTGCGGCGCCGCGACGCCGCACCCGAGTGTTCGCGCTGGCCGAGGCCCGATGGGCCGCGGCCTCGCTGGTGCTGTTCCTGATCGCGCTGCCGCTGCAGCTGACCGGCGCCCCGGCCTGGGCGTGGGGCCCGCTGTACGCGGTGGCCTACGTCACCGGCGGCTGGGAGCCGGCCTGGGCCGGCCTTACGGCGCTGCGGGAGAAGACCCTGGATGTGGACCTGTTGATGATCGTGGCCGCGATCGGCGCGGCGTCGATCGGGCAGGTGATGGACGGCGCGCTGCTGATCGTCATCTTCGCCACCTCCGGCGCCCTGGAGGCGCTGGCCACCGCCCGCACCCAGGACGCGGTCCGCGGTCTGCTCGACCTCGCCCCCTCTACGGCCACCCGGCTGGCTGACGACGGGAGCGAGGAGACGGTCGTCACCGAGGACCTCGCCGTCGGCGACACCATTCTCATCCGCCCCGGCGAGCGGATCGGCGCCGACGGCCGAGTACTGGAGGGGTCCAGCGAGGTCGACCAGGCCACCATCACCGGCGAGCCGCTGCCGGTGGCGAGGGAAGCCGGCGATGAAGTATTCGCCGGAACCCTGAACGGCACCGGGGCCATGCGAGTGAAGGTCGAGCGGGACGCCTCCGACTCGGTGATCGCCCGGATCGTCGCCATGGTCGAGGAAGCCTCCGAGACCAAGGCGCCGACCCAGCTGTTCATCGAGAAGGTCGAGCAGCGGTACAGCCTCGGCATGGTCTTCGCGACCCTCACGGTCTTCCTGGTGCCGCTGGGCTTCGGCGCGGACCTCACCGGATCGCTGCTGCGGGCCATGACCTTCATGATCGTCGCCTCGCCGTGCGCCGTGGTGCTGGCAACCATGCCGCCGCTGCTCTCCGCCATCGCGAACGCCGGACGCCACGGCGTCCTCGTCAAGTCCGCCGTCGTCATGGAACGCCTCGGCCAGATCGACGCGGTCGCCCTGGACAAGACCGGCACCCTGACCGAAGGCACCCCCCAGATCACCGACATCCGCCCGCTGGCCGGCTCCGGCCTGCATGAGAACGCCCTCCTGGCGCTTGCCGCCGGCGCGGAGCACCCCAGCGAGCACCCGCTGGCCCGCGCAGTCGTCGACGCTGCCCGCGCCCGTGGCCTGGCCATCCCGGACATGGAGGACTTCACGTCCGCCCCCGGGACCGGAGTCACCGCCACCGTCGACGGCCACACCATCGCGGTCGGCGCCCCCGCCCGCCTCCTCAGTGACACGGACGCGGCTTCCGCCGAGGCCGCGGCTGTCGCCGAGAACCTGGAACATGAGGGCCGCACGGCCGTCCTCGTCCAGCGTGCCGGCGCGCCCGTGGGTGTCCTGGGCGTCGCCGACCGGCTGCGGCCCGACGCCACCGCTACCGTCGCCGCCTTGACCACGCTGACCGGCGGCGCCCCGATGCTGCTGACCGGTGACAACCCGCGCGCCGCCGCCCTGCTGGCCGATGAGGTAGGCATCAGCGACGTCCGCGCAGGGCTGCTTCCCCAGGACAAGGTCACCGCGGTCCAGGAACTGGAGAAGGCCGGCGCCAAGGTGCTGGTCATCGGTGACGGTGTCAACGACGCCCCCGCGCTGGCCGCCGCCCACACCGGCATCGCCATGGGACGGGCCGGATCAGACCTCGCCCTGGAGACAGCCGACGCGGTCATCGTCCGTGACGAACTCGCCACCGTTCCCACCATCGTGAGCCTGTCCCGCGCCGCCCGGCGCCTGGTGGTGCAGAACCTGGTGATCGCCGCAGTATTCATCTCCGGTCTGGTCATCTGGGATCTTGCCGGGCACCTGCCGCTCCCACTCGGGGTCCTGGGGCACGAGGGATCGACCGTGATCGTCGGCCTCAACGGACTGCGGCTCCTGCGCGACGCCGCCTGGCTCCGGGCCGCCGCACCCGCCCGGAGCCGGCGATGAGCCGCCGCAGCAAGAAGGAGGCCCCGCCCCGGGGGCGGTGCTCGCGCCGCGTACGGCATGAAATCGAAGACTGATCATCCGGGGCCGGGTCGTTTGCTGAACGCGAGTCACGACGGACCGGCTGGGAGGTACTCGGACGGACACGTTCATCTTGACCGCTGCACCTCACGGTGGCCGGCGTCGCGGGCCGGGGCAGGGCGGTGCGGTCATCAGGGCAGGCTCTGGGTGATCCGCCACAGACGGCGCGGCAGATCTCCCTCCTCGAAGGCGTGCACCTGTTCCAGCGTCCAGCCGTCGACGAGTGCGTCGACCAGGTCGCGGTCGAAGAAGTGCATGGCGAAGCCGCCGTGTTCGTAGACGCCGTCGCCATGGGTGATGCCGGCGCCGTAGTGGGCGCCGGCGGTGTGCCGGAGGTGCAGACGGACTGGAGGTCTCCTCGCCATGCATGCCGGGATGAACGACGTAGGTGTGCTGCCAGTGCCGCCGCTGCTCGTCCGCCGGCTCCTGGTCGCCGTCCGTCATCGTCCGCTCAGCCCCTCTTGCCCACCCGGCTGTGCCGGGTACCGACCCAGCCCAGACGTGGTGGCCAGCGATAGGACAGTCGGCTCACACCGGTCACCGGCAGCTGTCACTGAGGTGCAGGCATGGGGCCTCGGCGATGGCCTGGGACACGGCTCGACGCAGCGACGAGGGTTCTTCGGCCGGGCCTTCGGCGGGTCGAACCCGACCAGTTGTGACTTTGAGTGCTCGAAAAGATACATTGCGTGCATGACCGGTGCGATGACGCCCTCCTCGGCGCATCACCGCGCGTGGGACAGCGGCGTGCTCGTCGTCCTGATCTGGGTGGCATTCCACCTCCTTGGCTGCATGCACAGCCATGGCCCGGGGTTCGAGGGCCAGCACCATCCGCTGAACGCGCTACCCGCGGCTGCCGATCCCGTCGCCGCATCCGGCGCGGCCACTGCTTCCCTTCCCCAGCGCGCACCGTGCTGCCCCGAGACGGGCGATCACGTGGTGGACCGGATCCGCGGCGACGCCCCCACCCCGCCGGCGCTCGGCGGGGCACTGCCGGTCGATGCCCGGCCGGATGTGCCCGCCGCACTGACCGGTGCCGGAGCCGCGAGGGCTCCCAACCACAGTGCCGTTGGCGGGCGCTGCATTCTCACGGCCCTGTGCGTGGCGCGGACCTGACCGCTCCCGCACAGCCGCCTTCCACCTCACCCTGTCCGGCACCGCCGGGCGGAGCCTTGGCGGCTGTGTGTCCGCGCCCTGATCCGCCGATGCCCCGAGCCAGCCGATGTCCGGCCGGGGCCGAGGAGCCGTGACACCGTGATGGAAACCCACACCTACGCCCCTGCCCCCGCCTCCGCCCGCCGACCGTCCGATCTGGTCGGCCACACCCCGGTCCTGTGGATCGGTGAACCCCTTGCCGGTGCCGGCCGCGGTTTCTGGGCGAAGCTCGAAGGCCACAACCCGGGGGGCATCAAGGACCGACCCGGCCTGCACATGGTCGCTCGCGCCCGTACCCGCGGGGAGCTGGCCGATGGCGCGCCGATCATCGAATCCTCCAGCGGCACCCTCGGGCTGGGCCTGGCCCTGGCCGGCATCACCTTCGGACACCCGGTGACCGTAGTCACCGACCCCGGCCTTGAGCCCGCGATCGGCCGGGCCCTGGCCGCCTACGGTGCCAACGTCGAGACCGTTGCCCTCGCCCACCCGACCGGTGGCTGGCAGCAAGCACGGCGAGAGAAGGTGGCCGAGCTACTGGCCGCACAGCCGGGCGCGTGGTGCCCGGACCAGTACAACAACCCCGACAACGCCGCCGCCTACACACCGCTGGCCGCCGAACTCATCGCCCAACTGGGACGCATCGACGTCCTGGTCGCCTCCGTCGGCACCGGCGGCCACTCGGCGGGTATCTCCACCGCGCTGCGCCGGACATTCCCGGACCTTGCGCTGATCGGGGTGGACGCGACCGGATCGACGATCTTCGGGCAGCCCGCCGGACAGCGGCTGATGCGCGGCCTGGGCTCCAGCATCCACCCCGGCAACGTCGCCTACGAGGCCTTCACCGAAGTCCACTGGGTCGCCCCCGCCGAAGCGGTGCACTCCTGCCGCGCGCTGGCCCGCCACCACTACGCCTCGGGCGGCTGGAGCGTGGGGGCGGTCGCCCTGGTCGCGGGATGGGCCGCGCGCACCTACCCCGCCGGAACGAGGATCGCCGCGATCTTCCCCGACGGCCCCCACCGCTACCTCGACACGATCTACAACGACGGCTGGTGCCACGACCACCACCTGCTCAACACCCCGGCAGGGCTGCCGGAGGAGCCCGACGAGATCACCGGCCCGGGCGAGCGGACGGTGACGTCCTGGACGCGCTGCACCTCGGTCGCCGACCCGGCGCCGGCCGCCGTCCGCGCCGTGCTGGCCGGTGCCCGGTGAGGCGGCTGCGCGCCCAGCTGCGCTCCTTCGACTCCAGTCTGCAACTGCTGATGGTCAACCAGTTCGGCATCAACCTCGGCTTCTACATGCTCATGCCCTACCTCGCCGACCACCTCGCCCACGGCCTCGGCTTGGCAGCCTGGGCGGTCGGCCTGGTGCTGGGCGTACGCAACCTGTCCCAGCAGGGCATGTTCTGGCTCGGCGGCACCCTGGCCGACCGGGTCGGCTACAAGCCGATGATCCTGGCCGGCTGCGGCCTCAGGACGGCTGCGTTCGTGCTGCTGGCCGTCGCCGACACGCTGCCCGCGCTCATCATCGCCTCGGCTGTCACCGGGTTCGCCGGAGCGCTGTTCAACCCGGCGGTCCGCGCCTACATCGCGGACGGCGCCGGGGAGCGCCGGGTAGAGGCGTTCTCCTGTTTCAACATCTTCTACCAGGCAGGCATCCTGCTCGGCCCCCTCGCCGGACTCGCCCTGCTCGCCTTCGACTTCCGCCTCGTCTGCGCGGTCTCGGCGACCGTGTTCGGGGCGC
>NZ_JAFMPZ010000059.1 GCF_017353455.1 Streptomyces laculatispora
ACCCCGTGCCGCCGGGCAGCGTGCGCGGCTTCGGCTGGGTCGGCTGCGGGACCTCGATCACGATGGCGACACCGGAGGGCTCACGCGCCCCGGTGATCCGGGTGAGCTCCTCGTCGCTGGACTTGATCCGGGTGGTGCGCGGCGCGATGCCCGCGTCCTGCATCAGCCGGGTCATCTCCCGCTTCTCCTCGGGCAGCACCAGCGTGACGACGCTGCCGGACTCCCCGGCGCGCGCCGTGCGCCCGCCGCGGTGGAGGTAGTCCTTGTGGTCGGTGGGCGGGTCCACGTTGACGACCAGGTCGAGGTCGTCGACGTGGATGCCGCGCGCCGCCACGTTCGTCGCGACGAGCGCGGTGACCTGGCCGTTCTTGAACTGGTCCAGGGTCCGGTTGCGCTGCGGCTGCGAGCGGCCGCCGTGCAGGGCGGCAGCCCGCACACCGCTGGCGAGCAGCCGCTTGGCAAAGCGGTCGGCGGCACGCTTGGTGTCGACGAACATGATCACCCGGCCCTCGCGAGCGGCGATCTTCGTGGCGACGACCTTCTTGTCGGTCTCGTCGAGCACGTGGAGCACGTGGTGCTCCATGGTGGTGACCGCACCGGCGGACGGGTCGACCGAGTGCACGACGGGGTCGGTCAGGAACATCTTGACCAGCCGGTCGATGTTCTTGTCCAGGGTCGCGGAGAAGAGCATTCGCTGCCCGTCCGCCTCGACCTGCTTGAGCAGGGCGACGACCTGCGGCATGAAGCCCATGTCGGCCATCTGGTCGGCCTCGTCGAGGACGGTGATGGCGACCTGGTCGAGACGGCAGTCACCCCGCTCGATGAGGTCCTTGAGTCGGCCGGGCGTGGCGACGAGCACCTCGGCGCCGCGGCGCAGGGTGCCGGACTGCTTGCTGATCGACATCCCGCCGACGACGGTGGCCATCCGCAGGTTGACGGACGTCGCGTACGGCGTCAGTGCGTCGGTGACCTGCTGGGCGAGCTCGCGGGTCGGGACGAGGACGAGGGCGAGCGGCGCCTTCGGCTCGGAGCGGCGTCCGGCGGTGCGGGCCAGCAGCGCGAGGCCGAAGGCCAGGGTCTTGCCGGAGCCGGTACGGCCGCGGCCGAGGATGTCCCGGCCGGCGAGCGAGTTCGGCAGGGTGGCGCCCTGGATCGGGAACGGGTCGGTGACGCCCTGCGCGGCAAGGGTTTTCAGCAGGGCGGCGGGCATGTCCAGCTCGGCGAACGCCTCGACGGCGGGCAGTGCGGGGGTCATGGTTTCGGGCAGGGCGAACTCACCCTGCGGCGGCGTGGCCTTGCGGCGCGGCGACGCCTTGCCGGATCCCTTGCCGGAACCCTGTGCGGTTGCCTTTGCCTGGGCCGTGCCACGCCCCCTCGACGGGCGATTGCGGGCGGGACGGTCCTGACGTTCGGAGCGGGTCATACGGAATTGCCCTCCTGGGGATTCCTGGGAACTACGTGGGACTGCTGGGACTTGCCGGGGCCTGCGCGGAATGCGGACTGCGGCACGCGGTGCGCGGGGGCCCGGAACACCCGGGGTGCTTCGTCGCACCCGGTGCGGGGCGCTCGACGGCGCCCGGGACTTCCGTACTTCCCAGGGACAGCACAAGCCGGGACCCGCACCTTCACGGTGCGGGCCCCGGCTGCGAGGTACGCGTCCGGCAATTAGGCCGGGACGATGTTCTCCGCCTGCGGGCCCTTCTGGCCCTGCGTGACGTCGAAGGAGACCTTCTGGCCCTCCTGGAGCTCACGGAAGCCCTGGGTGGCGATGTTGGAGTAGTGGGCGAAGACGTCAGCGCCGCCGCCGTCCTGCTCGATGAAGCCGAAGCCCTTTTCCGAGTTGAACCACTTCACGGTTCCAGTAGCCATGTCATTCTCCTAAAACAGGTGCAGTGCCGGAAATCCGCACTTTACGAATTCCAAGTCGCCGCATTGAGCCCCACCCGGAGAAAGCCGGAAAACATTAAAGCGCCTGAGGAAGCATTCCCGTCAGGCGCACATAAAGTTCATGGGTACCAAAACTGCAACCGGACCACCGTAGCACGATCTGCCGACCAGCGGTGGGACACGCCACGCCGCCGGCCGGCTGTTTTCCGAGTGAACCCTTGGGGCGTACGGGTCGGAGCCGTTCGAAGATCACCAGAGGTCCCGGACCGCCTCAGCCGCGCAGGGCGATCCCCTCCAGGACCATCGACAGGTACTGGCGGGCGATCTCCTCGGGGCTGTGCTGTCCGCCCGGCCGGTACCAGGAGGCGGCGACCCAGACGGTGTCGCGGACGAACCGGTAGGTGAGGCGGATGTCGAGGTCGTCGCGGAAGACCCGGTCGGCGACGCCGCGCTCCAGGGTGCCGAGCCAGGCCTTCTCGAACTTCTGCTGGGAGTCGGCGAGGTACTGGAACCTCGGCTGGGCCGCCAGGTGCTGGGACTCCTTCTGGTAGATGGCGACGGCTGCACGGTGCCGGTCGATCTCGCGGAAGGACTCGGTGACGAGGGCCTCGATGGTCTCCCTGGGGCCGAGCCCGGCGGCGAGAACGGCGTCGTACCCCTCCCAGAGCTCGTTCAGGAAGGTGGAGAGGATCTCGTCGACCATCGATTCCTTGGAATCGAAGTGGTAGTAGAGGCTGCCCGCGAGCATTCCGGCCGCGTCCGCGATCCTGCGGACGGTCGTGGCGTTGTATCCCTGCGCGGCGAACACCTCGGCGGCGGTGGCGAGCAGTTCGCCGCGCCGCTCGGGGGAAGGCGTCGCCTGTGGCTTCTTCTTGGTAGGCACCCGCCCATTCTCCGCCCGGTCGCCTCCCCCGCCGCCCTGCCGGCCCCAGGGGCGCCCTGCCGGGCCCGTCAGGAGGTCTCGGACAGGGAGCCGTCGTCGTTGCCCCTGCGGAAGGAGCGCAGCGGCCGGCCGGGGCGCCAGACCCGGATGACCAGGGTGTCGCCGCCCTCGAGGCCGGTGTGCACCACCTCGGTCAGCTCCATCCCGAAGAGGTGGAAGGGTTCCGGCGGCTTCACCTCGTCGATGAAGTGGGCCAGCACCACGGGGTCGGTCACCTCCACCGCCCGTCCGGAGATCCGGACGTCCCCGTCGGCCATCTCGGCGTCGGGGCCGGGGTTGGCCTGCACGGCGAAGCGGGGGTCGCGGCGCAGGTCCAGCGCCTTGCGGGAGTTCGGCATCATGCCGAGGAACGGCTCACCCAGCCGGAACTCCACTTCGAGGCCGGTGACCCGGGGCGACCCGTCCTTGCGCAGGGTCGCCAGGACGTGGTGCCTGTACTGCTGGAAGCGGTGTCGCACGGCGTCCGCGAAGTCCGGCTCCGCGGTTCGGAAATCTGCCCAGGAGTTCGATGTCATGGGTTCATCGAACTCCGGAATCCCGACATCCTCTGTCCGGATTCTTGCCGGCTGTCGCGGACCACCCGTTCGGGTGCCTCCCGGTGCCGCTACCGGCTGCCGGGCCCGTGTCCCGTCAGCGTGATCAGCGCCGCCCATCCCTGCGTCCGCAGCACGCACGACGCCCGGCCGTGCAGCAGCACCGCGTCGTAGCAGCCGAGTCCGGTGTCCGTACCGTCGATGACGGCGCCGTCCTCCAGTGCCACGGCCAGCACCGCCCCGCCCTCGGGCGCCATCAGCCGCAGGGTGCCGCGGACGACCGCCACCTCGGCCCGCGTACGGTCCCTGCGGTGCATCACGTTGAGATTGACGACCGGGCCCGCCAGCAGCCGTCCGTCGGTCTCCACGTCGCCCGGGAAGTCGTGGGGCCAGTACGGCTCGTCGACGATGTGGTGCTCACCGTCCACCATGAGGTCCATCCCGGCGCCCTCCACCACGGTCAGGGTGCGGTCGACGCCGGGGAACGCGGAGAACGGCCCGTCCTCGGTCACGTCCGCCAGGCTGACCCGCCAGTCGAAGGTGCCGGCCGCCGCGCCGGGGGACGCGGCGATCTCGCGGGTGACTCCCCCGCCGTTCTTCCAGGGCACCTGCGCACGGCCGGCCGCGCGCAGGATCCGGAACGCCTCGGAGGTCATGCGGGTTCTCCAGTCTCGACGGGTTCGGGACCCCGAGCCTAAGCCCGGATGGTCCGTACTCCCGGGGGTTCGCTATCTTGATCGCCGCCGCCCCCCACCGGCCGCTCTTGCCCGTCCACCGATGAAGGAGCCGGCCATGGAGGCCGCCATCACCACGTGCTACCGCCATCCCTCGTACGAGACGTATGTGAGCTGTACCCGCTGTGAGCGCTTCATCTGCCCGGACTGCATGCGCGAGGCCGCGGTCGGCCACCACTGCGTCGAGTGCGTGAAGGAGGGGCGGCGTTCGGTCCGCCAGGCGCGGACGGTCTTCGGCGGGGCGGTGGCCAGGAGTACGGTTCCGCTCGTCACCTATGTGCTGATGGGCCTGAACATCCTGGTGTACCTGGTCGAGCTGGTGCGCCCGGGGATCGTCGACCGGTTCGGGATGACGGGTGCGGGGCTGGCCGGTCCGGACGGCAGCCAGTACGTCTACGTGACCGGCGGCTACCCCGGCCTCGATGTCATCGGGGTGGTGGGCGGTGAGTGGTACCGGCTGCTGACCAGTGCCTTCCTGCACCTGCCACCCGGCGAGTCCTCCCTCGGCCCGGTGCCGTTCGGGGTGCTGCACATCGTCTTCAACATGTACGCGCTGTGGAACCTCGGCCGGGTCGTCGAGGAGCAGCTGGGGCGGGTCCGCTATCTCGCGCTGTACCTGCTGTCCGCGCTGGGCGGTTCGGTGCTGGTGTACCTGATCGCACCGCTGGACACCGCGGTGGGCGCCTCGGGAGCGGTCTTCGGGCTCGCGGCGGCCTTCTACGTCATCAACCGGCGGCTGGGCCGGGACATGCACGCGGTGAACAGGTTCCTGGCCGGGTTCCTGGTCTGGATGGTGATCTCGGCGGGATTCACCTCGTGGCAGGGGCATCTGGGCGGGCTGCTGACCGGTGCGTTGGTGACGGTCGTCTACGCGTACGCCCCGGCGGAGCGCCGTACGACGGTCCAGACCGCCGGGTGTGTGGTGCTGTTCGCCGTGCTGATGCTGCTGGTGGTCCTCAAGACGTCGGCGCTGACGGGCTGAGCCTGCCGTGCGCCTGCCCCGGGACGCGCCACGGCGCCTGCCGAATCGTCCGGTCGGGGACGGGCAGGCGCCGCGTTCAGTTCCGTACGCCGTTGTACGGGACGTCTGGTGTGCCGTGATCAGACCATCATGGAACGGTCCGTCGGGCGGATCGGGGCCGGCAGTGCGCTGGCTCCGGTGAGGAAGCGGTCCACGCCGCGTGCCGCGGAGCGGCCCTCGGCGATGGCCCACACGATGAGGGACTGGCCGCGGCCTGCGTCACCGGCGACGAAGACGCCGTCCACGTTAGTAGCGTAGTCGTCGTCGCGGGCGACGTTGCCACGGGCGTCGAGTTCCAGGCCGAACTGCTGGACCAGGCCGTTGGCCTGGTCGGTGCCGGTGAAGCCCATGGCGAGGGTGACCAGCTGGGCGGGGATCGTCCGCTCGGTGCCGGGCTTCTGCTCCAGCTTGCCGTCCTTGAACTCCACCTCGATGAGGTGGAGCGACTGGACGTTGCCGACGGTCTGTCCCTCTTCGGGCGCGGAGCCCTCGAAGTGGGTGGTGGAGACGGAGTAGATCCGTCCCTCACCCGCCTTCGGCGAGGAGGGGCCCTGCCCCGGCTCAGCGCCCTCCTTGAGGCCCGCCAGAACCTCGGTCTCCTCGTGCGCGGAGGTGACCTTGTAGAGCATCGGGAAGGTCGGCCAGGGCTGGCCGGCGTTCCGGTCCTCGCCCGGCCTGGGCATGATCTCCAGCTGGGTGACGGAGAGCGCGCCCTGCCGGTGGGCGGTGCCGACGCAGTCGGCGCCGGTGTCGCCGCCGCCGATGACGACGACGTGCTTGCCCTCGGCGGTGATCGGGGAGACCGTCAGGTCGCCCTCCTGCACCTTGTTGGCGAGCGGCAGGTACTCCATCGCGAAGTGCACACCGTTCAGCTCGCGGCCCGGGACGGGCAGATCGCGGGAGACGGTGGCACCGGCGGCGATGACGACGGCGTCGTAGCGGCGGCGCAGCTTGGCGGCGTCGACGTCCGTGCCGACCTCCACCTCGGTGCGGAACTTGGTGCCCTCCGCGCGCATCTGCTCGATGCGGCGGTTGATGTGCGACTTCTCCATCTTGAACTCGGGGATGCCGTACCGCAGGAGGCCCCCGATGCGGTCCGCGCGCTCGTAGACGGCGACCGTGTGGCCGGCCCGGGTCAGCTGCTGGGCGGCCGCGAGTCCGGCGGGGCCGGAGCCGATGACGGCCACGGTCTTGCCGGAGAGGCGCTCGGGCGGCTGCGGGGTGACGTCTCCGCGGTCCCACGCCTGGTCGATGATGGAGACTTCGACGTTCTTGATGGTGACGGCCGGCTGGTTGATGCCGAGCACACACGCCGACTCGCACGGGGCGGGGCAGAGCCGCCCGGTGAACTCCGGGAAGTTGTTCGTGGCGTGCAGCCGCTCGGACGCGGCCGTCCAGTCCTCGCGGTAGGCGTAGTCGTTCCACTCGGGAATCAGGTTCCCCAGCGGACAGCCCTGGTGGCAGAACGGGATGCCGCAGTCCATGCAGCGGCCGGCCTGCTTGCTGATGATCGGGAGCAGCGAGCCGGGAACGTAGACCTCGTTCCAGTCCTTGACGCGCTCGCCGACGGGGCGGGTCTCGGCGACCTCTCGGCCGGTGGTCAGGAAGCCCTTGGGGTCAGCCATTGGTCGCCGCCTCCATCATCTTCTCGGTGGTCTCCTGCTCGGAGAGACCGGCGAGCTCAGCGGCGTCCTTGGCGGCGAGCACTGCCTTGTAGGTGGACGGGATGATCTTGCTGAAGCGGGACGCACCGCCGGCGGCGCTGTCCCACTCGGCGAGGAGCTTCTCGGCGACCGTGGATCCGGTCTCCTCCTGGTGGCGGCGCACGACATCGTGCAGCCACTGCCTGTCGGCGTCGGAGAGCTCCTCGACCGCGCCGAGGTTCCCGACGTTGACGTGGTCGCGGTTGAGGTCGATGACGTAGGCGACGCCGCCCGACATGCCGGCCGCGAAGTTGCGTCCGGTCTCGCCGAGTACGACGGCGTGCCCGCCGGTCATGTACTCGCAGCCGTGGTCGCCCACGCCTTCCGAGACGACCGTGGCGCCGGAGTTGCGGACGCAGAACCGTTCGCCGGTGCGGCCGCGCAGGAACAGCTCGCCGCCGGTGGCGCCGTAGGCGATGGTGTTGCCCGCGATGGTGGAGTACTCGGCGAGGTGGTCGGCGCCGCGGTCCGGGCGGACGATGACGCGGCCGCCGGAGAGGCCCTTGCCGACGTAGTCGTTGGCGTCGCCCTCCAGGCGCAGCGTCACACCGCTGGGGAGGAAGGCGCCGAAGGACTGGCCTGCGGAGCCGGTGAAGGTGATGTCGATGGTGTCCTCGGGCAGGCCCGCACCGCCGAACTTCTTCGTGACCTCGTGGCCGAGCATGGTGCCGACGGTCCGGTTGATGTTGCGGATCGCGATCTGCGCGCGGACCGGCTGGGCGCTCTCGGCGCTGTCGGCCTTCAGGGCGTCGGCGGCGAGCTTGATCAGCTCGTTGTCCAGGGCCCTGGACAGGCCGTGGTCCTGCTCGGCGACCTGGTGGCGGACGGCGCCCTCGGGCAGCTCGGGGACGTGGAAGAGCGGGGCGAGGTCGAGGCCCTGGGCCTTCCAGTGCGTGATCGCACGGTCGGTGTCGAGCAGCTCGGCGTGGCCGACGGCCTCTTCGATCGTACGGAAGCCGAGCCCGGCGAGGATCTCGCGGACTTCTTGGGCGATGAACTCGAAGAAGTTGACGATGTACTCGGCCTTGCCGGAGAAGCGGTCGCGAAGGACCGGGTTCTGGGTGGCGATGCCGACCGGGCAAGTGTCCAGGTGGCAGACGCGCATCATGACGCAGCCGGAGACGACGAGCGGCGCGGTCGCGAAACCGAACTCCTCGGCGCCCAGCAGTGCGGCGATGACGACGTCGCGGCCGGTCTTGAGCTGGCCGTCGGTCTGCACGACGATGCGGTCGCGCAGCCCGTTGAGCAGCAGCGTCTGCTGGGTCTCGGCGAGGCCGAGCTCCCAGGGTCCGCCCGCGTGCTTCAGCGAGGTGAGCGGGGAGGCGCCCGTTCCGCCGTCGTGGCCGGAGATGAGGACGACGTCCGCGTGTGCCTTGGAGACACCGGCGGCGACCGTGCCGACGCCGACCTCGGAGACCAGCTTCACGTGGATGCGGGCCGCCGGGTTGGCGTTCTTGAGGTCGTGGATCAGCTGGGCCAGGTCCTCGATGGAGTAGATGTCGTGGTGCGGCGGCGGGGAGATCAGGCCGACGCCCGGGGTGGAGTGCCGGGTCTTGGCGACCCACGGGTAGACCTTGTGGCCGGGCAGCTGGCCGCCCTCGCCGGGCTTGGCGCCCTGCGCCATCTTGATCTGGATGTCGTCCGCGTTGACCAGGTACTCGCTGGTGACACCGAAGCGGCCGGAGGCGACCTGCTTGATGGAGGAGCGGCGCGCCGGGTCGTACAGCCGGTCGGCGTCCTCGCCGCCCTCGCCGGTGTTGGACTTGCCGCCCAGCTGGTTCATGGCGATGGCGAGGGTCTCGTGCGCCTCGCGGGAGATCGAGCCGTAGGACATGGCGCCGGTGGAGAAGCGCTTGACGAGGTCGGAGACGGACTCGACCTCTTCGATGTCGATCGCCTCGCGGTCCGAGACGAAGCCGAACAGGCCGCGCAGCGTCATCAGCCGCTCGGACTGCTCGTTCACCCGGTCGGTGTACTGCTTGAAGATGTCGTAGCGGCGGTTGCGGGTGGCGTGCTGGAGGCGGAAGACCGTCTCCGGGTCGAACAGGTGCGGTTCGCCCTCGCGGCGCCACTGGTACTCGCCGCCGATCTCCAGCGCGCGGTGCGAGGCGGAGATGCCGGTGGCGGGGTAGCCCTTGGCGTGCCGGGCGGCGACCTCCTTGGCGATGACGTCGAGTCCGGCGCCGCCGATCTTGGTGGCGGTGCCGTTGAAGTACTGGGCGACGAAGTCCTCGTCGAGGCCGACGGCCTCGAAGACCTGGGCGCCGCGGTAGGAGGCGACGGTGGAGATGCCCATCTTGGACATCACCTTCAGGACGCCCTTGCCCAGCGCGTAGATGAGGTTGCGGATGGCCTGCTCGGCCTCGATGCCCTCGATGAAGGTGCCGGCCCGGACCAGGTCCTCGACGGACTCCATGGCCAGGTACGGGTTGACCGCGGCGGCGCCGAAGCCGATCAGCAGCGCGACGTGGTGGACCTCGCGGACGTCACCGGCCTCGACCAGCAGCCCCACCTGGGTGCGCTGCTTGGTGCGGATGAGGTGGTGGTGGACGGCCGAGGTGAGCAGCAGCGACGGGATCGGCGCGTGCTCGGCGTCGGAGTGCCGGTCGGACAGGACGACCAGGCGGGCGCCGTCCTCGATGGCGGCGTCGACCTCGCCGCAGATCTCCTCGATCCGCGCGGCCAGCGCCTCGCCGCCGCCGCCGACCCGGTAGAGGCCGGAGAGCGTGGCGGCCTTCATGCCCGGCATGTCGCCGTCGGCGTTGATGTGTATGAGCTTGGCCAGCTCGTCGTTGTCGATCACCGGGAACGGCAGCGTGACGCTGCGGCACGCCGCGGCGGTCGGCTCCAGCAGGTTGCCCGCGGGGCCGAGCGTGGAGCGCAGCGAGGTGACGAGCTCCTCGCGGATGGCGTCCAGCGGCGGGTTGGTGACCTGCGCGAACAGCTGGGTGAAGTAGTCGAAGAGCAGCCGGGGGCGGGCGGACAGCGCGGCGATCGGGGAGTCCGTGCCCATGGAGCCGAGCGGCTCGCCGGCGGTGCGGGCCATCGGGGCGAGGATGACGCGGAGCTCTTCCTCGGTGTAGCCGAAGGTCTGCTGGCGGCGGGTGACGGAGGCGTGCGTGTGCACGATGTGCTCCCGCTCGGGGAGGTCCTCCAGCTCGATCTCGCCGGTCTCCAGCCACTCCTGGTAGGGCTGCTCGGCGGCGAGGGACGCCTTGATCTCGTCGTCCTCGATGATGCGGTGCTCGGCGGTGTCGACGAGGAACATCTTGCCGGGCTGCAGGCGGCCCTTGCGGACGACCTTGGCGGGGTCGATGTCCAGGACGCCGACCTCGGAGGAGAGCACGACGAGGCCGTCGTCGGTGACCCAGTAGCGGCCGGGTCGCAGACCGTTGCGGTCGAGGACCGCGCCGACCTGGACGCCGTCGGTGAAGGTGACGCAGGCCGGGCCGTCCCAGGGCTCCATCATCGTGGAGTGGTACTGGTAGAACGCGCGCCGGGCCGGGTCCATGGAGTCGTGGTTCTCCCACGCCTCGGGGACCATCATCAGCACCGAGTGCGGCAGCGAGCGGCCGCCGAGGTGGAGCAGCTCCAGGACCTCGTCGAAGGAGGCCGAGTCGGAGGCGTCCGGGGTGCAGACGGGGAAGATCCGGTCCAGCTGCTCCGGACCGAAGAGGCTGGAGGCGAGCTGGGACTCGCGGGCCTTCATCCAGTTGCGGTTGCCCTTGACCGTGTTGATCTCGCCGTTGTGCGCGACGAAGCGGTACGGGTGTGCGAGCGGCCAGCTCGGGAAGGTGTTGGTGGAGAAGCGCGAGTGGACCAGCGCGACCGTGGTGGCGAACCGGTCGTCGGAGAGGTCCGGGAAGAACGGCTCCAGCTGCCCGGTGGTGAGCATTCCCTTGTAGACGATCGTGCGGGCGGAGAGCGACGGGAAGTAGACCCCGGTCTCACGCTCGGCGCGCTTGCGCAGCACGAAGGCCTTGCGGTCCAGGACGATCCCGGTGCTCTCGCCGTCCGCGACGAAGAGCTGGCGGAACTCGGGCATGGTGGCGCGGGCGCCCTTGCCGAGGATGTCGGGGGTGACCGGGACGTCGCGCCAGCCGAGGACGTTCAGGCCCTCTTCGGTAGCGATCTTCTCGAGGCCGCGGACTGCTGCTGTGGAGTCGTCCGCGGGCAGGAATGCGATGCCGACGGCGTAGGCACCGGCCTCGGGGAGGTCGAAGTCGACCTCTGCGCGGAGGAAGGCGTCCGGTACCTGGAGCAGGATTCCGGCGCCGTCACCGGAGTCGATCTCGGATCCGGTGGCGCCGCGGTGTTCGAGATTGCGCAGTACGGTCAGCGCCTGCTCGACCAGCTCGTGGCCGGCCACACCGGTCAGAGTGGCCACGAACCCGACACCACAGGCGTCGTGCTCGTTGCGGGGGTCGTACATCCCCTGCTGGGCGGGGCGACCGTCCATGGGCGACCAGGCGTCGGTGCGCATCGGCTCTCCCGTCGTCGTCGTGGCATATGAACAGCCGAGGGACGACGTTGGCCCTCTGCGAAATTTCGTGCAGATTACATGATGGGACGCTTCTCAAGAAGCGGATAGCTCGTTCCAACATACGGACACCGCGATGGCGGTGGAGTGGGTCGCAGTCGGAGGATCGGCGCCCGGGGGGGACCGCAGAGAGCAGGCGTCGTTGCCTGCGGTGTCTACGGCTCATGCCCGGCGGGAGCACAAACGAAACCGCCGGGTAACGACTACTTATGTGTAGTCCTGCATAGAGTCTCATTTTACGTCGCGCGAGGCCGTACCGCCCAGTGGCGGCTGCCAAGACGTACGTCACACAGATGGCGCACACGTAACGGGCCGGGATCGCGGTTTCGATCCCGGCCCGGCCCTCGTCGTGCCTCAGCCTCCGACGGCGACGCCGAACAGCATGCCCAGGCCGTAGGTGACCGCGGCCGCCGCGCCGCCGAGCACCAGCTGGCGCAGTCCGCTGAACCACCAGCTGCGGGCCGTGACCCGGGCCACCACCGCACCGCAGCCGAAGAGGCCGGCCAGGGCGAGCAGCACGGCCGGCCACAGCGTGTTCGCACCGAGCAGGTACGGCAGCAGGGGCAGCAGGGCGCCCAGCGCGAAGGCGCCGAACGAGGAGACGGCCGCGACGAGGGGCGAGGGCAGATCGCCCGGGTCGATGCCGAGCTCCTCGCGGGCATGGATCTCCAGAGCCTGCTCCGGGTCGTGCGACAGCTGCCGGGCGACCTCGCGGGCGAGGCCGGGCTCGACTCCGCGGGACTCGTAGAGTGCGGCGAGCTCCCGCTCCTCGTCCAGCGGGTGCTTGCGCAACTCCCGCCGCTCGACGTCGAGTTCGGCTTCCACGAGCTCACGCTGCGAGGCGACGGAGGTGTACTCGCCGGCCGCCATGGAGAAGGCGCCCGCGGCCAGACCGGCCAGTCCGGTGATCACGATCGTCCGGTGCGAGACATCACCGCCCGCGACACCGGTCATCAGGGCGAGGTTCGAGACGAGACCGTCCATGGCGCCGAACACCGCCGGCCGCAGCCAGCCACCGTTCACATCGCGGTGCGTGTGGTTGTCCCGGTGCGCCTCGTGCAGTACGGCGTCGGTCTCGATGATGGACACAGCTCTCCCCTTCTCCGGCAGCGGGTCCAGCCCGCTCCGCCCCCGCTCGACACCATCGAAAGTACGCACGAAAAATGGCCCCCGCCAGCAAGGCAGGCCGTACTTACCACTGTCCGTGACCAGGTAGGTACGGCTTGCCTTGCTGTCCGAAGACCGTCATCCGAGTGGCCCTTTTGTTGCGATTATCGGCCTCTGTCATGGCTTCGCGTGGCACAGATCCCACAGGTACGGGAACTGGCTCGGTACGAGCGAAGGGTCGACGCGATGGAGCTGATCGCAGGAAATCCGGCAGCGCCGCACACGGACGGCACGCGGGCGGCTGTACGCGGGGCGCCGGCCCCGGGCGAAACGGTCCGGGGCGGTCCGGGCGACCGGGCCAGGGGTTCGCTGCTGGGCCTCGCGGTCGGCGACGCGCTGGGCGCCCCCGCGGAGAACATGCGGCCCTCCGAGATCCGCCGCCGCTGGGGCCGGATCGAGAGCTTCGTGAGCGACGACCCGGCGGGCACCGACGACACGGAGTACGCGATCTTCTCCGGGCTGCTGCTGGCCCGGCACGGTTCGGCCCTGACCGTGACCCATGTCGAGCGGGCCTGGCGGCTGTGGATCGCGGACCTGGACGAGGGGCCGTTCCGCGGTGCCGGGTTCAGCGAGCGTGGCACGCTGGAGAACCTGCGCCGGGGACTCACCGCCCCGATCTCCGCCCAGCACCGGCACGCCTGGAGCGACGGTCTGGCGATGCGGGCGGCGCCGTTCGGCGTCTTCGCGGCGGGCCGCCCGGCCGAGGCGGCCCGGCTGGTCGCGGTGGACGGCCGGGTCAGCCACGATGGCGAGGGCATCTACGGCGGCCAGGCGGTGGCGGCCGGGGTGGCGGCCGCGATGACGGGGGCCGGGGTCACCTCCGTGATCGCGGCCGCGCTCTCCGTCGTACCGATGGACTCCTGGACCGCTCGTTCGCTGCGCCGCGCGGTGACGGCCGCCCAGCGCACCTACCCCGACCGGCTCACGAGGGAACGCGCGGTGCGCTCGGCCGTGGTCGTCGGCGGCTACCCGTGGACGGACCTGGCCCCGGAGGCGGTGGGGCTGGCCTTCGGGGCGTTCGCCGCGGCGCGCGGCGACTTCCGTACGGCGGTGCTGACCGCGGTCAACATGGGCCGCGACGCCGACACCACGGCCGCGGTGGCGGGCGCCCTGGCCGGGGCGCTGCACGGGGCCTCGGCCATTCCGCGCCACTGGGCGGAGGCGATCGGCCCGGTCCGGGGCAGCTGCCTGCCGTCGATGCGCGGCTACCACGTGCTGGACATCGCGGAGCTGCTCACCCCGGCCGAGGCGGACGAACGGGGCGCGGAGGGGCCCGCCGCCCCGGAGTCCGGCGGCGGGGGGCACGGCAGCGGACCAACCGGAGCACCCGAGCCAACCGAGCCAACCGGAGCACCCGAGGACACCGCGCCGGTCCCCGTCGCGGGCGGAACGGCGGTGGGGCGATGACCACGGCGAAGGACACCTCGCGGTCCGGGCACCCGGACCCGGCGCGCGGGCGCGAGGGCAGCGCCCCGGCCGCGTCGCTCCCCGA
>NZ_JAFMPZ010000060.1 GCF_017353455.1 Streptomyces laculatispora
CCGCCCGCGTCGACGCGGGCGACCAGCTGCACCCCGACCACCGGACCGTCGCCAAGGCCCTCGGCGTGGCGGCGATCCCGATGGTGGTCGTCATGGGCATGCCGGACCTCGGTTCCGTGATGGTCATGGCCGTCATCGTGCTCGGCGTACTGCTGGCCTCCGGGGCGTCGAACCGCTGGATCTTCGGACTCCTCGGCGCGGGCACCGCGGGCGCTGTCGCCATCTGGCAGCTGGGACTGCTCGACGACTACCAGATCGCCCGGTTCGCGGCCTTCGCCAACCCGGCGCTCGACCCGGCCGGCGTCGGCTACAACACCAACCAGGCCCGTATCGCGATCGGCTCCGGCGGCCTCTCCGGCACCGGCCTCTTCCAGGGCACCCAGACCACCGGCCAGTTCGTCCCCGAGCAGCAGACCGACTTCGTCTTCACCGTCGCGGGCGAGGAACTCGGCTTCCTCGGCGCCGGGCTGATCCTCGTCCTGCTCGGCATCATCCTGTGGCGCGCCTGCCGCATCGCCCGGGAGACCACCGAGCTGTACGGCACGATCGTCGCCGCCGGAATCATCGCCTGGTTCGCCTTCCAGTCCTTCGAGAACATCGGCATGACGCTCGGCATCATGCCCGTCGCCGGACTGCCGCTGCCGTTCGTCTCCTACGGAGGGTCCTCGATGTTCGCCATCTGGGTGGCCATCGGACTGCTCCAGTCGATCAGGGTGCAACGGCCGATAACGGCCTGAGCCGTGCGGGGACTGCCCATCTGCCCGCATTCCCTCTAGATTCGACTCATGGCGGACTCGAAGCGTGAGATCGAGCGGAAGTACGAAGCCACCGACGCCACCCGGCTGCCCGACCTGAGCCGGGTGGCCGGCGTCTCGGCCGTCGACCACCTGGGCGTCAGCGAACTCGACGCTGTCTACTACGACACCGAGGACCTCCGGCTCGCGGCCGACTCCCTCACCCTGCGCCGCCGCACCGGCGGGGGCGACGCCGGCTGGCACCTCAAATTCCCGGTCGCCACCGGCGTCCGCGACGAGATCCGGGCCCCGCTCTCCGACACCCTGCCGCCCGAACTCGCCGCACTGATCCGCTCCCGGGTCCGGGACGCCGCAGTCGTCCCCGTGGTCCGGCTCCGCTCCGCCCGGGACGTCCACCGCCTGACCGGATCCGACGGTGCGCCGCTCGCCGAGATCAGCGTGGACGCGGTCCGGGCCGAGCGGCTGCACGGCGGCAGCGCAAGCACCTCCTGGACCGAGATCGAGGCCGAACTCGCCGATGACGGCGACCCCGCGTTCCTCGACGCCGTCGAGCGGCGGCTGCGCAAGGCCGGGGTACGGCCCTCCGCGGCACCGTCCAAACTGGCGCGGGCACTCGCGGAGACCGGCCCGAAGGGGAAACCGGGCGGCAAACGGCCGCGGCCGCACACCGCGGGCGACCACGTCCTGGCCTATGTGCGCGACCAGAACGCGGCGATCGTCGCCCTGGACCCGGCCGTGCGCCGCGGCCTGCCCGACTCCGTGCACCGGATGCGGGTCGCCACCCGCAGACTGCGCAGCGCCCTCAGGACGTACCGCGGCCTCCTCGACCGGACCGTCACCGGCCCCGTCGCCGAGGAGCTGAGGTGGCTCGCGGCGGAGCTGGGCGTCGACCGCGACCAGGAGGTCCTCGACGAACGGCTGCGCACCCGGCTCGACGGGCTGCCCCGCACCCTGGTCCTCGGACCGGTCCGCGGCCGGCTGCGGATCTGGTCGGTGGCCCGCCGCAGCGGCTCCCGCCGCCACACGGTCGCCGTACTCGACGGCAGCCGCTACCTGACGCTGCTCGGCACCCTGGACGCACTCCTCGCCGACCCGCCCCTGCTGCCCGCCGCCGCGGCGCCACCCGGCGAGGTGCTGTCCCGCGCCGTGCACAAGGACCACCGGCGCCTCGCCCGCCGCATCGCCCACGCCCGGGAACTGCCACCGGGACCGGAGCGCGACCTCGCCCTGCACAAGGCGCGCAAGGCGGCGAAACGAGCGCGGTACGCGGCGGAGGCCGCCCGCCCCGCGCTCGGGAAACCGGCCCGCAAGTCCGTCAAGCGGCTGAAGGCCGTACAGGGCGTCCTCGGGGACCACCACGACAGCGTGGTGGCCCGCGAGGCCCTGCGCGCCCTCGCCGTCCAGGCACACCTGGCCGGCGAGCCGTCGTTCACCTGGGGACTGCTGTACGGGCAGGAGGAGGAGACTGCGGCGGCACGCGAACGGGAACTGCCCCGGGTGTGGGCGAGGGCGTCCCGGGCGGAGATCCGGACGGCTCCGGAAGGCTGAGCGTCGCGGTACGCTGGATGGTCATCCTTGCCGGCTCTCGAAAGTTCGCGATGTCTGTCGATTCGGTCTTCCCACAGCTCGAAGCTCTGCTCCCGCATGTGCAGAAGCCCATCCAGTACGTCGGCGGTGAGCTGAACTCCACCGTCAAGCCGTGGGACGAGTGCGACGTCCGCTGGGCCCTCATGTACCCGGACGCGTACGAGGTCGGGCTCCCCAATCAGGGCGTCATGATCCTCTACGAGGTGCTCAACGAGCGCCAGGGCGTCCTCGCCGAGCGCACCTACAGCGTCTGGCCGGACCTGGAGGAGCTGATGCGCGAGCACAAGGTGCCCCAGTTCACGGTGGACGGACACCGCCCGGTCAAGGCGTTCGACGTCTTCGGGCTGAGCTTCTCCACCGAACTCGGCTACACCAACATGCTCACCGCCCTGGACCTGGCCGGCATTCCGCTGGCCGCCAAGGACCGCGGCCTCGACGACCCGATCGTGCTCGCGGGCGGCCACGCCGCGTTCAACCCCGAGCCGATCGCGGAGTTCATCGACTGCGCGGTCATCGGCGACGGCGAGCAGGCCGTCCTGGAGATCACCGAGATCGTCCGCGCCTGGAAGGCCGAGGGCCGTCCCGGCGGTCGCGAGGAGGTGCTGTTCCGGCTCGCCAGGACGGGCGGCGTCTACGTCCCCGGCTTCTACGACGTCGAGTACCTCCCGGACGGCCGAATCGGCCGGGTCGTGCCCAACAAGTCCGGCGTGCCGTGGCGGGTGTCCAAGCACACCGTGATGGACCTCGACGAGTGGCCCTACCCGAAGCAGCCGCTCGTCCCGCTCGCCGAGACCGTCCACGAGCGGATGTCCGTGGAGATCTTCCGCGGCTGCACCCGTGGCTGCCGCTTCTGCCAGGCCGGCATGATCACGCGCCCCGTGCGGGAGCGAAGCATCACCGGCATCGGCGAGATGGTGGAGAAGGGCCTCAAGGCGACCGGCTTCGAGGAGGTCGGTCTGCTCTCGCTCTCCTCCGCGGACCACTCCGAGATCGGCGACATCGCCAAGGGCCTCGCCGACCGCTACACGGACGACAAGATCGGGCTCTCGCTGCCCTCCACCCGCGTCGACGCGTTCAACGTGGACCTGGCCAACGAGCTGACCCGCAACGGCCGTCGCTCCGGTCTCACCTTCGCCCCCGAGGGCGGCTCCGAGCGGATGCGCAAGGTCATCAACAAGATGGTCTCGGAGGAGGACCTGATCCGGACCGTCTCCACCGCGTACGGCAACGGCTGGCGGCAGGTGAAGCTGTACTTCATGTGCGGTCTGCCCACCGAGACCGACGAGGACGTCCTGCAGATCGGCGACATGGCGGTCAACGTCATCGCCAAGGGCCGCGAGGTCTCCGGGCAGAACGACATCCGCTGCACCGTCTCCATCGGCGGCTTCGTGCCCAAGCCGCACACCCCGTTCCAGTGGGCCCCGCAGCTCGGCGTCGAGGAGACCGACGCCCGGCTGGCCAAGCTCCGGGACAAGATCCGCGGCGACAAGAAGTACGGCCGCTCGATCGGCTTCCGCTACCACGACGGCAAGCCCGGCATCGTCGAGGGCCTGCTCTCCCGCGGCGACCGCCGGGTCGGCTCCGTCATCCGCGCCGTCTACGAGGCCGGCGGCCGGTTCGACGGCTGGCGCGAACACTTCAGCTACGACCTGTGGATGAAGAGCGCCGAGAAGACGCTGCCCGCCTTCGGCGTGGACGTCGACTGGTACACCACCCGGGAGCGGACGTACGAGGAGGTCCTGCCCTGGGACCACCTGGACTCCGGCCTCGACAAGGAATGGCTCTGGGAGGACTGGCAGGACTCGCTCGACGAGACCGAGGTCGAGGACTGCCGCTGGACGCCGTGCTTCGACTGCGGGGTGTGCCCGCAGCTGGACCTCGACATCCAGATCGGCCCGACGGGCAAGAAGCTTCTCCCGCTGACCGTCGTGAAGTGACGCCCTGAAGCGACACCGTCCGGCTCCGGCCGGGTGACAGCTCGATGACGAAGGCCCGGCCCGGGAAACCCCCGGCCGGGCCTTCGCGTCATGGACTGCATGGACTACGGAAAGCACCAGGCGCCCGCGCGGTACGAGAGCGGTGACGGCTGTCTGACCACCCTCATCAGGATTCCGGTGCGGATCGTGGTCCTCGTCCTGGTTCTGCCGGTGCGGATGGTGTGGGACGCCCTCGTCGCCTGCGCCCGCGCCGCCGACCGGACCCTGCTCCGGCCGCTCGGGCGGGCGCTCTCCTGGCTGTTCCAGGCCCTCGTGGTGACCCCGGCCCGCCTGCTGTGGGAGTGGGTACTGGTCCCGGTGGGGCACGGGCTGCGGTGGCTGGGGGCGGCGGTGTTCGTCCGGCCGTGGGTCGCGCTGTGGCGGTATGCCGTGGTGCCCGGGGTGCGGTACGGGGTCGTGGTCCCGCTCGTCTGGCTGTACGCGGCGGCCCTCACCCCGCTCGGACACGGGCTGCGGTGGGTGTACCTGACGCTGCTCGCCCCCGCCGGACGCGGAATCCTCGCGGGGACCGGATGGCTGCTCACGGTCGTCCTCGTCCTGCCGGTGGTGGGTGTGTGGCGGTACGTCCTGGTGCCGCTGGGGCTGGCCGCCGCCTGGCTGGTGCGGTATCTGGTCGTGCTGCCGGCCGGGTGGACGTACCAGGAACTGCTCACGCCGCTGGGCCACGGCATCGCCTGGCTGCTCGACGTGCTGGCCCGCGGGGTCGCCGCGGGATTCCGGGGGCTGTGGGCCGGTCTGCGCCTGCTCGTCTCGGTGCTTCTCGTCACTCCGCTGGTCTGGGTGTACCGGCGGGTGCTGACCCCCGTGGGCCGGGAGGTCGCCGCCGCGATCGGCGTCGCCTGGCGCATCGCCGGATTCGTCTCGCGGGCCGTCGGCCGGGCGCTGGCCTGGCTGGCCTGGCATCTGGTCGGGGCGCCGGTGACCTGGGCCTACCGCACGGTGTGCACCCCCCTCGGCCATTTCGTGCGCGACGCCGTATGGGCCCCGGCCAGGAGGGCAGCCGTCGCGGTGGGCCGGACGGCCGGGGACGCGATGCGCACGGCCCGCGAAACCGTCCGGCAGGCCCGCCGCGACGCATGGCGGGCACTGGTCGGCGGGCCGCCTGTGACCGAGCCCCGGGAACCAGGGAGCCCCCTTGCGCGTAGGCTGGGTGCTACGCAACAAGCGACGACTGTGCCCAGCGCGGCGCCCGCACCAGAGATCTCCCTGCACGGCGAGAAAACCGCCCAGCAGGGGTGAGCCGGAGCGGCACCCCGGGCCCACCCGTATTTCGAGGGCGGCGTGCACCCGCGTCCGCTCCGCACCGAGGAGAAGAACCACTGGGCAAGCGACAGCCCGAAGGCCCGCCGCCCGCACCGGCAGTGCAGCGCATTCGTCTGCGCTACACCAAGCGCGGCCGCCTCCGGTTCACCAGTCACCGTGACTTCCAGCGTGCCTTCGAGCGGGCGCTGCGCCGCTCCGAGGTGCCCATGGCCTACTCGGCGGGCTTCACCCCGCACCCCAAGGTGTCCTACGCCAATGCCGCCCCCACCGGCACGGGCAGCGAGGCCGAGTTCCTGGAGATCGCCCTCACCGAGGCGCGTGACCCCGACGTCCTGCGCGAGCTGCTCAATGACTCGCTGCCGGACGGTCTCGACATCACGGACGCCGTGGAGGCCCGCACCTCGGGTCTCGCCGACCGCCTGACCGCCTCCATCTGGGAGATGCGGCTGGACGGGGTCTCGGTGGAGGAGGCCGAGAAGGCCGTGGCCGCCTTCAACGGGGCCGAGGCCGTCGAGGTCCAGCGCCGTACGAAGAACGGCGTGCGCAGCTTCGACGCCCGGTCCGCCGTGGTGGACCTGCAGGCCCTTGATCAACAGCCTGATAGGCCCGGGGCCAAGGCCTGTGCGATACTGCGGCTGGTTGTTCGGCACGTGACACCTGCCGTGCGACCTGACGACGTCCTGTCCGGTCTCCGCGTTGTGGCCGACCTGGCGCCGCCGGTCCCCGCAGCGGTGACCAGGCTGGCGCAGGGGCTCTTCGACGAGGAGTCCGGCACGGTGACCGACCCGCTCGCGCCTGACCGCGAGGCAGCCCCGGCCGCTCTACCCACGGCCACCGGGACCGCCGTCGCGACGGCGCCGGAAGGTGCAGGCACCGCGTAAGGCGGTCGTTGTAGCGCAGCCCTCGGACTCGGGAGCCACCTGGGCCGGGCCGCGCGCTGACCCATAAGACTTTCGCCAGGCCGTCCGCAGACCGCGTACGGAACCGGCGAGCCAGACATTCAGCCCCCGTGCGGCGCCCGCGCCCCGGACGGCGGTACCGCGTACATCATGCGGACCGTGCCGGACCGGAATCAGGCGCGGCGCCCGGGAGCGCGACGGGAGAACCGCCCGCATGCTGCCCACCGAACCCGGCACGACCGGGAACGCAGAAGACAACAACACCCCCGGGGACAAGCTGCCGCCGCGCCGCAGGCGCCGCGCGGCGTCCCGCCCGGCCGGCCCGCCGTCGGGCGGCGCACAGGGCGCTGCCGACGCGTCGGCCATACCGGCCGTTGACGCCGGAGAGTCGGACCCCAGTACTGAGAACGCCACCGAGGCCGAGGCCGCCCCGCCCGTCCGCGCACGCCGTCGCGCGGTCCGCAAGGCGACCGCTCCGGCGGGTGCCCCGCAGGCCGCCGAGGTCGTGGAGCCCGTGGTGACCGCCGAGCCGGTCGAGGACGAGCCCGTCGCGGCCGAGCCGGTCGAGGCGCCGCGTGCGCGTCGCCGTGCGTCCCGCAAGGCCACCGCCCCGGCGGGTGCCCCGCAGGCCGCCGAGGCTGTGGAGATCGTCGAGGAGACCGCAGCCGCGGAGAGCCCCGAGCCCGTCGCGGCCGAGCCGGTCGAGGCGCCGCGTGCGCGTCGCCGTGCGTCCCGCAAGGCCACCGCCCCGGCGGGTGCCCCGCAGGCCGCCGAGGCCGTGGAGATCGTCGAGGAGACCGCAGCCGCGGAGGCCCCCGAGCCCGTCGCCGCCGAGGCGCCGCGCGGTCGTGCCCGGCGCAGGGCTTCCGCCCCGGCCGGTGCCCCGCAGGCCACCCGGACCGAGCCCGTCGCGGACGCCGAGCCCGCAGAGGTCACCGATGCGGCCGAGCCCGCCGAGCCGGTGGAGGCCCCGCGCGGCCGCCGTCGTGCGGTCCGCAAGGCCACCGCCCCGGCCGGTGCCCCGCCGGCCGCCGAGGAGCGCACCGACGCCCCGACCGGCGAGAGCCTGCCCGAGGCGGCCGCGCGGGGCGGCCTCCTCGACCTCGGCGGTCCCGGCGGCCAGTTCCTCGACGGCCGCCTCGGGCAGGCTCTCGCCGGTCCGGGCCTCGGTGCGCTCCTCGGCGGCCGGTGCCCCGCCGGCCGGGGCGGTGGCCTTGCGG
>NZ_JAFMPZ010000061.1 GCF_017353455.1 Streptomyces laculatispora
TCTCGGCCTCCCGCAGCCGGGCCCGCAGTTCGCCGATCTGGGTGCGGAGGCCGTCGGCCATGGCACGGGCAGCGCCTCCTGGATGCCGAGCGCGTCGAGCAGGGGCTGGACGTTCACGCGGTCACCGTCTGCGGGTCAGGCCAGGCGGGGCTGTTCGCGTCGGTGAGGCGGCGGGTCATGACATGGGTCATGGCCCAGTAGACGCGGGAGACGCACGAGGCCGGGCAGTGTTCCTAGTCGCGGACCAGGCGCCGGTCACGTGTGTCAGGATCCCGTTGGTCTGCTCGACCACCCACCGCTTCGGCTGCGGGACGAACCCCTTGTCACGTCGCGCACTTCTGCGGCAGATCGTGCGGGAGTTGGGCCCACTGGCAGCCGGTCCGGCTCTGGTAGAGGATCGAGTTGAGGATCTCCCGCATCGAGTTAGGCGCCCTGGTGGCCGCTGACCGAGCGGTGCCGGTTCTTCCACGCCGTGATTACCGGCTCGACCAACGACCACTGCTCAGCCGATAAGTCGCCCGGGTACGGCTTGCGTTCACTCACCCGCCACCCCAACCGACCACGGACCAAAAGATTCCGCGCACACCCACCCCCGCAGGCTGCGACGATAGAATCACTCAAAGAGCAACGAACCGTCCGCTCGGATGTGCCCTGTCCTCCTCGAACCGCCGGGCCAGCGACGTGCGGTCGTCCATCGGCCGCGTTCCCCTCGTCGTCAGGTGTTCTGAGGCCGACCCCCGAAGTCCTGCCGGTGTGACCGCGGACGAACCCGGCCCCGGGTACCGGGTCCTCGCCCCGCACACCTGTCGCACCGGCTGCCCGCCCGGGACGGCCGACCCGTCCCGGGCGGCCAGGCTCAGATCCCGGCTGCTCGCGCTGCCTCGTACACCTCGGTCGCCACGTCGATGAGCTCCATGGCGTCACGGGTGGTGCCCTGGAGGTCCAGCATGATCTCCGGAACGCCCGTCGCGGCGTGGGCCACCAGATCCTCCACGATCTGCGCGACATTTCCGTGGAACGGCTGCCGGCCCTGGCCCTCCGCCGGCTTGGCGCTGTACCGCGCGTTGGCACGGGCACAGACACCGACCGGCCGGTCACGCCCCCGCTCGGCGGCGACGTCCCGCACCCGCTTCCACTGCTCGGCCAGCTGCGACGCGCCCATGGCCACGGGCATCCAGCCGTCGGCCCGGTCGACCAGACGGCGAATGGCCCGGGGGCCGCTCGCCGGGAGGAAGACGGGGATGGGACGAGCCGGTTTGGGCCCCACCTCGGACGGGGCGATCGTGGTCAGATCCCCCTTGTAGGAGACGGGGTCCGGCCCCCAGACGGCCGCGCACACGTCGAGCAGCTCGTCCAGGACCGCGCCGCGCTTCTCGAAGGGGGCGACGGCCGCGGCCGCGTACTCGTCCAGGGACCAGCCCGTTCCCAGCCCCGCGATCACCCGGCCACCGCTGGCGACGTCCAGCGAGGCGAGCGACCGGGCCAGCTGGAAGGGGACATGGAGCGGCGCGACGAGAACGCTGGTCCCGAGCCGGGCGCGGTCGGTGGCCGCGGCGGCCAGGGTCAGGGTGACCAACGGGTCGGCGACGCTGCGGTAGTGCTCCGGCCAGGCCAGCCCCGGAACTCCGTACAGACCCTGGGTGGCGGGCTCGGGAAACAGAACCCGCTCGAACACCCACAGACTCTCGTACCCGACTGCTTCCGCTGCCCGTGCCACCTCGGCCACATCGTGGCCGAGGTCGTACTGCTTCATCTGCGGAAGGCCAAGACCGAGCGGGATCGGCATAGGTGTGTCTCCCTCTATGAGGTGTATGGGGCAACTACTTTACGACCAAGCAGTGGTGACGAGACGTCCTACCCGGTGAAGCGGTGGTTTCCGGAGCCGACCCGGTACACCGCGCAGCCCTCCTCCTCGCGCAGGAACGTCGCGCGGGTGTGGGTGACCGAGGCCGGGGTGTCTGCGGGGACCCACACCTCGGCGGTCGTGTTGGGAGGCACGGTGCACCTCAGGTCGATGCCGCCGGAGCGCAGTTTCCACTGGGTGGAGACGGGGCCGTAGACCGAGGCGAACGTGGCGCGGGCCGAGGTGACGTCGCCGCCCGGGCGAGGACGGATGACGATCTCGCGGAAGCCGGGCCGGCCCGCCGAGATTCCGGCGATGTTGGTGTACATCCACTCGCCGACCGATCCGTAGGCGTAGTGGTTGAAGGAGTTCATGTCCGGGGTCTGGAAGCTGCCGTCGGGCTGGATGGAGTCCCAGCGTTCCCACATGGTGGTGGAGCCCTTGTCGATCTGATAGCCCCAGCTGGGGAAGGAGCGCTGCTGGAGCAGGCGGTAGGCGACATCGGTGTGCCCGGTGTCGGTGAGGACCGGCAGCAGCCGGGGCGTTCCGAGGAAGCCGGTCGACAGATGCCAGTCCTTGGCCTCGATCAGTGCGACGAGCCGGTCGGCCGCCGCCTTCCGCAGTGCCTCCGGCAGCAGGTCCATCGACAGGGAGAGGACATACGCGGTCTGCGTGTCGCCCTTCACCCTTCCCTCGGCGGTGACGTAGGCGGCCTGGAACGCCTTGCGTATGCGTGCGAAGAGATCGAGGTGGGCGGCGGGGTCCTCACCGAGTTCCGTAGCCGTCCGGGCCGCGAGATCGGCACTGTGCGCGAAGTAAGCGGTGGCGATGACGTCCTTCGGTGTCTCGTCGGAGACGTTCAGCCAGTCGCCGTAGCCGCCGGCCGGCCGCAGCAGGCCGTCGCTGTTCCTCTCCAGGAACGTCAGCCAGGCCCGGATGGAGGGCCAGGCGTCCTTCAGGACCTGGCGGTCCCCGTACGCCTGGTACAGCGACCAGGGGACCGTGACGCCCGCGTCGCCCCAGCCGGCCGCGCCGTTGCCGACATTGCCCACGATGGGCGCCACGTCCGTGAAGGCGCCCTCGGCGGTCTGGGCGTCCCGCAGGTCCACGAGCCACTTGGTGAGGAAGCGGGCCGACTCCATCGTGTAGGCGGCGGTCGGCGCGAAGACGTTGATGTCACCCGTCCACCCCAGACGCTCGTCGCGTGCGGGCGTGTCCGTCGGGATGGAGAGGAAGTTGCCCCGCTGGCCCCACGTGATGTTGCTGTGCAGTTTGTTGAGCATCGGGACGTCGGTCTCGAACTCGAAGGTGAACGGGGCGGACGTGTGCATGACGCGGCCGGTCAGCGCATGGGCCGGGGGAGTGCCGGGGAGGCCGGTCACCTCGACGTAGCGAAATCCGTGAAACGTGAAGCGCGGTTCGTACGTCTCGGCGCCGCCGCCCTTGAGGACGTAGGTGTCGGTTGCCGCGGCGCTGCGAAGATTCGCGGTGTAGATGGTGCCGTCGGGGTTGAGGACCTCGGCGTGCCTCAGACGCACCGTCGTACCCGCGTCGCCCGAGAGGCGCAGCCGCACCGAGCCGACCATGTTCTGGCCCAGGTCGAAGACGAAGACGCCAGGTGCGGGCTCGGTCACCTTCCTGGCCGGAAGCTCCTTGGTCACCCGGACCGGGCCGTCCACCTGCGCGACGATCAGGCCGGGTGCGGCCTCGCCCGCGCCACACACCTCGGACCAGGTCCGGTCGTCGAAGCCGGGCGAGGTCCAGCCGGGGGTCTCCTTGCGCGCGTCGTACGTCTCTCCGCCGAGGAGATCAGCGGAGAGGATCGGCCCGGAGGCGGCCCGCCAGTCCGTGTCCGACGTGATGCGCCGACTCGTCCCGTCCGTGTACTCGATCTCCAACTGGGCGAGAAATGCCGGGCGTTCACCGTACTGATGCGGACCGAACATGCCGACATTACCCGCGTACCACCCCGGCGCCAGATATGCACCGATGGCATTCGCGCCGGACCGCAGGAGCGTGGTGACGTCGTACGTCTGGTACTGGACGCGCTCGCGGTAGTCGGTCCAGCCGGGAGCGAGCTGATCGCGTCCCACGCGGTGGCCGTTGAGATGGGCCTCGTACAGGCCGAGAGCCGTGGCGTACAGGCGCGCCCGTGCGACCTTCTTGCGCGGCAGCTCGAACGCGTGCCGCAGCTGGTTGGCCGCGAACACCGCCGGAACGACCTTGCCCCATGGTCCGGCCCCCCACGCGGCCGCCTCCTTCGCCGCCGGCCAGCCGCTGTCGTCGAAGCCGGGCCCGCGCCAGTCGCCGGCGGGCTCCTTGTCCGTCGACTTCCAGGAGGCGTCGGTGACGACGGTCTGTTCCCCGGATGCCGTGCGCAGGGTGAGTGCGGCGATCAGCCCGGCGGCTCCTTCGCTCGCGTTGGCCGCCGAAACCGCGAGGACGTTCCTTCCGGGACGCAGCTGCGCGAGGACGTCAACCACCGCCGGATGGCGCCAGCCCTCGTTGTCGGTCGCCAGGTCGGTATGCGCGGCCTCGGTGCCGTTCACGGAGACCGCGTACACGTTGTCCGCGCTGATGGCGAGGGTTGCCGCCGTGATTCCGTCCGCGACATCGATGGTGCGGCGGAACCAACGGGTGCCCTTCGGGGCGCTGTTGGCCGGTTCGCCCTCGGGGAACCAGATCCAGTGGCTGTTCTCCAGCGACGGTGCGTCCGTGAGGGCCGGGGGAGCGGACACCCAAGTGGCGGACCACTGCGCGGGGTCCATGAGGCCGGTCTCCCACCACGAAGGCGCACTCCAGCCGGACTCGCCACCGGCCGTGTCCCACACCCGCACGGACCAGAAGTAGCGTGTCCGCGGCTTGAGGCGAGGCCCCGCGTAGGGGACGAGGACGGATTCGCCGGACATCACCTTCCCGCTGTCCCAGACGTCCGGGTTCGACAGGCCGGACGCACTGGAGGCGATCCGGATCCGATAGGCGCTCTGGTGCACGTTCGGCTCGTCCGAGGTGATCGGCCAGCTCAGCCGGGGGTGTTGCGTGTCGAGGCCCAGGGGGTGCTGAACGTACTCGACGGTGGGCGTGGTGACGCGTGGTGCACCGTGCTGGGTATGCGCCTGGGCGGGTGCCGGTACCGGTGCGGCCGTGGCCGGTGCGACTCCGGCTGCTACGGCGCCCACCGTGGCGGCAGCGCTCGTCAGGATGTTCCTCCTGCTGATCAATGCGGCCCCTCACATAGAAAGTGATGAATCGATTCACAGAGCGAACGTAGCTGAACGTAGAGGCGTGCGAGGTGGGGGTCAATGAGTATGCAGGGAGTTTCTCGATGGGGCGTTGCCCGGGTGTATGTCCTTCATGTTCGCTGCAATGCAAGCGAGTTGCTTGTTTGAACGGTTTCAATCGATCGGGAGGTGGCAACGCGAACCTCTTCGGCGGAGCGCATCCGGTCGGCGAAGCGACCACCGCCGGGCGAAGTGGCCGGTGAACCCGGTCGTGGAAGGCTCCGGCGAAAGGCGCGTCCGGCCGGCCCGGCGGCCACTTCGCGCCTCTGGTCCCGCACGGGTATCTCTGACTAGAGTCAGAGAATGGATACGGCACAGATCGACCAGGTGCGGCGGTTCAACCGGACCGTCACCGAGCGCGTGGGCGTGCTCCAGGAGAAGTACCTCGCCTGTGACCGGCCCATCGGCGAGGCCCGGCTGTTGTGGGAGATCGGCGAGCAGGGCCAGGATGTACGCCGGCTGCGCGAACGGCTCGGGCTCGACTCCGGTTACGTCAGCCGGCTGCTGCGCGCACTGGAGGCCGATGGCCTGGTCACAGTGGAGCCGCACCCCCGGGACAGACGGGTGCGCCAGGTCCGGCTCACCGAAGCGGGCGGCGCGGAGCGTGCCGTTCTCGACAGCCGCAGCGACGAACTGGCCGGCTCCCTGCTGGCCCCGCTCGACACCGCCCAGCGTGCCCGGCTGGTCGCCGCGATGGCCGAGGTCGACCGTCTGCTGACCGCCTCGACGGTGACACTCGACACCGTCGACCCGGAGCACCCCGATGCCCAGCACTGCCTTCGGTCCTACTCCCGCGAGCTGGCGGAACGCTTCGAGACCGGCTTCGACCCCGTGCGGAGCCTGCTGCCCGACGCGGGTGAACTCCGTATGCCGCACGGTCTGTTCCTGGTCGCCCGACTGCACGGCGAGCCCATCGGCTGCGCCGGTCTGAAGCTGCCGCAGGACGGTTCGGCAGAGATCAAGCGCATGTGGGTCGCGCCCCATGCCCGGGGCCTCGGCCTCGGCCGCCGGTTCCTGGCCGAGCTGGAGGCGCGGGCCCGGCTGCAGGGCCGCGACGTGTTGCGCCTGGACACCAACAGGACGCTCACTGCCGCGATCCGCCTGTACCACGCCACCGGCTTCGAGGAGGTCTCTGCATTCAACGAGGAGCTGTACGCCGACCACTGGTTCGAGAAGAGGATCTCCGCTGCGTCATCGCGGTGACGCCGCTCATGCCCTCCAGCCGTCTGTGGTGAGTGCGTCGCCGTCGTACAGGGGCACCGGTACCCGGTTGAGGTGATCTCGCACTGTGTGTGGCTGTACTTCCGGTTCCCGCTGTCGTTTCGTGAGGTCGAGGAGCTGATGCTCGAGCGCGGTGTGATCGTCTCGTACGAGACGGTCCGCCGGTGGTGTGTGAAGTTCGGGCAGCAGTACGCCAACTCGCTGCGTCGCAGGTGGCCACGGCCGGGGGACAAGTGGCACTTGGACGAATTCTTCATCAAGATCAACGGAGAGCGGGAGTACCTGTGACGGGCCGTCGACCAGGACGGCATGGTGCTCGACATCCTCGTGCAGATCCGGCGGGACCAGGCCGCGGGCAGGCGCTTCTTCCGCAAGCTGCTGAAGACGACCCGAGCAGTGCCCCGTGTGATCATCGCCGACAAGCTCCGCTCCTACGGCGCCCCCCACCGCGAGGTCATGCCCTCCGTCGAGCACCGATCCCATAAGGGTCTCAATAACCGGGCCGAGAACTCCCATCGGCCGACCCGGCAGCGTGAACGAGCGATGAAGGGCTTCCGCTCCATCGGTGGAGCGCAGTGGTTCCTGTCGGCGTTCAGTGGCATCTCACCGCACTTCCGACCCCGCCGCCACCTGATGACCGCACCCCGACACCGCGACGAGACGACCGTCCGCTTCGCCATCCGGGAGCAGATCACCGGCGCCACCGGCCGGCCTACCGCGGCCTGAGCCCAGGCCGACACCCGGCCCCACCACGCTTCGACGCACCATCAGACACCCGCATACCCGACAACGTGACAACGCCAGCGGGCGGGGTCGCGACAGTTGCCGTGGAAGACCTGCACGTGGCGGGCGTGACCCGCTCAGCCCACGGCACCATCGAAGCGACCGGGAAGAAGGTCCGGCAGAAAGCTGGCCTCAACCGGGCCATCCTGGATTCCGCCCCCGCGAGTTGCGCCGTCAGCTCACCTACAAAGCTTCCTGGTACGGCTCCCAGCTCGCAGTCCTGGACCGTTGGTGGCCCTCCAGCAAGACCTGCTCGGACTGCGACTGGCAAAACTCACGCCAGACGCTCGCCGACCGGGTATTCCACTGCGCCGTCTGCGGCCTGGCGATGGATCGGGACCTGAACGCCGCCCGGAACGTTGAACGGCACGCCGTCGTCGCTGACGCACACTCCGTTCCACCCGTTTCCCCCGGCACGGGGGAGACGCAAAACGCCAGTGGAGTCCCCATCAGACTTCTGGCCTCTCGGGGCCGGAAGCAGGAGACAGCGAAATGGGAAGGCACCGGACCGCCTGGCACGGTGTCACCTCGGCGGAGCAATTCGCCGACGTCCCCCAACCCGCGTCAGAGCAGGCAAAGCTGTTCTAACGCTGCACGTCACGAAGGTTGCAGCCCGTATGTGCAGGGGACGACCGCCGTCGTCCGCAAGGGCGTACAGGAATACGACTTGCATCCCGTATGCGCAGGGGGCGACCGGTCGCCGACCTGCGGTGGTCCAGTGCTCCCCGAGCCCGGACCGATGCGCCACGTTGCACCCGAATGACATACGGGTGACTGCCGTCCCAGCCGATGCTCCGGCATCGGCGTTTTGATATGCCCCGATATGACAGCTATGGAGTCCCTACGTACGTTCAATGACGGGTCCGCTGCTCAGCCGACCTGACTCCGAGACAGGAGAAACGACATGACCGCACGTTCCACCGTCCTCACTGCCGCCATCGCCGCCGCCGCGGCCCTGACCGCCACCGGCAGCACCTTCACCTCGGCCGCCACGAACGAGCCGCCCCAAGCCACCCCGGTCGTCCAAAAGGCCGCAGCCCCAGCCCCCGCTGGGGCTCCCAAGGACAGAGGTGACGCCGGAAGGAGCAACGAAGGCCGGAGCGACAACGAAGGCCGAGGCGGCAACGACGAGGGCCGCGGCAATCAGGGCCGAGGCAACGACGAAGGCCGAGGCGGCGACGAGCGCGGAGGCGACCAGGACCGGGGTCACGGAGGCCGGGACGACGACGAGGGCAGGATTCACCTCAACGAGCGCACGTACTCCGCCTTCCCCGGCGGCTGCGTCAGCGTGGCCAGCGGCCTGGGCTCCACCAGCTTCAACATCTTCAACGACAGCCGGCGAACCGTCGAGGTCTTCAGCGGGGCGACCTGCGACAACGGTGCCCCCATCGCCACCGTCGGCCCCCACGGTTCCACTGAAGGCGTGTTCCCGAACCGCGTCGAAGGGGGTGTGTTCGTCAGCAACGGAGTAGGGGGCAGCTTCCGAGTGATCGAGAACGACCACTACGACTACTGACCGGATCGCCCGCGCGACGTGACGTGGTACGCCGGCCCGCCGGAATCGGGCCGGCGTACCACAAACACCGGCGCACCGGTGTGTGGTGCTCCTGCGGGGCACCGCCGTGTGAGATAACCCCCGCGGTGTGGACACACCTGACAGTGAATCTTGTTGATCCTGGAAGGTGCAGATCTCTGTGGCACGGCTCTCGAAGTACAGTGCGCAGTTCCGGTCCGACGCGATCGCGTTGTGGCGGGCCTCGGCTGGCAGGCGAATGTTCAAGGATGTCGCGGTTGATCTGAACGTGGGACTGTAAGCCTCAGGGGCGGGGGCTTTGGGGTGGTTGGCGATGGAGCGGGGCCCCGCCGGCCGTCTTAAGGCCGCACCGCCCTGGCCGACGAGGGCGAAGCCCGCCTTGCTATGTTCCGCTGTGTTGATCGGGGCCGTCGCCGGGCGGCCGCCGTCCTGATCCGGGTTCAAAGACGTGTTGCGACGCGAATCAGGTCAGCAACCGTACGAAGGCGGCTGTGCGGCGGCCAGGCGATCACCGTTGTCACGGACGGAGCGTCCAGGATCGGCACGGCGGAGAGGTCCTGGCGCAAGCCCGCGCTGGCTGACTCGGGAATAGCCACGGTGGTACGGCCGAGCGCGATCAGCTGGAAGAGCTGTGTCAGGTTGTGTACCTCTGCGCCCGGTCCTTCTGGGTAGCTGCCGCCGGGACCGGGCCAGCGGGCCATCGGGAGCTCCGGCAGTGTGGTGACGTCCGCCATCCGGACTTGGGAGCGGCAGGCGAGCGGGTGTGAGGTCGGCAGGATCGCGACCTGTCCTTCGGTGTACAGGGTTTCGGTGTCGAGCCCGGCCGCTGAGTCGAAGGGCAAGTGCAGGAGAGCCGCGTCGGCGTGCCCGTTCTGCAGCAGTTGCTGGTGCTGGTGTGCCTCGCAGAGCAGTAGATCGACGATGGCTGCGCCAGGTTCTGCGGCGTAGGCGTCGAGCAGTTTCGTCAGCAGCTCGCCCGCGGTGCCGGATTTGACGGCGAGGACGAGAGCGGGGTGTGCTGTCGCGGCCCGCTGGGTACGCCGTTCGGCTGCGGTCACCGCGCTGAGGATCGGGCGTCCTTCGGTCAGTAGCACGGTTCCGGCCCCGGTGAGCGTGACCTTGCGGCTGGTGCGTTCGAGCAGTGCGGTCCCGAGCCGCCGTTCGAGCTGGATGATCGCGCGGGACAGGGGCGGCTGGGCTATCCCCAGGCGCTGTGCGGCCTTGCCGAAGTGCAGCTCCTCGGCGACGGCGACGAAGTACCGCAGCTCGCGTATTTCCATGATCCCAGGCTACGACGGCAAACAGCTGATCGATGCCGATCGGGTATTGCTGCACTACCCGGGCGGTGTTGGTGCCCGGCTGCAGCAGGGGCATTCTCGATGTCATGAGCGAGAAGATGAGCGCACTGGTCACTGGCGCGAACAAGGGAATCGGATATGAGATCGCGGCTGGGCTGGGTGCGCGGGGGTGGAGTGTCGGTGTCGGCGCCCGGGACGAACAGCGCCGTAAGGACGCCGTGGCAAGGCTGCGCGCGGCTGGTGCCGACGCGTTCGGCGTGCCCCTGGACGTGACCGACGGCGCGAGCGTGACCGCCGCAGTCCAACTGATCGAGGAGCAGGCCGGACGGCTCGACGTACTGGTCAACAACGCCGGCGTTGCCGGCGGCTGGCCGGAGGAACCCACGACCCTCGACCTGGAAACCGTGCGGCAACTGATGGAGACCAACGTCATCGGCGTCATCCGGGTCACCAACGCGATGCTGCCGTTGCTGCGCCGTTCGGCGCACCCGCGGATCGTCAACCAGTCCAGCCACGTCGGCTCCCTGACGCTCCAGACCACGCCCGGCGTCGACCTCGGGGGGATCAGCGGGGCCTACGCACCGACGAAGACCTACCTCAACGCCGTCACCATCCAGTACGCCAAGGAGCTGAGCGGCACCAACATCCTGATCAACAATGCCTGCCCCGGCTACGTGGCCACTGACCTCAACGGATTCAGCGGGACACAGACCCCCGAGCAGGGCGCGGCGATCGCCATCCGGCTGGCGACCCTTCCGGACGACGGCCCGACCGGCCAGCTGTTCGACGACAATGGGGTCATACCCTGGTGACCTGCCACTCGGACGCGTTCCTCGTCGATCCGGCCGCGACGCCCGTCGGACCCACGTGCACCACGTCCCAGTTCGCCGACACTGATCGCGTCCTCCTCGGAGGTGGAGTCGACTCTCGCCGACACCATTTTCGGCGAGTGCCACTGAAGTCGGAACTCGCCTATGGAGCCGCAGTCTCAGCGGAACGCGGCGACGTTGCGGGCGGCCCAGTCGGCGAAGGGGCGTGGGGCGCGGCCGAGGACCCGCTGGACGTCCGGGCTGACACGCAGTTCGGCCGGGCTCGGGGAGCCGAGGATGTCCAGGGTGTCGTCGGCGAGCTCCGTCGGCATGCTCTGGGTCATGGCGGCCTTGGCCTCGTCGCGAGTGAGCTCGTGGAACCTCACCGGCGAGCCCAGGGCGGCGGCGATGGCCTCGGCCTGCTGGCGCGGAGTGACCACCTGCGGGCCGGTCAGCTCGTAGACGCCGCCGGTGTGCCGGTCGTCCAGCAGGCAGGCTGCCGCGACTGCGGCGATGTCCGCCGGGTCGATGATCGGTACCCCGACGTCGCCGAAGGGCGCGGCGACGACCTGTTGCGTGCGGACGGACTCGGCCCACCACAGGGCATTGGAGGCGAAGCCACCCGGCCGCAGGATGGCCCACTGCAGACCGGACTCCCGCAAGGTGTCCTCCAGTACGCGCATCGCGATCCGCGTGGGGCCGCTGGGCCTGGTCACCACGCCCAGTGTGGAGAGCAGGACGACCCGGCGGACCCCGCCGGCCGCAGCTTCGCCAATGATGTCGGCAGGGTTGGCTCCTGTGGCGTGCAGGTCGCCGGACAGCAGCAGGAACAGCGCCTTCGCTCCGGCCAGCGCGGGCGAGAGGCTGACTGGCTTGGCCAGGTCGGCCACCACGTGGCGGGCGCCGTTGGGCACCGCTGCCGTGTGCCGTGACACCGCCGTCACCTGCTGGCCCGCTTCGGTCAGTGCCTGCGTCAACGGCCGGCCGATATTCCCGGTGGCTCCGGTCACCACGATCATCTTCAGCTCCCTTGTCAGATGTCTTCTGTGGCCCTCACGCTAGGAGTGGGGCTAACTTCTGGTAAGGGCATACCTTTGGGTAAGCTCATGGCATGACAGAAAGCGTGCAGCGTGGAGGCGTTGAGGCGGAGGGGCGGTATGACGTGTTTCACACCGACTGCCCCGCGCGCGGTGTGGTCGACCACGTGACCAGCAGATGGGGGGTCTGGGTACTGATCTCCTTGCGGAGCAGAAGTCTTCGGTTCTACGAGCTGCGCGAGAGCATCCAGGGCATTAGCGAGAAGATGCTCGCCCAGACGCTGCGGGCGCTGGTCCAGGACGGCCTGATCTGGCGGGAGGTCGAGCCGACGACGCCGCCGCAGGTCACCTACGGGCTGACCGAGTTCGGCCGGGACGTCGGCGAGCCGTTGACGGAGATGTTCGACCGGATCACACGGCGACTGTCGCCGCAGAGCACGGGATAGCGTGGTGCCGACTGGTGCACATCCGCGACGCGATGGACGACCGACGTTTTGTGCGACATCCCGCGAGTTCCCCTGAGCCTTGCTGAGCCCTTCCCCGCGTGGCCAGGGTGTTCTCTCTCCTTGGGATGCTCTTCGAGCTGGTGACGTAACTTCAGGATTCTTGAAGCGTTCTCACTTCGTCCGATCGATCTGTGATCGGGGTGAAGGTGAGGAGGCTCGGGTTGGCGCTGGCAGCCGTACGCGACCTGCGTGAGTTCCGCGATCCGGTCTCGGCGGAGGAGCTGGAACAGTTCGAGACCGATGTACTCGCCAGCTTCGTGCTCGCGCGTGCTTCGGCGGGGCTGGCGGACGGCACGATCCGCGGGGACGTCGGGCACCTGGACCAGATGCGGGCCTGGTTCGGCGGACCGCTGTGGGACATGGAGCCGGCCGACGCCGACGGGTACTTCGGGAAGGTGCTGCGGGGCTCGCCGAGCGGAACCCGGCTGGCCCGCGCACAGGCGCTGACCACGTACTTCCTGTTCCTGGAGCTGCGGCACAAGGTCGAGATCCATCGGATGACCGGGCGGGTCGTCGAGTGCCCGATCGACGAGATGAACCGGCCGCGAGGGTCCAAGGACGCGGCCTTGCGGATCCCGCCGACCGAGCCGGAGATCAAGACCCTGTTCACCGGCTGGGGCGGTGAGCTGGCCACCTGCCGCAAGTTCACCCCGACCGCACGGAACTACACCGCATCGAAACTGATGTCCCAGGTCGGACTCAGGGTCAGCGAGGCATGCAAGCTCGACCTGGCCGACATCAAGTGGGACCTGGGCCGCTTCGGCAAGCTCCACGTGCGTCACGGCAAGGGTGCCCGCGGGTCGGGCCCACGCGAGCGGATGGTGCCGCTGATCAACGGTGCCGACCGCACGCTTCGATGGTTCATCGAGGACGTCTGGGGCCAGTTCGACGACGACCACACCCGACCCGGTGCCCCGCTGTTCCCCTCCGAGCGCAAGAACTCCGACTGCTCCGCGCGCCGCGTCGGCGACGACGCCTTGCGCAACGGCCTGGCCGCCGCGGCGAAAGCCCATCTGCCCGGATGGGCCGACACGCTCACGCCGCACGTCCTGCGGCACTTCTGCGCGTCCGAGCTCTACCTCGGGGGCCTTGATCTGCTCGGTATCCAGGAGGTCCTCGGACACTCCTGGATCGCCACCACAATGCGGTACATCCACGTCCAGCAGACCCGGGTCGAGGACGCCTGGCTGTCCGGACAGCAGCGGGCCGCGAAGCGGCTGGAAGGACTGATGGGATGAAGTGGAACCTGCGGCTGACCGCCGCGAACAAAGGCATCTGGAAAGCGTCCGAACTCCAGCGGAGCCTGGCCGAACACGGCTTGGTGATCTCGGCCGGGAAGATGTCCGGCCTGTGGTCCGGCCAGCCGGTCTCCCTCAAACTGGAGGACCTCGACGTGATCTGCGTCGTGCTCGGATGTGAGATCAGCGATCTGCTGATTCCCGAGCCCGGGAAGGTCAAGCTCCCGGGACAGCAGGCAGTCGTCCAAGAGGCCACGACCGGCTCGGTGGTGGCCCCGGCCGTCGTGCCCAAGCGCCGCGACGGCCGTTCCCTGCCGCCGATGTGACCTGGTCACACCGCCATGGGGAAGATCAGCGAGAACAAGCCGGCGGCCTCCTGCTCTGGCTGTTTCGCCTGGGGGCAGCTGCCCGGCCGGTTCTGCCGCGGCTGCTACACCTACGGCCAGCAACACGCCGTCGGCGAATGCGCCGGCTGCCGGCGGCAGGTTCCGGTCGATGACAAGCACGGCTACTGCCGCCTCTGCCGGGCCCAGGCGACCTGGGCGATCAAGGCCAGCGGCAAAGCTTCGGTGACCGAGCCGTACCTACAGCAGGTGACCTGCCAGCAGCTGTTCTTCGCGAACCTCCAGCGGCCCAAGAACGGCGGGCCGCGAGTCGGCAAGGCCGGACGGCGCGTGCTGAAGCCACCGCCACTTCCCGAACCGTCTCGCGTGATCACGCCGTCAACGCAACTGACACTGTTCACCGTCACTCGGGACTTCCGCCGGTTCGACCGCGAACTCCACGCCGACCTGGCCAATCCATGGCTGGTCCGGGCCCGGCAGGCCGCTCGGGCACTGGGCGAGGCTCGCGGCTGGAGCCGCTGGATCACCAGCGACGTGAACCGAGCCCTGGTCATCGTGCTGTCCGGCTACCGCGAAGGCGAATCGATCCGGTACTCCGGGCTCTTCCCGGCCCTACGAGTCCGCGGGCTTCCCGTCGTGCGGACCGCCGAAGTCCTCGACCGCCTCGGCCTGTTCACCGACGACCGGGTCCCCGCCGTCGACCGGTGGCTGGAGCGAAAGCTCTACGGGATGCCCCCGGGCATCCACCGCGCCGTCGAAGCCTGGGTTCGCACTCTCCTCAACGGTGGCCCGCGATCCGAGCCTCGCTCCCGGCATACGACATGGGCCTACCTGGGGGAGATCCAGCCGGTGCTGCTGGAGTGGTCCAGCCGCTACGACCACCTGCGAGAGGTCACCCGGGAAGACATCATCGCGGCCCGGGACGCTGTCACCGGCAAACAGCGCGAGAGCCGGATCGTCGCGCTGCGGTCGCTGTTCCGGCACGCGAAGAAGAACGGCCAGATCTTCCGCAACCCCACGATCCGCATCCGTGTCCCCCGGCAGACCGGCGGCGTCCTCCAAACCCTCGTCCAGGCGGACATCGACGAGGCCATCGCCACGGCCACCACCCCAGACATCCGGCTCATCGTCGCCCTGGCCGCCGTCCACGCGGCACGGCCGAAGATGATCCGCACCATGCAGCTGGACGACGTCGACCTGGGCAACCGGCGCATCACCGTCGGCGGCCACGTCCGCCCACTCGACGACCTCACCCACCGAGCGGTCCTGGACTGGCTCGAACACCGCCGCAACCGTTGGCCGAACACGGCCAACCTCCACCTGCTGATCACCCAGAAGACCGCCGTCGAACTCGGCCCGGCCGGCAAGCTCTGGACCACCCGGGCCACCCGCAACCTCACCGCCACCCTCGAACGGCTCCGCGTCGACCGTCAACTCGAAGAGGCGCTCACCCACGGCGCCGACCCGCTCCACCTCGCCCTCGTTTTCGGCATCGACGAGAAGACCGCCATCCGCTACGCGGACTCAGCACGCGCGCTTCTGGGAGATGCCGCCGAGCAGGCATCGCGGTGAAACCCACTCGACCTGCTCAACCGATTGACGAGATCATGGACAGATGTCGTCGACCGAATCAGCAGCCCGCGAGCTTCAGGACCGCGCCGTTCTCTGGAGCATGGGCGAGATCCGCGCAACCGACGTCGTCACTGCTGCCTGTGATGCACTCGTTGCCGGCCTCGACAGTCCTGCCCTGCGGATCCTGGCCGCGTGCACACGCGCGGAGGCGGACTACGACGTCCCCGACCTCCTGCCCCCGGCACTCGACGAACTGGGCCTCACCTCTTACTCAGTGGGCAGCATTGCCGGACAGGAAGCCGCCGCACGAGCACTTGCCGCCCGGATGCTGGCGGGCGAGCTGACGCCACGCGAGCTGGCCTTCAGGATCCATCAGCGCTTCGGGCACGAGCTGCCTCTGGCCGAGCGACTCGCCAACCTGGACGACGACTACGACGTCCTCGAATACGGCGACAGAACACAGGCGCAGATCGACGCCGATGTCACGGCCGAAGCTCTTCGGCTTGCACAGCACCCTCGTGTTCCAACCGAACCCACGGATCTACCGACCTGAAGCAGACCTGTGGACCCGTGGGTTCAGGCTGAAGGACCTTCGGTTTCCTTGAACCCACGGGGATCCCGGCCCTGTACTCCCGAAGCTGCCACGAGGCGACAAGTCGCTTTCCGGGATCGACCGATTGAGGCGGGATCGCCTCTCGGGACCGATGAGAGGACGTCGGGGATGGGTTCGACGATGCCCGTTTCTCAGAAACGGTCATCTGTGAGAGGGCAGGGTGCCGGTCATGCGCGCGCCGTTGGCCGGCCCGCACGTCATGGCCCGGCCAACGGTCTCTTCAGTCCAGGTCGGACATGTCGAGCACGAAGCGGTAGCGGACGTCGTTTCGCCGGAGGCGGTCGAGTGCCGTGTCCACCTGTGACGACGGGAGTACTTCAATGTCGGCGGCGATGCTGTTGTCGGCGCAGAATTGGAGCATCTCGGCTGTCGCCAGGCGGCCTTCGCTGCCCGCGGAGCTGAGCTTCTTGCGGCCGATGAGCAGGTCCGTGGCCTCGACGGTGACGGGGCCCAGGTACCCGAGGAGGCTGAGGGTGCCGTCCATCGCCACCAACTTCAGATACGGGGCGAGGTCGTGAGGGGCGGAGATGGTGTCGATGACGACGTCGAAGGTGTCGCGCGCCGCAGCCATGTGCTGGGTATCGGTGAAGTCGATGAGGTCGTGAGCGCCGAGCTTGCGGGCGTCGTCGCGCTTGTCTTGGGTGCGGCTGATGACGGTCGTGGTGGCGCCGAGTGCCACGGCCATCTTGACCGCGAGGTGGCCCAGGCCGCCGAGCCCGGCCACAGCGACGCGACTGCTCGGCCCCACGCCGAGGTGGCGCAGGGGTTCCCAGACGGTGACGCCGGCGCACATCAGCGGGGCGGCTGCGGCCGGGTCGAGGCCGGAGGGGAGCGGGTAGGCGAAGGTGTCGCGCACGATGTACTCGCGGGAGTAGCCGCCCAGGGTGGTAGACCCATCCTGCCGGTCGGTGCCGCCGTAGGTCAGAGTCGGGAAGGAGTGGCAGAAATTCTCCTGTCCGGCTTCGCACATGGCGCACACGCCGCAGGAGTCGACGATGTTGCCCACCGCGACGCGGTCGCCGACCGAGAAGGTGGTTACCTCCCGTCCGATCCCGGCCACCACGCCGGTGAATTCGTGACCGGGCACCAGGGGCGCTTTCGTGTGCGGCCCCGAACAGGGCTGGAAGGCCACCGAGCAGGCACACGGGATGTCGACCTCGACCTGTCCGGGAGCGGGAACGCCTGCTCGCGCCGCCGTTCGTGCAGGCGTGCTCGGCCTCCCAGTCCCGCCGCAGGACCGGTCTGGCCAAGACGTCGACGTGGTTGGAGCCGTTTCCCGGAGAGACCTGGCAGAACCGCTGGAATGCCAGCGGCGCGGACGCGGTCGGCAACATCGCCTGGCGGCGCATGGCCGGCTCCTGGCTCCAGGCCACCGGCTGGTCCTACCAGGACCCGAAGAAGGACTTCGACGCCCTGATCAGCGGCGATGTCATCCGGCCCAGCCTGTCGTGGCTGCTGACTCCGGGGACGGTGCAGATTCTGACCGCCGAGATGGCACGCAGCCGCGACCCGGAAGGGTTCGCCGCTCTGACGGCCGTCTGCCGGAGTGACCCCGCCAACACCCACACCAAGGACGGCGCACTGCGGCGGATCGCCACCGTCATGGCCACGAAGGGCGGCATGGTCCGAGACATCACGGTCGGGGACTGCCCGAAGCTGGACGAGTGGGATACCGGGCAGGGATTTCGCGCGTCCGGGACCTTACGACCACCTGACCGACAGGGGTTTTGGGCGAGACCGTGCGAGCTCGTTAGCTTCCGCCGCCGTCCGGCCTGCACGCTGTCAGCCGCTCACCGTGAGGGGCGGCGATTCCGTCCCCTTCGAGGAAGGGGCGGAATCGGGGCCGCCTCGCCCTTCACTGCTGCCCCACGAACCACGCTCCCCTGTCTGGTCCGGCTGACCCAGGTGCGCGGGTCCCGCCGCCACCATCGACTCTCCGCTTCACTGAGAAGCAGATCGCTGATCCGAAAGCCAGCTCATCGAGCGTGGTCAGTCTCCACCGCACATTGCCACCCGGCTGATTCGAGAGCATCCTCGCCGCCCGGCGCCGGTTCGCGGGGTGGCTGCGCGGGATGCGCGCCGGGCTGCCGCGCAGAAACGGCCCGGCCGGGTAAGTCGGGCGCGGTTGAGCACTTTCCGACGAGCGGTCCATCGGTTTTTGCGAGATCTTGAGGAGGAGCGCGCCCCACAGTGGCGACGCATACCCAGGGTGACACCCGCACCCAGTGAGGAAGGAGGGCTGTGGTGAGTGATTCGGATACGGGCGCCGCTGGGCGGAGCCAGGGCGAGATGGCCCAACTCTCGGCGATCGAGTTGAACGTCAACGATCAGGTGCGACGGCTTGAGGTAGATCCACGGACCTCGCTGCTCGACGCGCTGCGCGAGCACCTGCGCCTGAGCGGGACCAAGAAGGGGTGTGATCACGGGCAGTGCGGCGCCTGCACGGTGCTGATCAACGGCCGACGCGTCAACTCTTGTTTGACGCTCGCCGTGATGCACGAGGACGATGAGATCGTGACGATCGAAGGCCTGGGCGATCCCGATGGTCTACACCCCATGCAACGTGCCTTCGTCGAGCGTGACGGCTTCCAATGTGGCTACTGCACTCCCGGCCAGATCTGTTCGGCTGTCGGCATGCTCGCCGAGGTGGAGGCGGGCTGGCCCAGCCACGCCACCGCTGACGTGACCTCGCTGCGGATCGCGTTGACCGATGAGGAGATCCGCGAGCGGATGAGCGGCAACATCTGTCGGTGCGCCGCCTATCCGAACATCGTCGCGGCCATCCGTGGCATCGCGGTGGGACGCCCGGAATGAGATCCTTCACGTACGAGCGAGCAACCGACGCACAGGCCGCCGTCGCTGCGGTGTCCAGAACCGGCGCGAAGTTCATCAGCGGCGGCACCAATCTGCTCGACCTGATGAAGCTCGACATCGAGGAGCCCAGCCATCTGGTCGACATCAGTCGGCTTCCGTTGCGGGACATCGAAGAGCTCCCCGACGGCGGACTGCGTATCGGGGCCCAAGCGGCAAATTCCGATGTGGCCGCCGATGCCCGAGTGCGTACCCGCTACCCGGTGCTGTCGGAAGCACTGGTGGCCGGAGCCTCGGGCCAGCTGCGCAACAAGGCGTCCACCGGGGGAAATCTGTTGCAGCGCACTCGCTGCCCCTACTTCTACGACACAGCTGCGGGCTGCAACAAACGGGATCCCGGTTCCGGTTGCTCGGCGATCGGCGGGTTCAACCGGATTCACGCCGTCCTCGGCGTCAGCGGCTCCTGCATCGCGACCCATCCCTCGGACATGGCCGTCGCGATGACCATGCTGGAGGCGGAGATCGAGCTGCTCGACGCCGATGGGTCGGTACGCCGCGTCGCGATCGCAGACTTCTACCGGCTGCCGGGCGATACGCCGCACATCGAGACCGTGCTGCGTCCTCGCGAGATGATCACGAGCGTGCTCCTTCCCCCGCCCCCGTCGGGCCGGCAGATCTACCGCAAGGTGCGAGGCCGGGCGTCGTACGAGTTTGCGCTGGTCTCCGTGGCGGCTGTCGTCTCGACCGATCTGGGAGCGATCAGTGAGGCGCGGGTGGCCTTCGGCGGTGTGGCGCACAAGCCCTGGCGGTCCATCGAGGCGGAGGCCGCGTTGACCGGCCGTCCCGCCACGATGGTCACCTATCGCGCCGCCGCCGAGGCCGCGATGCGCGACGCCGTGGGGCAGGGGCACAACGACTTCAAGATCGAGCTGGCCAGGCGCACGCTGTGCCGCACGCTGGCGCAAGCGGCTCAGGCGAGCTGAGGAGACGAGATGATCGGGCAAGCTCTGAACCGCGTCGACGGCCCATTGAAGGTCGTCGGCCGGGCCACATACGCCTACGAGCAGTGGGGGGCCGGCCAACCTCTCTACGGGTTCATCGCCGGCGCGACGATCGGCAAAGGCCGCATCACCCGGATCGACACCGAGAGCGCCGAACGCGCACCCGGCGTAAAGATGGTGATGACCTATCGTAATGCCCCCGCGCAGGGTGTCCGTGATGAGTCCGTTCCGTTCGAATACTGGCGCGCCCAGCCGGTGCTGACCGGCCCCGACATCCACTATTACGGCGAGCCGGTGGCACTCGTCGTCGCCACGACCCTCGAACAGGCCCGAGCGGCGGCCGATCTGGTCGAAGTCGAATACAGCGGCGGGCGGGGACGTTTCAACTTTGCCGAGCAGGAAGACGAGGTGTACATCCCGAAAGTGGTCAACGCCGGTCTCCCCACCGACACAGCGGTCGGCGATTTCGATGCCGGGTTCGACAGCGCGGAGGTCAAGGTCGACCAGCAGTACACGACGCCGTACGAGCTCTCGATGCCGATGGAACCGCACGCGTGTCTGGTGGAACCGCGCGACGAGGACTTGGTCGTCTACGTCAGCTGCCAGATCGTCGACGCGGCGCGGGCCTCGGTCGCCGGCACGCTTCGGATCGACCCGGAGCGGGTTCACATCGTCACCCCCTTCGTCGGCGGGGGATTCGGCTCCAAGCTGGGCGTCCATTCCGAGACGATCCTGGCGGCGCTCGCCGCTCGCGAGTTGCGCCAACCGGTCAAGGTCGCGATGACCAGGCAGCAGATCTTCCAGCTCGTCGGCAACCGTCCCACATCCAGCCAGCGGGTTCGACTGGGCGCGGACCAGGACGGACGGCTGACCGCGATCGCCCATGACGTCACCATGCACACCAACCCCGACGTGGAGTACGCCGAGCAGACCGCCGCCACGACCCGCAGCCTCTACGCCGCGCCTCACCGGTCGACCAGCCACCGGCTGGCGCCGCTCGATCTGCCGCCCGGGACGGACGTACGCGCGCCAGGCGAGGCGCCGGGCATGCTGGCGGTCGAGTCGGCGATGGACGAGCTGGCCCATGAGCTCGGGATGGACCCCGTCGAGCTGCGGATCCTCAACGAGCCCACCGTCGATCCCGAGCGAGACGTGCCGTACAGCGACCGGCACCTGGTCGAGTGTCTGCGCGAAGGCGCGCGCCGGTTCGGCTGGGAGCACCGCCCCGCCGCCCCGGCGAGTGTGCGCGACGGGCGGTGGTTGGTCGGCTACGGCATGTCGGCCGCCATCCGCGGGCACTTCCAAGGGCCGACAGCGGCGCGGGTGCGGCTGGAGGCCGACGGCACCGCCGTCGTCCAGACGGACATGACCGATCTCGGCACGGGCACCTACACCGTCCTGACCCAGGTCGCGGCCGACGGGCTCGGGTTGCCGCCCGATCGGGTGCGGGTCGGGCTCGGGCGTTCCGATTTTCCCACCAGCTGGGGGTCCGGCGGCTCGTGGGGCGCCGCCGGCTCGAGCACTGCGGTGCATGGTGCGTGTATGGCCCTGCGCGAGCAGCTTCTGGATGCGGCGTGCGACGACACGCGCTCCCCGCTGCACGGCCTGGACCCGGCGGACGCCGTGTTCTCCGACGGCAACGTGGCTATCGGCGGCGCGTGCGAGGCGCTGAGCGAGATCGTCGCACGCAACCATCCGGAAGGTGTCGAGGCGGAAGGCGATACCCGCTTCATGGGCGACGATCCGAACTACACGGACTACTCGATCAACACCTACGGGGCCCATTTCGCTGAAGTGGGGGTCGACGCGGACACCGCCGAGATCCGTCTGCGGCGGATGCTCGGCGTGTTCTCGGTGGGCCGCGTGCTCAACGCCAAGACGGCTCGCTCGCAGCTGATCGGCGGCATGATCTGGGGAGCCGGCGCGGCCCTCGAAGAAGAGGCCGTGGTCGACCTGCGATCCGGCGCCTTCGTCAACCGGGACTTCGCGCAATACCTGGTGCCGGTCCACGCCGATGTCCCCGACGTCGACGCAGTCGTCCTTGACGGGTACGACGACAAGGCCAACGTCCTGGGGGCGAAGGGCGTCGGCGAGCTGGGCATCTGCGGGGCCGGTGCGTCGGTCGCGAACGCGGTGTTCAACGCCACCGGCGTGCGCGTGCGCGACTTCCCCATCACCATCGAGAAGGTGCTGCCCGGTCTACCACTGATGGATAATTGAATCCGTGACAACGGTGCCGGTCCGGGGGTAATGGCGTGGCACGGGGGTTCCCGGTGGGCCGGCTCGAGCCGATGGCGTAGCCGGTGAGCAGCGCGGTCAGGATGTCGGTCAGGCGGGGTTCGACATCGACGACGGAGTGGGACAGTTCGGGGTCGCTCTCGTAGAAGGCGTGCAGCTGGGTGCCGGGGGCGGCCACCTGCCACAGGGCGCCGGCTATCGAGGTGGCGGTCGTCACGACTGCTCGCGCCTGGTCGGCCTCCAGCGGCGTGATCGCGGACAGCGTGTCTGCGGTCCGCTCGACCTCGGCGATCGCGCCCTTCTTGAACGTCCGGACGGTGTCGGTGGAGACGTTGCGTTCCAGGTCTAGCGGGGTGTGTGCCAGCAGGTCGCAGAACAGCGGTCGCGCCACCAGTGACTGGGCCAGCTCTGAGGCGATCGAGTGGGCAGTCTCGTCCCACTCCTTGGAGGCGGTGTCGGGCCAGGGGGCGGTCTCCTTGAGGCGGTCGCGTGCCTCGGCCGACCCGTCGTGCCAGGCGGTGGCGGCCAGGCGCAGGAAGATGTCCTCGCGCGTTTCGAAGTAGCGCAGCATCGCGGACTTGTGCATGCCGACCTCGTCGGCGATCGCGGTCATGGCTACCTCCCGTACGCCCTTCGCCGTGGCGAGGTGTGCCGCCGCGGAGAGGATCTCGGCCTCCCGGGCGGCTTTGGCCTTGAGACTGCGGGCCCGCAGGAAAACAGCTCTGGTCACCCCGTCGTCCTCGACGTGACCGACCGGTCCGCCGACGCGGCGGGCCTGCGGGCGGCCCTCGACCGGGTCGGCAGGGTCGCGTCGTGGTCAACAACGCCGGCTACGCCAACGCCTCGGCCGTGGAGACCACGCCGGAGGACGACTTTCGCCGCCAGTTCGACACGAACTTCTGGGGCGTCTGCAACGTCTCGACCGAAGCACTCCCGGTCCTGCGTGCCCAGGGCGGCGGCACGATCGTGCAGTTCTCCTCCATCGGCGGCCGTGTCGTCGGCACCCGGGGCTCGGCTCCTATCAGGCGGCGAAGTTCGCCGCGGACGGCTTCACCCGCGTGCCGGCGGCCGAGACCGCCCCGTTCGGCGTCATACGCAGCGCAACGACTGGGGAGCCCGGAGGAGGCCCCGTCGGGACGCTGGTCTGATCAGTCCGGCGCCCTGCGTCGGCCCCGGCCACCGGATGTCGGCTCCGAATTGGCCGTCCGCATGTGTCGGTGCTGTGAACCGCGCCGTGCCCGGCCGGGCGGCTGCGTAAGGGATGCCGCAGAACACTCTTACCGCCATGCCGCCCATTTCTTCACCGCGAACCGGTCGCCGACGCGCCGCACCTCGGCTGCGCCCGGTCCGGGGAAATGCGCGGGGAACAGCAGGGCGCCCCGGTCTGCGGCCTCCCCCAGCAGGCGGCGCCGGCTGTCCCGTGCGCGGGGTTCGTCCTCGTCGAAGCCGGGGCAGTCGCCCGGTTCCGCGATCTGCAGTGGGCTGTGCAGCAGATCCCCGGCGAACACTGCCCGGTCCGAGCCCGACCGCAGCCATACGACGGAGGAGCCGGGCGTGTGGCCGGGGGCGGGCTCGATACGGAGCTGGGCGTCGATGTCGTAGTGCTCGCCCTCCCACAGCACGGTCTGCCCGGCCTGGTGTACGGGGGCGACGCTGTCCTCGAAGACGTTGGCCATCTGGGGGCCGGAGCGGGTCCGGTGTCCGTTGGCCGGGTTCCAGTAGTCGAAGTCGGCGCGCGAGATGACGTACTGGGCGTTGGGGAAGGTCGGTCGCCACTCCCCGTCGTCTGTCAGACGGGTGTTCCAGCCGACGTGGTCGCCGTGGACATGGGTGCAGATCACCGTGTCCACGTCCTGCGGGCGGACGCCTGCCGCGGCCAGCTCATCGAGGTAGTGGGTGTTCAGATGGTGGAAGGCCGGCATGGCCGGGCGCTCCCGGTCGTTGCCGATTCCGGTGTCGATCAGGATCGTCCGGCCCTCGCTGCGAATCAGCCATGTCTGCATCATGGTGCGGACCTCGTCGGCGGCCTGGTCCAGGAAAGTGGGGACGAGCCAGTTCTCATGCGCCTCCCAGTGCTCGATGGGCACGTCGGGGAAGATGTAGTCGCGGGCGCTGCCTCTGGCAGGCAGCTCGACCACGCGGGTGATCTCCACGTCCTCAAGCGCGATGGTGTCCATGCCCTCCAGCCTGCGCGCTGGATGACGCAGGCGCTATCGGCCACACCCCGCACCTCACAGGGAGCGGGGTGTGGCGCGATACGGCCGGTCTGGCAACACGCGACACCAGGTGGGAGTCGGACGGTGACCATGGTGGGGCGGAAGAGCGAGAGCGTGACCGTTCTCGGTCTGGCCAACGGTGCGTTTATTCGTGACGGCGGCACCGGGCGCGACAAGAACACCCCGCTGGGGCCCGCAGCAGACCAGCATCAGGGCCACGTGTTGGATCACGGCCTGAGAGCGAGGCGCTCCTGCTGGCTCGGCTCCCACAGCCCACTACTGTCCGGGGCGGCAACGGCACGGTTCCCCTGTTCTCGGCACGTCTGCGACCACTACGGGCACCGACGACAGACGGTGTGCCAGACCGCCTCGAACACCGGCGGCAACTGCCGCCAGGTACAGCAGCCGGTCGTAGCTACGAACACGATCGCCGCCGGCACCTCCCCGGCCACCCGCCCGACGCGACCACCGCACGGCCACAGGTGGCACTCATGACTTTCCCGCTGCCACGCGAACGACGGTGTGCTGCCGAGAAGCCCATCCGCACAGGTCAGCGATCCAGCGCACCTTCGGTGCGCGCCGGGGGTCGACCCGCCCCGCCACATGGTGGTGCGTGGCGTCGATCAGTAGCAGCGCCTCCACCGGAGTCAGCCGATCGCGAGTTGTCCGCCGAGAACCTCAAGGACCGTGCCGGTGATGTAGCTGGCGCGGGAGGAAGCAAGGAACAAAACTGCTTCCGCGATCTCTTCAGGCTCTGCGACCCGCCTCAGTACGGTGGTTCGCCCAATCACCTGGAGGGCTTCATCTCCCATCTCCTTCGTCCCGGGGGTATGGACAGGGCCGGGGGCCACGGCATTCACGCGGACACCCTGGGTACCGAACTCGTCAGCCCACACGCGGGTGAGGAGTTCGAGCGCGGCTTTGGAGGCCCCATAGGCTGCCGCGCCCCGGACCGGCGTGGTGGCTGCCCCTGTACTCAGACTCACGATGACGCCACGTCCCCGTGTGGCCATTGCCGGTGCGAGCGCACCGACCAGGAGCATCGGCGCACGCGAGTTGATGGCCATATGAGTGTCGAACATCTCGGCTGTCGTGTCCGGGGTACTGGCGAACCGATAGATGCCGGCGTTGTTGATCAGAACGTCCACCTCGCCTGCTTCAGCCGCAAGACGCAGCACCTCCTCAGGCTTGCTCAGATCCGCGGCAACGAACCGGGCGTTTCCGCCTGCGGCGGTGACTTCGTCGACGGTCTCGGCACCGCGCTGCTCGTCCCGCCCATGGACGACGACCGAGGCCTCCAAGGCGGCCAGGCGAAGGGCAATGACCCGGCCGATGCCAGCGGTGGCGCCGGTCACAAGAGCGGTGGATCCGGCCAGTTCTGCAGTCATGTGAGGCTCCTCGGAGACGAGACGTACAACGTGCTGTCGGCTGTCCCTCGCATAACCGGCAAAGCCTGCTCGGCGATACGGACCTCGGTGCCCAGGTAGGCCAGCCGGGCGATCCCGGGCAGCAGGCACCGGTTGCGCCGCTGACGCTGAGAGGGGGTGTTGGTGTGTGGGACCACCTCGGCCGCCGCCCGGTGCTCGTCGCGGCCATCGTGCTGGAGGCGGTGGCGCTCGTGCTGTTCCTCAGCGCCCAGAACGTGGTCGTCCTGGCCGCCGCCCGGGAGGTGCAGGGCGTCGCCACCGGCGCGGCGACCACCACCTTGAGCGCCACCCTCGTCGACCTCGAACCGCCGCACGCCCCCGGACGTGCGGGCGTCGTCACCTCGGTGGCCCCCCTGTCCGGGCTCGCGCTCGGCGCGCTCGGCTGCGGTGTGCTGGTGGAGTTCGGCCCCGCGCCGCCCCGACTGGTCTATGCCCTGCTGCTCGGCGCCATGGCGGTGGCGGTGGCGGGTGCCGTACTGCTGCCGGAGACCTCCCCGCGCCGCCCGGGGGTCCTCGCCTCCCTGCGGCCCCGGGCGGCGCTGCCCGCCCACCTGCGCGCGGAGATCGTCCCGGTGGTCCCGGCGATGATCGCGAGTTGGGCGCTGGCCGGGCTGTTCCTCTCCCTCGGACCGTCCGTCGCGGCCCAATTGTTCGGGCTGCACAGCCACCTGGTCGGCGGCGTCGTGGTGACCCTGCTGGCGGGCACCGGCGCGCTCACGGTCGCCGCGCTCCGCGCCCGTTCGGCGGCCTCGCTGCTGGCGCCTTCGTCCGCGCTGCTCGGGCTCGGCGTCCTGACCGCGCTCGGCGGCATCGTGGCGGATCTGGTCTGGCTCGCCGCCGCCGGCACCGTCGTCGCGGGCGTCGGCTTCGGCGCCTCGGTGCTCGCGACGTTCGGCACCTTCGCCCGAATCGCCGGCCCGCACGAGCGCAGCGCGGTCTTCGCCTCCGCGAACATCATCAACTACCTCGGCAACAGCGTGCCCGCGGTCCTCGGTGGCATCGCCGTCACCGCCATGGGACTGCGGACCGCCACCGAGATCTACGCGGCGGCGATCGTGGTGATCGTCTTTGCCGCCTTCCTCCTGCGCCTGCACCAACTACGGGCGCAGCGCCGCGCGGTTGCGACGCACGGCGAGTGAAGCGCCTGCCCGCGATGACCGTCGCGCGATCCCCGCCGAATCCGCCGACCCCCTCGAATCCGCCGAAGCCATCGAAGCCAACGAATCCACCGAAGACCGACACGCAAGCACTCGTGCGAAAGAAGGAAACACCGTGACGACCGCAAGCAGCGGAGCCGGCGAGCACCTCGTCGTCCGGCGATCGAACCACACGACGATCCACTACACCGCCGCCGGTCCAGCCGATGCGCCGGCCCTCGTCCTCATCCACGGCTGGGGGTGCAACCGCACGGACTTCGACGCGGTGACCGACCACCTGCCCGAGGGCCACCGGGTCCTTACGGTCGACCTCGCCGAACACGGCGAATCCCGGTCGACGCGAGAGTCGTGGACCATCGAGGAGTTCGCCCACGACGTGGCGGCGGTGCTGGAGGCCGAGTCGGTGACCACGGCCGTCGTGGTCGGACACTCCCTCGGTGCGGCGGTCGCCGTCGAAGTCGGCCGACTGCTCCCCGGCACCGTCTCGCGCGTGATAGCGCTCGACGGGCTGCACTACCTGTCCCTGTTCCCAGCGCAGAGCGAGGATCAGGCCGAGGCCGTGCTGGGCCTGTTCCGCAACGACTTCCCCGCGGCGGTACGCGGACTCGTCCTGGGAGGGTCGCCCGCCGGGACCGATCCGGCGCTCATCGACGCCTACTTCGAGAAGATGGTCGCGGTCCGGCAGCCCGCGGGCCTGCGGGCCATGGAGGCCCTGGTGCACTGGGACATGGACGCGGCACTGCGCGAGACGAAGCCGCCGATCACCGTGTTCGCCGTGCGCGCCCTCCTGACCCAGGAGGCCGTCGACCGCTACGGGGACCGCTTCGACATTGTGCTCGTCGACCTGGGCAGCCACCACTTCCCGGTCGAGGCTCCCGAAGCCACGGCGCACCTTCTGGCCGCCGTCCGCAGCTGACGAGGCATCGGTGCGGGCCGTGGATCCGCCCACGGCCCGGTCACCGCAATCGACGCCACCCCCATGCCACTTCGAGAGGAAGAGAGTTCGGCTGTGTCCAGCCCGGAGTTCACCCGACCCGACACGCGTCCCCTGCGACTGCGAGACGTCACCATCGCCAATCGGGTGTGGATGTCGCCGATGGCCCAGTACGCCGCGGCCCCCGACGGCAAGCCGACCGACTGGCATCTCGTGCACTACGGCGCACGAGCGGTGGGCGCGGTCGGCCTGATCATGGTCGAGGCCAACGCCGTGGGACCGCTGCACCGGACCACGTCGGCCGACCTCGGCATCTGGAACGAGGAACAGGCCGCCGCGCACCGGCGCCTGACCACGTTCATCCGAGAGCGGGGCACCGTACCAGGGATCCAGTTGCAGGCCGCCGGCAGGAAGGGGTCACACCTGCTTCCCTGGGTGGGCGCGGGGCAGAACGGTTCCGTGAGCGTGGCCGACGGCGGCTGGCAGACCTTCGGGCCGTCGGCGGTGGCCTTCGGCGACCTGAACCAGCCGCGGGAGGCCGACCACGCCGACCTCGACGAGGTGGTCGAGGCGTTCGCCCGCGCCGCCCGGATGGCCCACCTCGCCGGATACCAGGTGGTCGAGATCCAGGCATCGCACGGATACCTTTTGCACGAGTTCCTGTCCCCGCTGTCCAACCACCGCACGGACGAGTACGGCGGAAGTCTGGCCAACCGGATGCGGCTGGCGCTGCGCGTGGGCCGCGCCGTCCGGGACGCATTCCCGGCGGAGAAGGCGGTGTTCGTCCGGATCACCGCCACGGACTGGCTCCCGGGCGGGATCACCCTCGACGAGGCGGTGGGATTCGCCGAGGAACTTGCGGCGGTGGGCGTCGACCTCCTCGACGTCACGTCGGGACTGGTGGTCCGGGACGAGGCGGCCCGCCCGCCGGCGCGGGACGGCGTCCACGTCGACTTCGCGGCAACACTGCGGAACGCGACGGCACTTCCGGTCGCCGTGGTCGGACGGATCGAGAACCTGTCGCGAGCCGGCGAACTGACGACGAACGGCCCGGTGGACGCCGTGATGATCGGACGCCCCCTTCTGCGCGACCCGTACTTTTCCCTCCGCGGACATTCCGCGGACAAGGCGGCCTGGCCCGACCAGTACCAGCGCGCCCTGTGAAGCCGCCCGGCGCACGGACCCGCGGGCTCAGTCCACGTAACGTGCGGCCGGCGGGGTCGCGTTCGGGTCGGCCCCACGCTCGTATTGCTACGGCGAGGACCCATGTACCTCTCTGTAGTCGTCGATCGCTTCTTTCATAGGTGCCCGCCGTCGCAACACCGTGCCGTCGGGGCGTCCGCGCAGGCCACCGTGTTTCACGGGTCGTTTCCTTTCCCTTGACCCGTGAAACGCACCCCTGAAACGATCCGAGGGGTGAACACCGACCCGCGCAGGCTCGTCGAAGTGCACCCCTGCCCGATGTCCACCTGCCGGGCCCCGGCCGGCCCCCCGTGCCGGACCAGCGCGGGCAAGGTCGCGCTCAAGTACCACACCGCCCGCTTCCAACTCGTCCCCTCGCTCCGCTCAGAACTCCACATCACCACCCCGGCCGTGCGGCATCCCGGTTCGCTGTGGACCGCCCTGCCCGCCGTGCAGGCCGGGGCGACGTCTGTGCCGATGGAGGTCCGGCCCGGCTACGCCCGCGTATCGACCCGGACACAGGAGATCAGGTCGCAGGTCGACGCACTCGAAGCCTGCGGCGTGCGCCGCCTGTTCCAGGAACGCATCAGCTCCCGCGTGCGCGAACGACCCGAGATGAAGACCGCCCTCGCCGCCGCCCGCGAATACCTCTCTCTCGGCGTGAAGGTCACCCTCGTCGTGCACGAGATGAAACGACTCGGCCCTGGCGCCCTCGAACTCCTCAAGGTCGCCGAGGAACTGCGCGACGCCGAGATCGAGCTCGAATTCCTCACCGGCCCACTCCAGGGCAGGCACGACCCGGCCGGACACGGCGCCGCCCTGTTCGCCTTCTTCGCCGCCATGGCCGAATCCGAACGCGACTACATTCGCGACAAGACCCTCGAAGGCCAGGAAACCGCCCGCGCGAAGGGCAAGGCCATCGGCGGCGTCAAGGTCTCCGACGAGGACATGCTCGCCACCGCCCTGCGACTGCGCGACGAAGAACACTTCTCCCTGCGCGAAATTGCGGCCCGAGTGGTCATCCGGACCGGCAGCAAACGCGGCCGGCACCCCGCCCCGGCAACGGTCATGCGGATGCTCCGCGAGCACGACGAGAAGACCGCTACAGCCCCATAGCCAACTAGCTTCGGTCACATAGCGTTACTTGTCGCTTCGTCGTTCCTTCGGGAGAGCAAGGCCGAATACGCGACACCTCCCACATGCGAGCCCACCAGCCTCAAGTCCGCATTACGCCACAAGCTTGACAAACCTGATTCCACAGAATGCGGATGTGGCACTCCATGTGGCTCAGCCGGATTACCGAGGCCGTCGCCGCAGCCGAGCAGCGGGAGGCCGAACAGCGGCAGGGCGAGGAGCGGCGGCCGCCTACCCCGACTGGAGAGTCGAGCTCGGCTCGGCCAGGGCCGCCCTCCGATCGAAGTGCACGCCGGCCACTGCCACGCCGCGGGGAAGCGGCGACGGGCCATCGACCGGGACCAGGCCCTCACGTTGCTGGCCGACGGGGTCCGGTCCTGCGCGCACTGCCGGCCCGACACGGACCTCGGAGTGCTCGGGTAGCACCCGGTCAGGCGCTCTTCGGCTTCGGCGCCGCGGCCTTCTTTCTTGTGGTCTTCTTCGCTGCGGACTTCTTTGCCGGAGGCTTCTTCGCAGCTGCCTTCTTGCGGGGCTTCATCTCGTGGACCGTGGCGTGATCGTCCTCGTCTCGGCTCTTCTTGGCCTGCTTCACGCTGGCGTTCAGTGCTGCCATCAGGTCGATGACCTCGCCCGGCTTCTGTTCTCCATCCTCGGCCGGTGGCGGGAGTTCCTTGCCTTCCGTCTTTGCCTCGATGAGCTTCTTCAGGGCGTCGCGGTACTGGTCACGGTAGCCACTGATGTCGTCGGTGGCCATCGAGTCCATCAGCGCCATGGCCTGTTTGATCTCGCCCTCATCGAGGTCGACGGCGTCCGGGGCGAGCTCGGCCGACGAGCGCACCTCGTCCGGCCATTTCATGGAGTGGAGGACGAGTGCGTCGTCGCGGATGCTGAGCAGGCCCAGGCGCTCACGGTTGTGCCACGCGAACTTCGCGATCGCGGCCTTCGAGGTCCGCTCCAGTGCGCGCCGCAGAAGAACATAGGGCTTCGCAGCCACGGCGCCGTCGGCCGACAGGTAGTAGCTGTCGGCAATACGCACCGGGTCGATCGATTCGCGGTCGACGAACGCGACGATCTCGATCGCTTTCGCGGTGGGCAGCGGCATCTGGTCAAGCTCTTCCTCGGTGACCGGGACCGTCTGGTCCTTGGTGAGCTCGTACCCCTTGCCGATGTCCTCCTGGCCGAGCTCCTCGCCGTCGATGTCGCACACCTTCCGGGTGCGCACCCGGCTCATGTCTTCGAGGTGCACCTGATGGAAGTGGATCGAATGATCCGCAGTGGCCGACGAAACCCTGATAGGGATCGTGACCAGGCCAAACGAGATCGCACCGCTCCAGATGGTGGACGGCATTCATACCTCCCAGACCCCCTGCGGTTGCCGGGAAGCAGTCCGGGCGCCGACTAGGGAGACACCTGGCCAAGCCAGGGGCGACCGGGCCACCGCCCGTACACCGATCCTCACGCCGCCGAGCTGCACCCGCATCCGGGCCAGGTGCGCGCGGCGCCACCACGGGCCACATTGGAGGTATGGATACTCCCCCGATCGTGGTCCACCGGCCAGCACCATCCGGCGGACGGCTCGTCACGGTGCACATCAACGGCCGCCACGAATCGCTCGGGCTTGCCCACAGTGACCACGACGTCATCGTGTTCCTCGCCGACGCGGGAATGGCAGACCCGGAGCGGGCCCTCGATACGTCGTCCCTCGTCGAGTGGCGGGGTGCCGCCGCCCACGAATACCCGGAGACGTGACTGTGTCCGAAGCGGCTACTGCCTTCCGCCGGCCTCGACGTGGCGGGGCGCACGGTCGGGCACACCAATACGCGGCGGCGTGAAGTCGTGGACTTCCCGATCAAAGCGGCACTGGCCCGCGCCGTACCCACCCTCCCAGCCGGGCCCGGCTGGTGGTTCGAGCCCAAATTCGACGGCCACCGCACCGTGCTCGTCCGCACCGAAGAGTCGGTGACCCTGTACGCCCGGTCCGGCCGCGTCGTCACCCAGCACTGGATGGACCTGGCCGTGGTCGCGATGCAGCTCTGGCCAGGGACGGCGCTTGACGGGGAAGCGGTGATCTGGAGAGATGGTCGCCTGGACTTCGGGGCCGCCCAGTCCCGTGCAGCATCAGGGCCGGCTCGCGCCCGCGCCCTCGCCATCCGACACCCAGCCTCCTACGCGGTCTGGGACCTCCTGCAGCACCCAGACCCGGCGATCGGGGACTGCCGCGCGTTGCCGTACACCGAGCGGCGCGCGCACCTCCTGGACGTGCTGGCCGACGTAGGGCCGCCGATTCAACCCGTTCCCGCGACCGACGACCGGGGCACCGCCCTGCACTGGTACGAGGTGCTTCAGGGGCAGGGCATCGAAGGCGTAATCGCCAAGCGGGCCACGGCCGGCTACCCCTCGGGGCGGCGCGGCTGGGTCAAGATCCGTCATACGGAGACGGAGGATGCGCTTGTCGTCGGCTACACCGGGCCGCCGCTCCGACCCCACCGCCTCGCGCTCCTCGTCGGCGACGAGGGCGGGCCCGCCCAGCTATCGGCCAGGCTCGAACCCGTTCTCGCCGGCCGCATCGGGGCCGCCCTCACCAGTGCGTTCGTGACAGGCGAGCGACACATCCACGGCGGGACGTACCACCACATCGACACCGACCTCATCGTCGAAGTCCTCGCCGGGTCCGGGCGGCATGGAACGCTGACCGTGACCCGGATGCGGTGACCCCAAGTCAGGTCAGGGAGTGACCTTGTACTTCACGACGGTGTCGGCGCAGCCCTTCGCGAGCTTCTCCAGCGCCCCGCGCTCCTCGGTGTCCGTGGTGAGCTTCCACCGCAGCTTCGTCGCGACCCAGTCGGCACCGTAGATGCTCTGCGCGGACGCGGCCGACGGGAGCCACTGAGCCGGATCGCGGTCGGCCTTGCTGCGATTCGTCTTCGCCGTGACCGCTACCAGCGACCGTTCAGCGGTGAGATCGTTGGCGTACTGCTCGCGCCGCTCCGCATCCCACTTCGATGCTTCAGCTGGCGGGCAGCGTCATTCGGACCCTGGGATATTCCTACGGTGATGAGGCCCTTCGAATTTCTCCACCCACCGCTCAGGTGCTGGCCAGACATGCTCACTTGGATTCCCCACGCTGGAACACGCGGTGGGTACACCGATGGCGAGAACGGAGGTCGCCGCTGAGCGGGTTGGGGAGGAGAGCAGCTACCTATGGCCTACCTGGCAAATGATCATCTGGCGGGTTCGTGGGACCAGGAGCGCGGCCAGAGGTCGGCCTCGACGCGGAACCGCCGGCTCGCTGGATACGGAGAGCGACCCGGTCGGCGGTTGCCCGGCTGTCGATGTACTCGTCTCTGATCGTGCGGAGGTCGTGAGTTCGAGCTCTGACCAGGTAGACGGTCGGCTTGGTGATGCCCCGAGGCCGCCTCGCGGGCTTGAGCCCGGTGCCGCGACTGACGAACCTGGCGAAGAGTCGTGTCCTACCGGCTCGAGGCGCGGCCAACCGCCCCCGCTACGTCCTACTCCTCCGGTTCCCAGGCGCGGAGCAGGTCGAGCAGCCCTGCGTCTCCGTCAACGTGCAAGGATTCGGCCGGGATACGGTCGTACAAGTAGATGACCAAATCACTGGCCGTGCCATGGATGGAGGCGCCGACTGCGTGCGAGTCCTCGCTGGTCGCGGCAGTGGGCGCGGGGATGCGGGTGGAGCGTGCGCCGTCGCCGTCGACCTTGAGGCGCCAGGAGCGGCCCTCGGCGGTGTGGAAGTCGAAGGCCGTGGGCTTGTGCGGCCAGGCGCTGGGCGTCGCGACGCAGGTGAACAGGAACTCCTCGACACCGTCGAGGGCGACCTCGGCCGGCAGCGGCTGCGGGGCGCCCGCGGCGAGATGGGCGTCGTAGGTGTGCACCGCGCTCTCCTGGACCCGGTGCCGGGCGACTCCGCCAGAGGTCCGCGGCGTCTGCAAGGCGCTCCACCACGCCCAGCAGCCGGCGTCCGGGCCCGCCTCCCGCAGGGCGCTCAGCAGAAGCTGCGTCGACGCGGCCAGCCAGGCCAGCAGGGCCTCACGCTCCCGCGGCACTTCCAGAGCGGCGCGCGCAGCGGTGGCCTCGGCCGGGGGAGCGTCGGCAGGCCCCGCGCCGACGATGGCGGCCCAGAAACGGTCTCCCCCACCCAGGTGCTTCACCAGATCGAGCAGCGTCCACTCGGGGCAGGTCGGCACCTGTGCGTCGAGACTGGGCGCGGCGGCGACCGCGGCGCGGAAGGCGGTCGACCGTTCATCGATCAGTCGCAGCAGGTCAGGGAACTCAAGATTCTTTTCCACGCCGGATGTCTATCACCGTGCTCCGGTGATCGGACAGCGATTTTCACAGTCGCCGCCGGTTGGCCATTGCGGACGTCGTCCTCGCCTCCCACCGCTCGGGTGACAAGCGCTGCGAGGACGCTGGTGGTGGCGGTACGCCCGGCGTCGTGCCTACGTAGAGGGCTGCGGGTGGAGTCGCGCTGTAACAGGGATTCCTGGTGGAGGACTGACATGTCCAGCAGGCCCAGTGCTCCGGCTTGTACTTCAGGGTCCTCGTTCGGTTCGGGCGGGCAGCAGGTCTCAACTGCCCGCCCAAGAGCATCAATTCCGAGTCAGCAGCTGCGCCACTCGATCGATGCGTAGCCGAGGAGGGGGTTGTTGGTCGGTGTGGCCACCCGGAAGGTGATCGTCGTCCCCTTAGGTCCGGCCTGCGGGCTGTCGACCTCCTTGTTGGTCCACCTGTCCCAGAAGCGCGTGAAGGGGCACCGTCCGTCCGCGCGGTCGTCGCGGACCCAACCCGTAGCCACGTTCCCGCAGATGTCCCCCTCCGTGGCGCCTTCGGCCCTCTCCCGGTAGAAGTGGGTGCAGGCTACGGCGGATTTTGTCGGCTGGCTTGCCACCGTCGACGGAGCGGTGGCCCCTGCGGGAGTTGCCATGAAACCGGCGAGCAACATCGTGCCTCCGGCGATGCTGGCGACAGCCTTGCGCATATGCAAGCTCCTTCGATGAGGCCGAATGAACCGTTCCGGGTTCGGTAGAGACTCTAGATTGTGGCTGTGACCTGCTGTTTTTGTGTGTTCTGGTAGTGGGTGGGCTTGCGGATGCCGGCGCGGGCCTGGCGCCAGGCTTCCAGGGTGGGGCGGACGAGTTCCCAGCGGGCGTCGGACAGGTCACTTGGGTAGGACTGTGAGGGCTGCATGATGCCTGGGTACGTGGCTGGAGCCGACCTGGGCAGGGCGTGTGCCGAGGCATCTGGTGCACCGGGGCGCGGATTCGCAGACCAGGATGAACCAGGTCGCTTCTGAATGAGACGGGAGCTCTTATGAGAAACCCGGCGCATTACTGGTCCACGGATTACCCCATAAGCCGCTTTCCCGGTGAATCACCATTCAGGCGTCCATATTTGATCGCTCAGAACCAGAGCAGAACACCGAATATGCGAACCAAACGCTCACTTAGAGGGCGTTTATGCAGGTCAAGATAAGTAAGTGCCTTATGTGAGTGGCCTACTTCGATGCGGTTCACCCTGTAGATGCTGAATGCCGCTCGGTAAGGCGTGGACCTCGTTGCCCGTCTCATCCGCTTCTGGTCTCGAAAACCCGTCTGACGTAGAGATGCGACAGAACCTCCTGACCTTCTGCGGAACGGACCCTTCCGGCTCGGCCGTGATCACGCTGGGTCGTGAGTGAGCGCAAGCCGTACCCCAGCGACCTGTCCGACGCCCGATGGGCCCTGATCGAGCCGACGTTGACAGCCTGGCGGAATGCCCGGCTCGAACGCAGGCCCACCGGAAAGCCCGCGAAAGTCGACTTGCGTGACGTGTTCAACGCGATCCTCTATCTCAATCGCACCGGAATACCCTGGAAATACCTCCCGCACGATTTCCCCGGACACGGCACCGTCTACTTCTACTACGCAGCCTGGCGTGACGAGGGAATCTTCAACCAACTCAACTACGACCTCACCGCACTCGCGCGCGTGAAGGACGGACGCAAGCCCGAACCGACAGCGTCCGTCATCGACACCCAGAGCATCAAGACGTCCACCAATGTGCCCCTGACCAGCCAGGGAACCGACGCCGCCAAGAAGATTGTCGGGAGGAAGCGAGGCATTATGACCGACACGACCGGCCTTATTCTCGCCGTAACCGTAACCGTAACCGTAACCGTAACCGTAACCGTAACCGTAACCGTCGCCGGCGCCGGCCTCTCGGAAAACGCCATGGGAATACGTCTCCTCGACCAGGCCAAGAAGACTTATCCGACCATCGCGAAAAGCTGGGTCGACACCGGCTTCAAGAAAACCGTCGTCGAACACGGCGCCACCCTCGGAATCGACGTCGAGGTCGTCAGCCGCAACCCCGAGAAACGCGGCTTCCACGTTGTGAAAAGGCGCTGGGTGGTCGAGCGCAGCATCGGCTGGATCATGATGCACCGACGCCTCGCCCGCGACTACGAGACCCTCACCGCCAGCTCCGAAGCCATGATCCACATCGCCTCGATCGACAACCTCGCAAAGCGCATAACGGACGAAGCCACCCCGACCTGGCGAGGGACCTACTAGAAGATAAAGGGCATTTCGCCTAGATCAAACGCCCTCTTAGCCCCAATACCGTTCAGTTAGTG
>NZ_JAFMPZ010000062.1 GCF_017353455.1 Streptomyces laculatispora
GCCTTCCAAGAGCGCGCCCGCCGCGTCGGGAGTGTGAACTACCGGCTCACCGTGGCGACCACGACCTTGCCCCTGCTGACCGGCGACGGGGCCGACCGGCCGGTGTGGCAGGTCGTCGGCAGGGGCCACGGTGAGGAACGCCGCGCCCTGGCAGCGCTGCCGAAGGCGCAGTGAGCGCGGTGGGTCCGGCTTCCCCAGGCCGGGCCCGCCAGCCATGCGCCGTCGGTGGGGGCGTGGTCGCGGCCTCACGGTAAGCGCCCGATTCCGTGTCCAGTCAGTCTGTCGTGGGCGGGCCGATGTGCAAGGACCAGTCGCCGGTGTATTCGTCCAAGTCGATCCGCAGGGGCTCCAGGGCGTCGGCGTCGTGGACGTCGGCCCTGATGATGCGACCGGTGCCCAGGTGCAGTGAGACCCGCAGCTGGCGGCCTATCCGGTTGGGCACCTCCAGCCCCATGAGCGGCAGCGACACCACGGAGCCGGCCTTGAGTACGAACGGCAGCTCTATGCGCTGAGCGTCGCTTCCAAATTCCACCGGCGCCCCGAAGTGGATTGAGGGGTTGAACAGCATCTGCGTACGCCGCGCCCTTCTCCACCCCAGACGCCTCATGGCCCGCAGCCGCCACAGCGCCTTGACCAGCGACTGCGGGTTCACCGAGTTCGCGGCCTTGTCCTGCGTCCATTCCAGTGCGTAGACGAACAGGTCCCGTACGTGCTCGTCGGCCGCGGCGACATCGCCGTCTGCTGCGGTGAACATCCGTCCAGCATGCACCTCTGTTGAGGTCTCGCGCTTCATCGATCCGACTGGCTCGTCGAGGCGGAGCTCGACGCCATCCTCGAATAGGTGGTGAAAGTGCTGGTCACAGCCATTCGTCGGTGATCGCGCGAGGACGGTTGCTTCGCAATGCACGGCGAGATCTCAACATTTCGCGAACCGGGGACCTCGTTACTTCCGCGGCAGGGCCAGCCGGAACAATGCGCCGCCGCCGGGTGCCTGGTGTGCCGTCAGCTCGGTGCCGTGGGCGCGGGCGATCTGGCGTGCCATCGCGAGGCCGAGGCCTGAGCCGGGCAGTGAACGGGCCTGTTCCGCGCGGTAGAAGCGGTCAAAGACATGGGGAAGGTCGTCCTTCGCAATGCCGGGCCCGTGATCCCGCACCGTCAGCTCGGCTGCGGAAAGACCGACTTCAACGGGAGCGCCGGGCGGGCTGAACTTCGCCGCGTTGTCCAGAAGGTTGGAGATGAGCCGAGCGAGGCGGGCGGGGACGCCGGGCAGGGTCGTGGAGTCATCGGCCACGTCCAGTCGGAAGGGGGTGGACGGCCAGTGCGTACGGGCCGTGTCCACCGTGTACGCGAGCAGCGGAGCGAGGTGGACGTCCTCGATCAGCGGGGTGGGCTCCTCGTCCCTCGCCAGGTCGATCAGGTCGTTGACCAGGACCGATACTTCACGGATCTGTCGGCCGAGCGCGGCGGAGGCTCGATCCCGCTGAGGCACCGTCAATCGGTCTCCTTTGGCGAGGAGTTCGGCGTTGGTACGCAGTGCTGTGAGCGGGGTGCGCAGCTCGTGGGAGGCGTCGGCGACCAGTCGGCGCTGGGCCGTCACGGACTGCTCCAGTGCGCCCAGCATGATGTTGAAGGTCGCCGCGAGGCGGGTGACTTCGTCTTCCTTGTCGGGCGGGCCCGGCGGAAGTTCGATGCGGTGGCTCGGGTCGCGGGTGGACGCGATGCGCTCGGCGGTGGCGGTCAGGCGGGCGACAGGGGCCAGGCCGGTCCGCGAGACCCAGTAGCCGAGGGCGGTGGCCATCACGATTCCCGCCGCGCCCACGGCGCCGAGCAGCCAGGCGGCCTGGCGCACGCCCCGGTCCACGGTGTCCGAGCGTAACGCCACCTGCAGCGCCTTGTTGCTGCCGAAGGCGGTCGTCAGTATCCGGGCCGGGTGGCCGTCCGAGAGGTGGATGTCGGTGTAGTACGGGTTCCGCCTGCCCGAGGCGACCTCGCGCACCGGCTGGGTCACGGGCAGGAGGTAGCGGGCATCAGGGTCCTTGGCCGGGGAGGCTGGGACGATCTGGGTACAGGCGGGAGCCGACAGGAAACGGCACTCGCCGGAGAGCACGCCGGGGCCGGCGCCACGGTTCTGCTGGGTGGCCAGGGTCGCCGCCTGGGTGAGGCTGAGTTCGAGCTGGTGGTAGAGCTCGTAGCGGATCACGAGGAACGCACCCGCGCAGACGCCGGCCGCGACCAGGGCAACCGCGGCTGAGGCGGCCAGCGCGAGGCGGGTGCGCAGGGGTCGGTGACGGCGCCAGCGGGCGCCGAGGCGGCGGGTTCCACGGCCGCGCCCACTCACGGCGCGTCCAGGCGGTAGCCGACGCCGTGCACCGTGTGGATCAGGCGCGGTGCGCCCTCCGCCTCCAGCTTGCGGCGCAAGTATCCGACGTACACGGCAAGCGAGTTGGAGTCGGGCCCGAAGTCCTGGCCCCATACGAGTTCCAGGATGAGTTCGCGTGGGAGCACCTGGCCGGGGTGGCGCAGGAACAGTTCGAGCAGAGCGAACTCGGTGCGGGTGAAGTCGATCGCCCGCTCGCCCCGGCGGGCGCTGCGGCTCACCGGGTCGATGGTGAGGTCCGCGTACGAGAGCTCCGCCGATCCGGATGTCGGCTCGGGGGCCGAACGGCGTAGCAACGCCCTTACCCTGGCCACGAGTTCGTCGAGGGCAAAGGGTTTGACAAGATAGTCGTCGGCGCCCGCGTCCAGGCCATCGATGCGTTCGCTCACCGAGTCTAGGGCGGTGAGGACCAGGAGCGGGGTGCGGTCGCCCATCGCCCGCAACCGGCGGCAGACCCCGAGGCCGTCCAGGACCGGCATCATCACGTCGAGCACCACCGCGTCGGGCTGCCAGCGCGCCATCTCGGAGAGTGCCGCCAGACCGTCGGGGGCGCCCCGTACGTCGTACCCCTCCACAGCGAGTCCATCCTCGATGGCTGCCCGCACCTCGGGCTCGTCGTCGACGACGAGAATCCTGACCGTGCGCGAAATACTCATGAGCGAAGCGTGCCAAACCCGGCTCTTAGAACCCTCTTAAGACACCCCGCGAAGCTCTTGCCCCATGCGCACACCATCGTCAGCAGTACGCACACCACTCTCCGTGGTCATCGGAGCGGGCGGCACCGGCGGGCACATCTACCCGGGGCTCGCACTCGCCGAGGCGCTGCGCCGGGCCGCCCCGGACGCGGTGATCTCCTTCGTCGGCACGACGCGGGGCTTGGAGACCGAGCTGATTCCCGGTGCCGGGTTCCGTCTCCACACCGTCGACATGATCCCTTTCGACCCCTCTCTCGGCGCCAAGCGGTACCTGCTGCCCGCCGCCCTGCTGAAGTCCGGCGCACAGTGTCGGTCCATCCTCAAGGCACAGCGCGCCCAGGTTGCCGTCGGCATGGGCGGCTACCCGAGCGCGCCCGTCATCGTGGGCGCCCGGATGGCCGGACTGCCGAGTCTCATCCACGAGTCGAACGCGGTGCCGGGCCGTGCCAACCAGTTCGCGGCGCGCCTCACTCCGCATATCGCGGTCGCCTTCGACGGCAGCCGCGCGCATCTGGCGGGCGGCGAGGGCGCTGTCACCACCGGGATGCCCATCGCTGCCGCGATCGCCGCCCTGGACCGGAGCACGATGCGGGCCGAGGCTCGGCAGGCCCTTCAGGTGCCACCCGGTGCGCGCCTCGTCCTCTTCAACGGCGGCAGCCTGGGCGCGGCCCGGCTCACCGAGACCGCGCTCGGGCTGGCGACACGCTGGCGCGGGCGTGACGACGTACACCTGCTGATCAAGACGGGACCGGCCGCGCTCGACGAGACCCGGCGCCGCCTCGCCCCGGTGCCACCCCGGCTGGCGCGGGCCGTGCCGTATCTGGACCGGATGGACCTCGCGTACGCCGCCGCCGACCTGGTGGTGTGCCGGGCAGGATCGGCGACCGTCGCCGAACTCGCCGCGACCGGGGTACCCGCCGTTCTGGTGCCCTACCCGCACGCACCCGGCGACCACCAGACACACAACGCCCGGGTGCTCTCGGACGCGGGCGCCGGCCTGCTCCTGGCGGACGCGGAGACCACCCCCGACCGGCTCGCCGCGCTCCTGGAACCCCTGCTCGCCGACCCTGCCCGGCTCGCCGCGATGAGCGGAGCCGCCGACCCCGGCAGTCATGCCAGGGCCGCCGACCTGCTGGCCGCCAAGGTCCTCGAACTCGCCTCCCACTCCACTTCCCGCCCCGCCCCGCACATCAAGGAGCACAACGCCGCATGAAGTCCCAGCTGAACTGGAACAACCGGACCGTCCTCGTCACCGGGGCAGAAGGCTTCATCGGATCGACGCTCGTCGATCTGCTTGTCGAACTCGGCGCGAACGTAAGGGCGTTCGCCCACTACAAGCCGTACGCCGAGAAGGGCAACCTGGCCCATCTGATGTCCCACCCCTCGGTGGAGACGATCGCGGGCGACGTACGCGACGCGGGCCGCGTCTCGGACGCCGTGGCCGGCTGCGACACCGTCTTCCACCTCGCCGCGCTGATCGGGATTCCGTACAGCTACGACTCGCCGGGCGCGTACGTCCAGACGAACGTGGTCGGCACCGAGAACATCGCCGAGGCGTGCCGGCGCCACTCCGTGCGGCGGCTCGTCCACACCTCCACCAGCGAGGTGTACGGAACCGCCCTGACCGTGCCGATCGACGAGACCCATCCACTGCAGCCGCAGTCCCCGTACTCCGCCTCCAAGATCGGCGCCGACATGATGGCGCTGTCGCACCGGCACGCCTTCGACCTGCCAGTCACCGTCGTGCGGCCCTTCAACACGTACGGACCCAGGCAGTCCGCGCGCGCCGTGATCCCCACGATCCTGGCCCAACTGCATGCCGGCGCAAGGGAGATCAAGCTCGGCTCGCTCACACCGACCCGGGACTTCACGTACGTCACGGACACAGCGCGGGGGTTCCTGGCGGTGGCCGAGTGCGACCGGGCGCTCGGCGAGGTGGTGAACCTGGGCTCCGGGCGGGAGATCTCGATCGGCGATCTGGCACAGGCGCTGATCACGGCCTCGGGGCGGGAAGCCTCGGTGATAGTCGACCCGGCGCGACTGCGACCCTCGGGCAGTGAGGTGGAGCGGCTGCTCTCGGACAACTCCCGGGCGCGGGAGTGGGCGGGCTGGCAACCGGAGACGCCCCTCGGGGAGGGGCTGAAGTCCACATCGAAGTGGGTGGCCGAGAACCTCGCCCTGTTCGCACCGGGCCGGTATCAGATCTGAGGGGCTGAATCCGCGCGCGCCCACCGCCTTCGATTGGACCGCCAACTGGGCCAGCAATGTCCAGGGCCACAGTGCTCAGCACCACCGGGATCTCGTACGCCGTCGCCGGCTTGGCGACAGCACGAACGTTCAGGTCGATTTCCTCCAGGCTGGAAGACGTCACCGTCGAGTACTGGCTCGGCTGGTGGTCGATCAGCGCGATCACGAAGTTCTCCGGCGTGAGCAAGTGATTCGCCTGACGATCATGCCCGGGCTCAGGTGCGAGCTTCGGTACGGGGCAGGGGAATACGCACTCGACGTGGCCCGCTGGTGCATCGCCGACGGCGCGTACGACGACGCCGTACGGCCCTGGGCGCCGGGCGGTGGCTCGTGCTGCGGGCTGCGCGGGCAACAGCCACCGAGGCCACCGCTGTCCGCTACCAGCTGCGTACCGGCGCCCTCGACGCAGCCGCTAGATGTACTCAGCCATGAGGTTGGTTACTCGCGTCGGTAGTTGATCAAGAAGAGACCTCCGGGCGTAGTGGAGATGCCTGTCTTCACCATGACCGGAGGTCTTGATGGCCCACGCTAATGCCCGGCTGACTTTTCACGGCAGATGCCTTCTGGTGCGCCGTGTCGTGGAGGGTCTGCGTTGGCACTGTCACGTTGGCGGGCGGCGTGGGAGGATCCTCGACGTTGATCATGCTGGAGGGGGATCGTCCGTGGTGAGCGCGTTGCTTTCGTATAAGGGGCACCGGTACTCGGTCGAGGTCATCTCCCACTGCGTGTGGATGTACTTCCGCTTTCCGCTCAGCTTCCGTGAGGTGGAGGAGCTGATGCTCCGGCGCGGTGTCACCGTCTCGTACGAGACGGTGTGTGTGAAGTTCGGGCAGGCCTACGCCGACGGACTGCGCCGCCGACGGCCCCGGCCCGGGGCCAAATGGCATCTGGACGAGGTCTTCATCAAGATCAACGGCGAGCGGAAGTACCTGTGGCGGGCCGTCGACCAGGACGGCAACGTGCTCGACTTCCTCGTCCAGGGGAAGCGGGACAAGGCCGCGGCCAGGCGCTTCTTCCGCAGGCTGATGAAGAAGACCGGTGCGGTACCGCGGGTGGTCGTCACGGACAAGCTTCGCTCCTACGGTGCCGCTCACCGCGAGGTCATGCCCTCCGTCGAGCACCGCTCCCACAAGGGCCTGAACAACCGGGCCGAGAAAAGTCATCAGCCCACCAGACAGCGTGAACGCGCGATGAAAGGCTTCCGCTCCGCTGGCGGAGCACAACGCTTCCTGTCCGCGTTCAGCGGCATCTCACCCCACTTCCGACCCCGCCGCCACTCATGGCCGCACCCGACTACCGCGCCGAAATGACCGTCCGCTTCACCATCTGGGAGCAGATCACCGGCGCCACCGGCCTGCCCACCACGCCCTGAACACACAGCCGGAACCCGACCGCACCACACTCTGTCACGTCATCAGACACCCACCCAACAACGTGACAGTGCCCTCACGCCTCGTCAAAGGCCTCGAGCAGCCGCTCGTACGCCAGCTTCGGCCGTAGGGCCGCGTCCCACGGCAGGGAATCGGCCGTGCGCGGAGGATAGATTTTGGTGTCGGCGGTGGAACCGTACCGGTCGGTGAATCCCCATGTGGAGAACGATGTGCAGTTCGGCTCCTCCAGGCAGACCCGCAGCTTGCCCACCATCTCGTCGGCCTGGGTCTCCCGCCCGTCCTCCTCGTCCTCGCCTATGGGGACGTCCATCTCCGACACCCGCGCCTGGACCCCGAGCTCCGCCAGATCCCGCACATGGCTGCGGAAGGTCTCCGGGTCGGTGCGGTCGTCGGGTGCGTACTCATGGTTCTGGAAACCCACGCCGTCGATCGGTACGCCCCGTTCCTTGAGCCGCTTGACCAGATCGTAAAGGGCGTCCCACCGCTCGCCTTCCTCCTCGACCCCGTACTCGTTGAGGAACAGCCGTGCCTTCGGATCGGCCCGGTGGGCGGCCCTGAACGCCTCGTCGATGTACTCCTCGCCCATGGCCTCGAACCACGGGCTCTGCTCGGAGCGCAGACCAAGATCCCCGTTGGTGTAGCTCTCCTCGTCGTCGGACATGGGCTCGTTGACCACATCCCATTCCGCGACCTTCCCCTTGAAGTGACCGGCGACCGTGGCGATGTGCCGGAGCATGGTCCGGCGCACCTCCTCGGGATCGTCGTTCTCCCGCATCCAGTTGGGCAGAGCCTCGTGCCAGACGAGGGTGTGCGCATGAACCTTCATGTCGTTTGCGCGGGCGAAGCGTACGAGTAGGTCCGCGTCGCGAAAATCGTAGACGCCCCGGCGCGGGTGGAGGAACTGTGGCTTGAACGCGTTCTCCGGAGTGACCATGGAGAACTGGCTCCCCGCGAGCGCCCGGTAGCGGGAGTCGGTGAGCAGCGGGTTCTCGGCTAGGGCGGCGCCGACGTCGAACGGCCGCCCCACGTCTGCGGCCCGCGCACGCAGCGAGTCGTCGGACTGCTCCTGGCGTAGCTGCGGCGCGTTGACCACGCGGAGCGAGTCACCGCTCTCTGCCCGCGCGATCAGCTGCGTCAGACGCCATCCCTCGCGGCGCTCGTCTTCGCCCCCGTCCGCCTCCAGACCGAACCAGACAGTGCCCTCGGCGAACACCCCCGGGTCCTGCACGGTTCCCAGCCGCCGCCCGTCGGCTTTCACGCGGAAGGTGTCACCGATGCTCGACACGGCCAGCGTCACCGTCCCGGAGCAGCCGCAGTCGAAAACCTTGGAGGTGGCTGGCTCGTCGCCCTCGCCGTCCCATATCTGTACCTTCACTTGTCCGTCGGCGGTCACGCCGACGCGGAGTGAGGGCCGCTCCTGCCGCCACTCGTCGTAGATGACCGGTACCCGTCCGTACAGCCGCAGCCATGAGTCGCCGTCTTCGTCGCCCACACCGGACATGCGTGCGGTGACGGTGAAGTCGCCATCGGACCTCAGATGCGGGCCGGCCAGGTTCAGCGGGGGATTGGGCTGGCCGCCGGAGGAGTCCTGCTCCACGATGTGCCGATCCGATGCGCTGACCCGCAGGATGTCGTTCCGCGCGGTGGTGCCTGGCATCTGCGTCCAGTCGTGGTTCCGCAGCAGGTCTTTGTCGTTCCCGCCGTCCGGCCCTTCGCCCTGACCCGTACACCCGGCCGCCACCGCCATGACGAGCACCACGGCGGTCAGTCGCTGCCACGTCCCCCCGCCAAGGTTCACGATCCCTCCAACTTTCTTGCCGGGACGAGATCAACGTCTCGAAACCGGGCCATAGTTCATCACACATGAGGTACGGCGGCCCTGTGTGGCACGTCCCAGCTCGTGTAGCGGAGCGGGCCCGGATCGTTCTGGCCTGCGCGGAAGGCGCGTCAAACACGCGTGTGCCAGCGGACTTCAGGGTGTCCACGGAGACGGTGCGCAAGTGGCGCTCGCGGTTCGCTGACCGGCGGATGGCGGGACTGGTGGACGAGCCAGCACAAGTCGGAACTGGTACTCAGCGAGGCAGAGCGTGCGGAGTTGACGCGCTGGTCGCGGCGGGCGAAGACCGCGCAGTTCCTGGCGCTGCGGGCGAAGATCGTGCTGCGGTGTGCGGAGGCCGGGACGAACAAGGAGACCGCGGCCGGACTCGGCATCGCCCACGCGACGGTGAACCGCTGGCACTCCCGGTCCATCACCCTGCGTCTGGACGGACTGACGGACGAGCCCCGCCCCGGCAGGCCGCCCTCGGTCCTGCTCAGCCAGGTCGAGCCGCCGACGACGCCCCCGCCCGTGGCGTCGCTGTGCCCACCGATGTACTTGGTGGCGGAGTGCACCATCAGATCCGCGCCCATCGAGGCAAGGGGCACGCGCACATGGTCGACACGACCGCGATAGGCCTCTTCCTCGGCCTGGACTTGGGCAAGGAGTTCCACCACGCCCACGGCCGGAGCAGGGACGGCAGAACCGTGCACACGCCACCGAGCAGCGCGCACGCTTCCAGACCGCACTCAAAGCCACACGCCGAAGCATCGCGGCCATCGATCCGGCGAGCCTTCCGGACGTGGTCGATGACGTGCAAATCAGTGCACTGCAGGAGGTCGTGAACGCTCTCGTAGCGAGCATCGCCCGCAGCAAGTAAAAAAAGCTGACGGCTGTCCCCACTCGCTGGCTGGTGTGGGAACAGCCGTCAGGCGTTTCCCGCTGAGATGACGTCACCTCGGCGGGCGCCGGTGAGCCGGACGGCGGTAGTTCGGCTATCAGCCACTCGACCAGCAGCAGCGAGCCCTCACGCAGCGTGCCGTCCTCCTGCCAGCTCTCCAGCGTTTCCGTCAGCGTGCGGTGCAGCTCCCAGTTGGCCGGCGGCGGTCCGTCCGCACCCGGAGCGTGCCGGGCGGCTACGCCAAGGAACGCACTGCCCTCAAGAAGCAGTGGCAGCCGGTGAACTGGCACTGGGCCGACGGAGCAGCCCCACTGCACCGCCTCTGATGGCGCAGCGCGGCCGGGCCCGTGCCATGAGGCGGCGTTCCTGTTTCCGCCCTCACGGGCCGACGGGCGATTCGCACAGATTCAGACAGTCTTGTAGGCGACGTATCCCCATTGCTCACTGTCCGCATACGACATCCAGCGGAACAGTTCCAGGCGGGCCAGTGCTTTCGACGTCCAGCGCCGTCCGTGCAGCAGTTCCCGCTTGAGGCCCTGGAAGAACGACTCGGCGGCTGACTTGAACCGGCCGTGGGGCGCCCTCCCCGTGCGGGGCCCCCGCGGCCGGGGCTCACTCGTACTCAGTGCCGCCCTTGCGGGTCAGGTACGCCGGGCTGACCGCCTTGGCGATCGCCCGTCCGCCGACCACCGGGCTGTGGCGCTCGACGGCCGGGCGGATCACCACACCCTCACGCAGATGCAGTTCACGCCCGGAGACGGTCTCCCACCCCGAGGCGAGCTCCAGCACCTTGTCGATGTCGTACGGGCCCTCGTACAGCCTGGGTACGAGCGGCAGTTCACCCTCCAGCAGGTCTGCCGGATCCAGCCTGCGGACCTGTCCGGCTATTTCTGCGGACAGGTCGAAGACCGCGTACCCCAGCGTCTCGCCGCGGGCGTCCGCGCCGTAGTCGAGGTCCTGCACCCCGGCGCCGTACACCTCGCCGAAGATGCCGACGCGGGTCGCGCCCAGCTTCTCGGCGAGACGCGCCGCCGCCGCAGGCACGCCATGGGTGTGGACCGCGCGCCAGCACAGATTGCGCGGGTCCTCCTTCAGGGCGAGCCCCTTGGCCCCGAACCCCTTGGACGACACCCATGTACGACCGTCCTCCACGGTGTACGTGACCAGGCAGGCCGAGCCGTGCACCTTCTCGGTGAGGACGACCGGCTCCCCGGGCTCGAAGATGCCCGGATAGCGCTGGACGTTCTCGATGTCGCACCAGGGCAGCAGATCGGGCGCGGACTCCACCTCTCCGTTCATCGTGGGCGGGATCGGCGGCACCCACTTGGTGATGCCCAGCAGCTCGGCGAAGTCGGTGCCGTCCGCGGCCGCCCGGGCCAGGTCGACGTCTGCCAGCGCCCCCGGGCGGCAGACGATGCCCTGCGACAGCTCCCCGCGCAGCCGCACCGCCTTCACCCGGTCGGCCGTGCTTCCGGCCAGACGGCCGCTCAGGCGCAGCTCCTCGATCAGCCCCTGCGGGAGGACGGACTGCTCCGGAATGTAGACGGCGACATCACCGCTGCGGTAAGCGCCCTTGGCGACGACGGCCCGGTACAGGCCCACCTGGGCCAGTTCGAGGGCGTCGGCGTTCGGGTGCTCGTGGATCGTCAGCGTTTCGGCGGTCACGTGCAGCGTCGACATGTCAGGGCTCCTCCGGTGTGGTTTTCATCGCCCCCTACTGTCCGGAACGCGGCCCGTCCGATCCACTGAATATTGTGAGCGCCGCCGACGTCAACTCCCCGTTGGACACGGCCCGTAGGCCGTCGAGCAGGACCAGAACATCCTTCAGACCGAACGTTCTGTCCCCGCTGCTGGAGCACCTCGGCACTGCCGGCTGTCTCGGCCGCAAGACCGGCCGCGGCTTCCGCAACTACAGCTGTGCGTCAGTCCAGGCAGAACTCCTTGCCCTCGGGGTCGGTCATCACGATGAAGCCGGCGCTCATCGGGGGAGCGGGCTCATAGAGACGTACCCGCTTTGCTCCCAGTGAGACGAGCCGGTCGCACTCGACCTCCAGCGCCGCCATCCGCTCCTCTCTCTGCAGTCCGGGAGCCGCGCGGACGTCGAGGTGGACGCGGTTCTTGGCGACCTTGTCCTCCGGCACCTGCTGGAAGAACAGCCGTGGGCCGTGCCGCCCCCGCTCCCGCCTCAGGTACGCGAGGGCCCCTCTGTAGGTCAGCAGTCGGCGTGCCGCCCGGCCGTGGCGGACCCTGCGGCCTGCGTTTTTCCCTCCATCGCGCCGAATCCTGACGCGACCGGGAGCGCGACGTGAGGTGCGACCAGAGGTGCGATCGGCGAGGGTTGTGCCAGCGGTTGTCTGCCCAACATCGGATTCGCTATGCAAACCGCCCGGTACGCCTATCTGGGTGCCTGTCAGCCGCCCCGGGTCTCCCAGTCCCGGGCGACTGCCGTGCGCGGCTCATTCGCGGCTCAGAGGGGGCGCGCGGCGGTTCATTGGATCGTTTGAAAGCCGCAGGTCAGCATCGGTTTTTTGATCTGTTGCCGACGGGCCTTCTTGGGGGCGAGGGAGCCGGACTCCCGGAACCACGCTGTACCCGCCCCTAGCGTCGGGCCTGCCCGGCCAGGCCTCTGGTGGATCGGGCCGCGCGGTACTCGTACCCGACCTCGAAACGGAGACCCGTCGTGTCCTCGCACTCCCCGCTGACCCTGTTCCTCGTAGGCGTCGTCGCCCTCCTGGTGATGGGCGGTCTCCTCTACGTCGCACACCAGCATCCGTCCCTCGCGACCTCGCTCATGGTCGCCATCGCCGGCGGGGCACTTGTGGTCGCGTGTCTCGGCCTGGCCCGCTGATGTTGCCCCGCCTGCCGTGCGGTTCGGCCGACGGATCCGGACGGCTCCGGATCGGGGTCGGGCGAGTTGCTACGACCGCAATTTCCGCCGCCGAGATTCTGACTCCGCACGGGCACCAAGGCAAAGCCCGCCGGCACCCAGGGCTCGGGCGGCCCGGCCCCCAAGTGCACGTACGAGAAGGCGACACCTCAGCCCCCGGCGGAGAAATTCGTCCTGAACGGCACCGCCGGCCCGGCCGCGCCGAGGATCGACCCCGAGCTGGTGGCGCGCCGCGCGGTCGACGTCTGCCTCCGGACACCACCAGACACAGCCGCACCCTGCCGCGCACAGGCCGCCCACGAGCGCGATTCAGCCTGTGCCGCGCGGAGTTCGGGCCGAGAGGCGGCGATGGGCCGCATGAACGTCGTGCGCCCCCGCCGCACAGGGCACCCCGGCAACAACGTGGTCCTGCCACGCGAGCGCGGCCGAGGCCCGGCGCCTGGTACGCGTCTTCCTGTCCGCCTGGGAACCACGCCACGGGCCCGGCCAACCTTCCCGGTCACGGCGCGGGGCCGCATCCCCCAGTGCCTGGGAGTCCACGGCCCCGGATCGCCTGGACGGACTACGCTCGGGTCCGGCCCGTGCCGGAACGGGGCGTGCGGGCAAGGCCCAATACCGTTCAGTTAGTG